>CALRKY020000004.1:0-120968 GCA_943368345.1 Synechococcus sp. UW140 | reverse complement strand
CAGGCTGGCTGAAGCCCACTCCGATCGACCCACATCCGGGCTCGGGTTGCGAGGACAGTCCATGTCCGCTCCGCGCGCTCCAGACGCACGGTGCAGGCTTCCGGCGAACACCGGGCCTGCGGGACATCGTCGAGGGCGACCAGACGGGTGGCGGCAGAGGCACCACCCATCATTTCGAGGATGAAGCCTCCAGCGCGGGGACGCAGCATCGCCATGACGCCGGGACTGGTGGTGAGCGCGGCATGGCGTCCGTCCGGGCTGACCATGATGTCAGCGGGTGGAGTCACCGCCGCCCAGCCAAGCCCGGCAAGTGCCGGAGCGAGACCCAGCCAGCGCACCTGGGTTCGCCACAATGCCACCCAAAGGCCACCAGCAATCATCAATCCAAAGGCTGCCCCCGGCCAGGACGGGGTATGGACGACGGCACCCGGCCAGGAGGCAACGGTGAAGGCCAGCACGTTCAGAATATCGAAGCTCCAGCGTAGCGCCGTGAACACCGGAGCCGCCCATCCAACCGTATCGAGCAACAGAGCCAGCACGGTCAGCGGCATGACCACAAAGCTGCTGAACGGAATGGCGAATAGATTGGCGAGGACCCCGTAGAGTCCGGCCCGCCCGAAATGGGCCAATGCAATCGGCGACAACGCCAGTTCGACCAGCAGACCCGAAATCAGCAGACCGGCGAACCCGCGCGCGATCCGGGTGGCCAGATGCTCATCTTCCCCCGGCGTCAGGATGGCCCGACCGGCGCGCGATTCGTAAAAGCCGATGATGGCAACGACGGCGGCAAAGGATAGCTGAAAACTCGGCCCCGTCAGCGCCTCGGGGCGCAGCAGCAGGATCAGGCAGGCCGCAATAGCGACGGTCCGCAGGGAAATCGCCTGCCGCCCAACCGCCAGACCGGCGAGCACCACCAATGTCGCGATGCAGGACCGGACCGTCGGCACCTGCGCCCCGGCCAGCAAAGTGTAGGAAATGCCCGCCACGGCAGCGAAACCGGCGGCAATGGTTTTGACCGGATAGCGCAGGGTGAACCACGGGCTGAGGCAAAGGAGTTTCCGCACCATCCACATCGTCCCGCCCACCACGACGGCAATATGCAAACCCGATATCGACAACAGATGCGCAATCCCGCTGTCGCGCCAGGCCTGGTTGACCTCGTCAGTGATCCCCCCGGTATCGCCGGTCACCAGTGCTGCAGCGACACCGCCTGAAATCCCACCCACTGCTTGCTGCATCCGTGCCGTCAGCGCCACCCGCAGCGCGTCCAGCCGACGCCGGAACCCACCGGGTGGCGGCGCGGGCGTCACCACCGCTGCTGCTCCGACGGCAAATCCCGTCGCCCCAAGTCCGTCAAACCAGGCCCGCTGACTGAAATCATAGCCGCCGGGGACGCTTGGACCGGCCGGCGGGCGCAACGTTGCCCGCAGCCGTACGACAGCGCCGACGATGGCTTCCTTTGGCGGAGGGCTGCGGAAACTGATCCGAACGCGGTCTGGCAAGGCCGAATCATTCGGCGCGATGATCAGCCGGTACCGCTCCCGGCCCGGCAGCAGTTGCGCCTCGACCACCCGCCCCTCGACCAAAACGCCACGCATTTCTGAATTCAGCCGCATGTGCGCAACGTCATCGGCACGGTGCCAGGCGAGGCCAAGGCCGGTCGCCGCCAGGAGTCCCGCGACCATGAGCGCACGCCCAGCCAATCCCCCCAGCGCCACACCCGTCGCGGAGACCGCCAGAAATAGCAGTCCGACCGCTTGCCACTGTTCCCGCCACGGCAGCCCAAACCAGGCGGCAATGCCGACGCCGAGCGAAACCGGAACCCACAGTGGCAATTGGTGGCGTTCGGCACTCAGCCAAGCGTCCAGCGCCGCCCGAACCCGAGGGGCGCGCCCTGTTTGAACGCCTTCCGCCGCTATGCTAGACACGCTGTCCCCCCGGTTCCGGGGCTCCACTCTCGGCTAGGTTGTTCATGGGCGCAAGCAATACAACCCGGGTGGTGACGCGCTTTGCGCCGTCTCCGACCGGCTATCTTCATATCGGCGGGGCGCGGACCGCCTTGTTCAACTGGCTGTTCGCGCGGCACCATGGCGGCGAATTCCGCCTGCGCATCGAAGATACCGACCGGGCCCGGTCAACCCAGGGCGCAATTGACGCGATCATCGACGGGCTGTCGTGGCTGGGGATCAATTGGGACGGCGACCCGGTTTATCAGTTCGCCAGAGCCGCCCGCCATGCCGAGGTTGCCGAGAGCCTGGTCACATCCGGCCATGGTTACCGCTGTTTTCTGACCCAGGAAGAGCTGGCAGCGATGCGGGCCGATGCCGATGCCGCCAAACGACCATTCCGGGTGCGTAGCCCATGGCGCGACCGAAGCGATCATCCCGCCGGGCAACCCTATGTCGTCCGGTTAAAGGCACCGCAGGACGGTGCCGTTACCATCAACGATGCGGTGCAGGGTGATGTGACGGTGCAGAATGCCGAGCTTGATGACATGGTGCTGCTGCGCTCCGACGGAACGCCGACCTATATGCTCGCCGTCGTGGTCGATGATCATGACATGGGGGTCACCCATGTCATTCGCGGCGACGACCATCTGAACAACGCCTTCCGCCAGCTGGCGATGATCCGGGCGCTGGGTTGGCCGGAGCCGGTCTATGCCCATGTCCCGCTGATCCACGGGTCTGACGGCGCAAAATTGTCAAAGCGGCATGGGGCGTTAGGGGCCGAGGCCTACCGCGACATGGGCGTGCTGCCCGAGGCGCTGTCCAATTATCTATTACGGCTGGGCTGGGGGCACGGCGATGACGAAATCATCAGCCGGGAGCAGGCCACCGCCTGGTTTGATCTCTCGGGCGTCGGACGGGCACCTGCGCGGCTTGATCTGAAGAAGCTGGAGAGTGTGAACGGACATTATCTGCGCAGCGCCGACGATTCGCGGCTGGTGGACCTGGCGGCGCCGCGCATCGCTGCAGAAATTGATCGGGATCTGACCGCCAATGACCGGGAATTGCTGCTGCGCAGCATGGCCGGATTAAAGGCGCGGGCCAAGGATTTGAACGAGTTGGCAACAAGCAGCCTCTATCTGTTTCGCAGCCGCCCGCTGGCAATGGACGAGCGCGCCGCGAAGTTGCTAGAAGACCCGGCACCAATGTATCTTCGGGCAGTTCGAAACGCATTTGCAACGGTCGAGTGGCAGGCCGGTAACTTGGAAGTAGCGTTGCGCGAAGTGGCTGAGGCGGCGGGAGTTGGATTGGGTAAGGTAGCGCAGCCGTTGCGCGCCGCGCTCACAGGCTCGACAACCTCGCCGGGCATATTCGAAGTTCTTGACGTCCTTGGGCGCGACGAGAGCATGGGGCGAATTGATGATCAACTGCGCGGATGACGCGCAGGACAGGGGAAGTGATAACCATGGCCGACACCGCGAAACTTGATCTGGCTGGCAAATCGTTCGACTATCCGGTCCTGTCCGGCACCGTTGGCCCGGATGTTGTCGACATCCGGAAATTCTATGCCCAGACCGGGGCCTTCACCTTCGACCCTGGTTTTACCAGCACGGCGGCCTGCGAATCGAAGATCACCTATATCGACGGCGACGAGGGCGTCCTCCTTCACCGGGGCTATTCCATCGGCGAGCTGTCCGAGAAATCCTCGTTCATGGAAACCTCCTACCTGCTGCTGCACGGCGAACTGCCGAACCCCGATCAGCATGATGAGTTTGTGCGGACCATTTCGCGGCACACGATGGTCCATGAACAGCTGTCCACCTTCTACCGCGGGTTCCGCCGCGACGCGCATCCGATGGCGATCATGTGCGGTGTCGTCGGCGCGCTGTCGGCCTTCTACCCCGATTCGACCGATATCCATGATCCCAAACAGCGGCTGATCGCCAGCCACCGGCTGATCGCCAAGATGCCGACGATTGCGGCGATGGCGTATAAATATGCGGCGGGCCAACCGTTCCGCTATCCCAACAACAGCCTGTCCTATACCGGCAATTTCCTGCAGATGACCTTCGGTGTTCCAGCCGAGGAATATGTCGTCAATCCGGTCGTCGAAAAGGCCATGGACCGGATTTTCATCCTTCATGCCGACCATGAACAAAATGCGTCGACCTCGACAGTCCGGCTCGCCGGATCATCGGGTGCCAATCCCTTCGCCTGCATCGCCGCCGGGATCGCCTGCCTATGGGGTCCAAGCCACGGCGGTGCCAATGAAGCCGCGCTCGACATGCTGCATGAAATTGGTCGCCCCGAGCGGATTCCAGAATTCATCGCCCGAGCGAAGGACAAAAATGACCCGTTCCGCCTGATGGGCTTTGGTCACCGCGTCTACAAAAACTATGACCCGCGCGCGACCGTGATGCAGCAAACGGTGCGCGAAGTGCTGGGAGCGCTGGGCGTGACCGACCCGATTTTTGACGTTGCGCTGCGGCTCGAAGAACTGGCGCTGAGTGACGATTATTTCATCGAGAAAAAGCTGTTCCCCAACGTCGATTTCTATTCGGGTGTGATCCTGTCTGCCATCGGATTTCCGAAGTCGATGTTCACCGCCCTGTTCGCACTGGCGCGGACCGTCGGCTGGGTAGCGCAGTGGAACGAGATGATCGCTGATCCGGATCAACGCATCGGGCGGCCGCGCCAATTGTACAATGGCGCGACAGCACGGGCCTACGTCCCGATCGACCAGCGCTAACCGACGGGCAGCGACAGGCGGAATAGCGCGCCGGTCGCACTCGGCAAAAGCAGCAGATCCCCCTGCATCTGCCGGGCCAGATCGCGGGAAATGGCGAGGCCAAGGCCGACGCCGTCGGACGGAGCCATGCGCTCAAATGCGCGGAACACCCGTTCCTGCGCTTCTTCGGGAACGCCTGGCCCGGTGTCGCAGACATCCAGATGCAATATCCCGCCGGAGGTGTGGCAGCGCATGTCGATCCGCCCTCGCTCCGGCGTGAACTTCACGGCATTACCAAGCAGGTTGACCAGTATCTGCAGGATATGCCCGGGATCACCGCAAACATGCTGCGCCGGGCTGACCAACGGGGGAAATCGCAACTGCTTGTCCCGCGCCCGCAGCAGTACCATACCGTGCGCCCGGTCAGCGAGTTCAACGATATTCACCCGCTGGGCGCTCGGACCAGCGGCAGGTTGGGCGTCAACCAATAGGCCCAGCAGGTGTCGAGCTGCTCCTGCGATATCGTCGGCATAGCCTTTGTAGCGGGGGTGGGCATCCTTGATCTTTGCCATGCTCTCCGCCTCCACGACGATGGAGCGGATCGCGGTCGCCAACCGGGCATGAATCGGGCCGGAGCCCTTGATCCCGCGCAGATCGGTCATGTCTGGATCGCTGATCGCGCCGCCCGGTAGACCGGGTCCCGTCGCCAATCCCGCAAGATGTCGTCGCGGTCGGTAACCGAAAGCGCAGCGGCATGGGTTTCAGCTTCGGTTGCAGCCGACCCCCGGCCCTGCCCATCGGCCAGCAACCGGAACAATGCCGGTGATGCCAGATCGGCCCCGCTGGCAAGGACCGCCCAGCACAGCGGCTCATCCGAAATTAAAATGTCGAGACAATCACTGTACCGCAGATTGCACCGGATGGCGAGCAGTGCGGCGGCCAGATGGATCGCACCGGATGCGATCAGATCGAGGATCAGGTCATTCCCACCCCAACCGGCCCGTTCCAGATTGCCAGCGAGAACCATGGCACGTTCCCCGACGGCCCGCTCCGGCGCATGGTCTGACAGCACCATTCGGGCGGCAAGTGGGAGCGCTGGGTCGCGGTCGATGGCGTCCGACAAGGAGCCAAGCGTCGCCGCCACCTGCCATACCACTTGCTCCAGATCGGTCCGTCCGACCTCATCCATCGACAGCAACGGAATTCCGGCGGGGTCAGAGCGTCGGGCCATGACGATGACCAGGGCCATCGCATTCTGGGCCAAGACCGGATCGGCAGATTGCGCCATCCGGCCAATCGGCCCGGCCATTGCCGGAACGGCGGACCCGAGTCGGCGGTGGAACAAGTGCTCATCGGTATGCCGGAACAATAGTCCAAGCATCGACGGCGTTCGGAAGACCGGTAGCTCCCCGAGCCGATTGGCCAGTTCAACCGGCGGAATCACGCTGAAACTGCCATGAACTTCGGACGCCGGACTGCTGCCCGACATTGCCAGGCGCAGCGACTGGCTGACCTCCCGGGCCAACGAATCCGCCAGCCCGCGCAGCAGCGACTTGCGCTGGTCGCTGATCTGGGCTGCCGGTCCGAAAATGCTACTGCCGCTGACGGCGCGCAAATCCTCCCCCCGCTGGGCGCGGTTGCGCGCAGCGGTGGTATCAGTCGCCATCCGGGTCCGGTCTGTGTCGGTCACCTCACCTCTCGGCCATCGGCATAGGCCGAACAGGGTTAACGAGCGCTAAAGGAATCTGGAGAATTGCGCTTCGGCGCGACGGCCGAATTCAAACTCGCTGTTTTTGCTGACTGATCGCCAACTGCCGCAAATTCCGAAACAGCTGCGCCTGGGTCACAAAGAACAGCAACCCGGCATAGGCCGCGAGAACAGCCAAGCCGATTTGCCAAAAGCCCAGCCAGGCGAACGGGATCAACGTCCAGCTGAGCGTGTCAGGGACGGCTACCATCCGACCAGTACGTCGTTCGGCAACGCCGCAGGAGTCGAGAGCGATACCCGTAAGCTGCTGGAAATGCCGTCTCTGCTGGGACGCGGCTGCGGAAAACGCGACGAGGATGACAGCGAGAAGCCAGGGACTCCCGGTCGCGGTTGATCGCGCCAGCCACGCCGCCAGTGCAATGAACCAACCATAGCCGATCACACGGTCCGCCAAGTCCCACCGATGATCCTGAGGCAAGGCCTCAAGCCGGACCCACGCCAATATTTCAGCGGTGCAAATCAGGAAGCCAACGGTCAATGCGAGAGCTAAGCCAGTCGATACCCATCCGGTTGCGAAGGCCGTCGCTGCGGCAAGGCCAGTGACGGTTCCTGCGGTACGCAGCGCAAATGCTGTCGCGCGCGTCGGGAGCAACCAACGGGTCAACAGTGCCGCAATGGGCATCTGGACATATCGCAGTACCCAATTGCCGTGACCAAGCTGTTTGCCCCGCAGCAAACGATCGGTCAGCAAATGGGCTGCCTCGGGTGTGCGAGCGATCTGCCAGTCCGGTCGACCCGCAGCATCAACAGCGAATCGTTCCGGGGCCAATGCCGATGTGACCCGCAGCAGCGTTGACTGCATATCCCAGTCATCCAGCGTCCGCGCGGTCTCGATGACCAGTTGGTTCGGAATTCTGGCCAGCCCGGCCCAACAGCTTTGGTGATCGATCCGCTCGGCCTCTGGCGGTGCTTCACCAGACCAGACCGCGAGCGCTGCGCTATCGAGGATGATCATCTGCCCGATCGCTGCCTGATCGACGATCAACCCCTCAGCAAACAGCAGGACATCATCGGCACCAATGGCAACGGCCAATTCGACACCGTCACGGACGATTGTCAGGCCTGGTCCAAGCCGTTCAAGCGCAATGAGCTGGTCGGGTGTAGGAGCCTCTACCTTCACGATGGCGCGGCCAACGCCTGCCTGCGCGGCCTGTCGCAACTGCCGCCCAACGATGGGCAGGCCGCCGACGGCCAGCAAGCCCCAGGGCTCGCCACCGTCGCTGCAATGATGTGCGCTCAGCAGCGCCACAATCGCCATCGCGGTCCCAGTCCCCCATTTTGTCCGCCCAAATGCTTTCTGGGCTGTCGCAGCCGGATTGCCAAGCTTTCCGGCACCGCAGGCTGTCATCACCGGGCCGGGAGTGTTACAGTCCGCCCGGTAGATCGGAGACTTGACGGACATGATGCGCTCGCTTGCCACTGCCACGACGGCCAGCGCGACCAAGCCAGCCTCAACCCGTCGCCCGCTGTCCGATGTTGCGGAACATGTCGCAGGCGAACGTCAGACGCGGCCGTGGCGGACGGCGATCCTATTGGCGGCAATTGCCTCGTTCCTGTGGCTCGCCGTGTCAGTTGCGACCATCTACCTGCTCGTCCGGTATTTGCCCCCTACCGAGGTCACGCTCGTCGGGCTGGGCGGGATTGCTGCTGGAATTACCGCGCCATTGACCGCGATCTGGCTGGTCGCACTAATGCTGGCCCGCGCCGCTCCGGGCGAGACCCGCACCGCGCTTAACCGGATTGCCGCGGCCGAAGCGCATTTCAGCGAAGTGACGGCGCGGACGCGGCGGGAAATTGACGCCATTGACGGGGTGCTGACCGCTGTTGCCGCGCGTGTGGAGGACGTCCGCCAAACGCTTGCAACCCAAGCCGAGTCGCTCGTTGATGCGGCAGGCTATCTCGAACTGCGGACGGCGGCGATTTCCGGGACGCTCGGTCGGGACAAGTCGGCAATTCTCGCACTACTGGAGCAGTTGAGCATTGGCAGTACTGCGGCGAATGCGGAACTGGCCAATGTTATCAATACGCTGCCGCTGGCACAGCAGCAGGCCTTGGCGATTCAAGCTCTGATTGGCGACAGCGCCGCCAGTGCGAGGACCCAGATTAGCGAAGTCGACCTGTTGCTGGGCAGCGTCGCGGGTCGGCACGAAGACCTGAAGGCCCGGGCCGAGGTTTCGGCGGATCAGCTCCGGGCGACGCTGGCGGCCATCAATGCGGAAAGTACGGCAACGGCCGAGCAGTTCGGCGCGCAATCGGCGCGGCTGGAAACCAGCGTAGATGCCGCCATGACCCGGGCCTCCGATGCGCTCGATGCGGCTCGCAAGGCAGTGGACATTCAGGTCGAAGCGGTGGTGACCGCGACGGGCCAGGCGAAGGCGATCCTGACCGATCTCGGCCAGACCACGGCACGGACCGTCAATGACCAGCTGGCGGTGATGGCGACCGAGGCCGAACGGCTGACTGCGGAATTGGTCCGGCATGAAGCGCTGAGCGGCGACCTCGTCGAAAGCTATGGGCGCAGCTTTGGGGTCCTCGATGCGAAACTGAGCAACGCCGCGCAGAGCAGTGTGGCCATTTTCGATGGCCTCAGTCTGCGCCTTCAGGAATTCCTGACGCAAGTCCACGGCCTTTCAAGCCCGCTTGAGGCGAGCGCCGACCAAACCCGTGCGCTTGAAACAGCGGTCGCCGCGATGCACGACTCCATCACCGCGTCGGTCGTGACGTTGTCGTCCACCCTGCCCGATAGTCTGGCGGCAACGGGAAGCGCCGTTGACGGAGTGCGGGCCTCGGTCGATGCGCTTGGCAGCGAAATCGACGCGACTTCGAGCAAGGCAGCTGCAGTTGCCCAGCCGGTTGAATCCAGTCGTTCGGCCATCGCAGCGGCGGCAGATGCCCTTTCCCAGCAGCGCGACGGCCTTGATACCCTGATGTCGACGATTACCGCCCGGCTGACAACAGCCAACAAACTGGTCGGCGAGATCGAGCAGGGCACGGACGCGGCAGCGCTGGCCGCGACCACCAAGCTGCTCGAGGCGCTCGTCCGCGCCCGGGATGTGGCGGCGCAGGCCGAAGGGGCGATGCGGGAAGCGCTCGACCGGGCGATCCTCGATTCGAGAACCTCGCTGGCAGCGGCGGGAGATGCTGCGATGCGCACGTCCTTTACCGACCCGGTCATTCGCCAATTATCGCAACTGACGGCGGCGAGTGAGGCGAGCGCCGATGCGGCCCGAGGTGCCGGGGAGCGCCTGTCGCGGCAGATGCTGGCAGTGCTGGAAACCGCCACATTGGTGGAAACCCGGATTCAGGAAGCCGATGTCCGGCTTGAGGATGCATCACGGCAGGACATGTCACGCCGCGCGACGCTGCTGATCGATGCGCTCAACTCTGCGTCCATCGATATCGCCAAGGCATTGGCGATTGATGTCAGCGACAGTAGCTGGACCGCCTACCTGCGCGGCGACCGGTCGATCTTCACGCGGCGCTCGGTCAAGCTGCTCGACCGCGGCACCGCCAAGGCAATTGTCCGCCAGTACGAAACCGAACCGGAATTTCGTGATTCTGTGCGGCGATATGTCAATGATTTTGAACAGTTGATGCGCAGTGTTGCCGGTGAACGTGAAGCCAGTTCACTGCAGATTACCTTGCTGGCATCCGACACTGGCAAACTCTATGTCGCACTGGCGCAGGCGCTGGAGCGCATTCGCAACTAGCTGTTTGGTGGTCGCAACGCGGGTAGGATGTCGTCCATCCCGATCCAGTCGCCGACATAGTTTGCGTAGAACAGCGCAAACAAAATCGCGGAGATCAGCGTCGTCAGCTTGACCTTGCGCCAAAGGTCTGGCGATTGCGGGGCGCTGTCGGCCTGACCCGGCACACCCGCTTCCCCGGACTCGCGGGCAGTGCGGACCCCGGTTGGCAAGACGGCGAACAAGGTTAGCGACCAGATCAGGAAGTAAATCGCGATGGCGGACGTGAGTTTCATGTGATTGCCATAGCCGGACTGGGCGCCCGGGTCGATGCGGGACCGCCTTGCCGCCCCCTCCCCCGCATCCTATGAGGCGGGGGAACCACAGGAGTATCATGTGCGCCGCCTGTTTACCGTCCTGCTGCTGGCGAGCGCTGTTCCGGCCGTGGCGCAGGGCACCGCAGAGCCTCTGCCGAGCGACACCGTCGATTTTGCCGCCGACCGCATGAGCTATGATGACAAGGCGGAGATTGTCACCGCCACCGGCAATGTCCTGATCGTTCGCGGCGAATACCGGCTGCGCGCCAGCGAAGTGGCCTATAACCGCCGTACCGGCTTTGTGGAGGCGCGCGGCAATGTCATTGTCACCGACCCGGGCGGCAACCAGGCCTTTGGTGACAAGGTCAATGTCTCCGACACGCTGCGGGATGCAGCCATCGAGAATATCCTGCTGGTGCTGCAGGACGGAGGGCGACTGGCGGCACGGAGCGGTACCCGCGTCGACGACATCAGCAATCTCAGTCGTGCGGTCTATTCTCCCTGCGACACCACGGGGGAGGATGGATGCGCCCGGGCACCGGTCTGGCAGATCCGGGCAGTCAAGGTCATCCACAACCCAGCAAAGCACCGGTTGAGTTACCGGAACGCCTATTTCGAGCTGCTGGGCATTCCCATTGTCTATCTGCCGAGCTTCTCCCATCCGGACGGCACCGCCGGGAATACCAGCGGCTTGCTGGTGCCTGACCTGCGCTACAGCCGGTCCTTGGGCGTCGAGCTGTCCCTGCCCTATTATGTGCCGCTGACGCCGAGCAGCGACCTTACGGTGACCCCGACCATCTACAGCGCCGCGAATCCGGCGGTGGCGGTGCAATACCGGCGATTGACGTCGGATGGGCCCTTCAAGATTGGCATGGTCGGCACGGTGTCCCGCATCACCGGTGCCCTCAATCCGTTCAGCCAGTTCCGCGGCTATTTCCATGCCAATGGGCAATTCCAGCACAATCGCGACTGGCGGTCGACGTTCGGCTTTCGCTTCACCACCGACGACACCTTCCCACGCCGCTATGACATTTCACGCGATGTGACGCTGCGCAATTCCTACCAACTGGAGCGTTTTGCCAGCGACTCCTACCTGTCCATTGCCGGGTGGTCCTTCCAAACCCTGCGACTTGGGCAACGGCAGGGAACCCAGCCCATCGCATTGCCGCTGATCGATTTTCACTGGACGCCGGACCTGGATGCATTCGCGCTTGGCGGCCGCCTGGAAGTGCGCGCCAACACCTTGGCCATCACCCGCAGCGCCGGTGAGGATTCGCAGCGGGCGCTCGCCAGCGTGCGGTGGGACCTGAGCAAACTGACACCCTTTGGTCAGCGGGTAACCCTGACCGGGACGGCGCGCGGTGATGTTTACAATGTCCAGAATTCGGCCGCTTCAACGGTTCCGACCTACACCGGGCGAGACGGTGTGCAGGCGCGCGGACTGGCGGCGGTTGCGGTTGATGTGGAATGGCCCTTTGCCGGCCTCGCCTTCGGGGGAACCCAGACGTTGACACCGCGCATCCAGTTCGTCGGCAGCAGTGGCGGCCAGAATAACCGCATCGTCAACGAGGATGCCCGGTCGGTCGATCTGGAAGACCTGAACCTGTTCGATATCAACCGCTTCCCCGGATATGATCGGTGGGAAGGCGGAGCGCGGATCACCTATGGCGCTCGCTGGACGCTGGATCGCCCCGGCGTCGGGGTCATTGCCGAGGCCGGGCAAAGTTACCGGTTGGCCGAAAAACCCGGCGTGTTTCCGGTTGGCAGCGGGCTTGATCGCCAATTGTCCGATTATGTTGGGCGGACATCGTTTCGTCTGGGGCGGAAGCTCGACATCACCCACCGCTGGCGCATCGACAAGAACAGCTTTGCCATCCGCCGGAACGAGATTGACGCGACGGTCGGCAGCCGCCGCACCTTTGCCGAAATCGGCTATAGTCGGCTGAACCGCGATATCGCGCTGGAGGATCTACCCGACCGGGAAGAAGTCCGGGCCGGCGGGCGGGTGCAGGTCAGCCGCTATTGGTCGGTGTTCGGATCGGCGATCCTCGACCTGACCAGCCGCCGCGACGATCTGCTGAGTCTTGCCGACGGGTTTGACCCGGTCCGCCACCGCATCGGCATCGCCTATGAGGATGAATGCCTGGAGTTCGGCATTTCCTGGCGGCGCGACTATACGCAGGTCCGCGACGTGGCGCGGGGCAATACCTTTGGGCTGCGACTGGCGCTGAAGAACCTCGGGCGCTAAGAGCATCTGCGGATGTGCAGCGCCGGTTCAGGATCATCCTGTTATGGGCGCGCCTTCACTGAGCCATATTGGCCGTAGTTCGGGGCGGAGAAACGAATGAGAGTGCGTAGCCCATATTGGCTGCTAGGGGCTGTGGCCCTGCTAGGAACGACACCGGTGACCGGACAGGATGGACCGGGACCTGAGGCAAATGCACCGCTGTTTGGCGGGGATTCCAATCCGGAAATCGTGGTGCTCGGGCAGCAGGACCCGTTCGTGCGCAAGGCAACCGCCATGGTCAACGGCGCGGTGATTACCGACACCGATGTCGACCAGCGGCTGAATCTTGTCGTGACCGCCAACGGCGGCAAGATCGAAGCGGAAGAGCGCGAACGGCTGCGCCTGCAAATTTTGCGCAACCTGATCGACGAAAAGCTGCAAATCGCCGAAGCGGGCGAGCATGACGTCAAGATTGAACCGGCCGAGGTCAATTCGGCCTTCACCCGGGTGGCCGGTAATTTCAAGCAAAGCCCAAAGCAGTTCACCGCCTATCTGAAAGAGCGGGAGACCTCTGCTGCCTCACTCAAGCAGCAAATTCAGGCGGAGCTTGCCTGGAGCCGTTTGCTGCGCCGCCGCGTCGAGCCCTTCGTCAATGTCGGTGACGATGAAGTCGAAGCTGTCATCAAGAAGCTGGAGGCATCCAAGGGGCAAACCCAGTACCGAGTCGGCGAGATTTTCCTGGAAGCGACCAGCGAAAATGAAGCGCAGGTGCTGGCCGGGGCCCAGCGAATTCTCGATCAGGTCCGGGCCGGAGCCTCCTTCGTTGCCTATGCCCGGCAATTCTCCCAGGCATCAACGGCCGCCGTTGGTGGCGATCTCGGGCTCGTGCAACCGGAACAGCTGGCAACGCCGCTCGCCGAGAAGCTCAAGACGCTGGAAAAGGGCGACTATAGCGATCCGATCCGGACCGCGACCGGTGTCACCATCCTGCACCTGATCGACAAGAAGCAGATATTGGCCGCAGACCCTGACGCCGTCACGCTGGCGCTCAAGCAGATTTCGATCACCTTCAAGCCGGACACCGACGAAAAAGCCGCCGGCGAGATGGTCAAGACGCTCCAGGTCAAAACCCAGGCAATGGGCGGCTGCGGTCGCGCCGATGATGTCGGGCGCGAAATTGGTGCCGATGTGGTCGCCAATGACGCGGTGCAATTGAAGAACCTTCCCGCGGCGCTTCAGTCGATGATGCGCAACATGCGGGTTGGCGAAGCGACGCCGCCGTTCGGCTCCCGCAAGGATGGGGTCCGGGTGCTGGTGCTGTGCGGACGCGACGACAGCACGGTGCAGGAGGTCAAGGGCCCGTCCAAGGACGAAGTCTATGCCCAGATGAACGACGAACGGGTCAACCGGGCCGCCCAGCGCTATCTACGCGATCTGCGGCGTGATGCCATTGTCGATTACCGATAGGCGAACTGTTGCTTAGTCCACTTGCCGTTGCACTTGGTGACCCTGCTGGCGTTGGGCCGGAAATCGTTGCCAAGGCCTGGCAAATGCGCGCCGAGTTCGGCCTTGCCGCCTTTTTCGCCGTTGGCAACCGGTCCAGCATTGAACTGGTCTGGGACGGGCCGTTGGTGTCAATCGACGGCCCGATGCAGGCGCAGGAGGCATTTGACGACGCCCTGCCGCTGATCGAAGTCCCGGACGCTGACATCGTTGTGCCCGGTCAGCCCGACCTCGGCGGGGCACGCTGTGCGCTGGACAGTTTGGAAGCAGCCGTTGGCCTGACCCGCAGTGGTGTCGCCGGCGCGTTGGTAACCGCTCCGGTTTCCAAGGGACAACTTTACGCAATCGGCTTCACGCATCCCGGGCAAACAGAATTTGTCGCGGAGCGCTGTGGCGTCGCCTATGACCGGACCGCCATGATGCTGGTTGGACCGACACTCCGAACCGTTCCGGTTACGTTGCATATGCCATTGATCGACGCGGCGAAGGAGTTGAATACTGACCTGATCGTCAAGCGGGCCCAAACCGTTGTCCGTGGTTTGCAACGGGATTTTGGCATTGAACATCCCCGCCTCGCCGTCGCCGGGTTCAACCCGCACGCTGGCGAAGGCGGCGCGCTTGGCCGCGAGGAAATTGACATCATCCAGCCTGCCATTGACCTGCTGAGGGCCGACGGCATCGATGTGGTCGGGCCACTTCCCGCCGACAGCATGTTCCACGCCCGCGCCAGAGCCGACTATGACGCGGCGATCTGCATGTATCATGATCAGGCGTTGATCCCCTTGAAGGCCCTGTATTTCGACGAAGGGGTCAACATGACGCTCGGCCTGCCCATCGTCCGAACTGCGCCGGATCACGGCACCGCCTTTGGCATCGCGGGCAAAGGGATTGCCCGGCCGGATGCGATGATTGCGGCGATCCGTTTGGCAGCCGATTGCGCTGCCCGCCGCCTCGGCGCGTGACCCTCACGCTCCAGCAATTGCCGCCGCTGCGTGAAGTCATCGCGCGCCACGGACTGGCGGCCAAAAAATCGCTAGGGCAGAATTTCCTGATGGACCTGCAACTGCTCGACAAGATTGCCCGGGTGCCAGGCAATCTTGACGGGGCGATGGTTTACGAAGTGGGTCCGGGCCCGGGCGGACTGACCCGTGCCCTGCTCAAAGCCGGGGCCAAGGTGACCGCCGTGGAGCGGGACGACCGCGCGCTGCCGGCCCTCGCCCAAATCGCAGATGCAGCAAGCGGGCGACTGCGGGTCGTTGCCGATGATGCGATGGCAATTGACGAACGCATGCTGCTGGGTGAACCAGCCCATATCGTCAGCAATCTGCCCTATAATATCGGAACGGCACTATTGGTCCGCTGGTTGACCGCCGACCCTTGGTCGCCCTGGTGGTCCTCCCTGACATTGATGTTCCAGAAGGAAGTTGCGCAACGGATTGTCGCGACACCGGGCAGCGATGCCTATGGTCGGCTTTCGGTCCTAGCGCAGTGGCGTTCTCGCCCGAAAATTGCACTCGACCTGCCGCCAAAAGCCTTCACGCCGCCACCCAAAGTGTCATCAGCGGTGGTGCATATCGTCCCGACGCCACCCATATTGGATGTGCCGATGCGAGCCATTGAAGCGGTCACGGCTGCAGCCTTCGGCCAGCGGCGGAAAATGCTGCGCGCCAGCCTCAGATCTTTGCGCGGTGGGGTTGAGTCCCTGACCACGTGCGGGATCGATGGGGAGCGGCGGGCCGAAACCCTGACGGTTCGGGAATTCGCTCTACTCGCAGCAGCTATATCGAGCTAATTTTTGGCGGCGACCGGTGCGTTGGTCGCAGCAACGGTTTGCGACGGCGCCTGCGCTATCGCCAGCGCCAGTGATTTGGCAGCGGCACAATCGGTTTTGCAAAGTTGCCGAATTCGGTCGAGATTGGCCTGCGCGGCGACCTTTGCACCCCGTGTGGCGAGCGCTTCGCCCTGCCCCTGCAGCGCGTCGAGATCATTGGGTTCGAGCTGCAATGCTTCGCGGTAATATTTGACCGCTTTACCTGGAAGCGACTGGGCGCGGGCGGCGCGGGCGAGGCCAATATACGCCTGCCGGTTGCGCGGATCGACCGCCAATGCCGTTTCAAATTCGTCGACTGCGACGGCGGTCTGCCCCTTGGCGAGAGCCGAAAACCCGGCTTCAACCCGTTGCTGCGACGCCGGGAGAATAGTTTCAACGGCAGGCGCCGCTACTGCGGCGGTGCAGGTCAACACCCCCCCGAGCGCGACAAACATCAGTCCAAACCGCATCGTCGACTCTCCAAATCGAATCGGAACAACCGGAACAATATCAGACAAATGATGAGACAGCGATGAAAAAACCGTCGCTGTTATGTTGCCGGGGTGTCAGCAGCGTGGATGGGGCCGGCGTGGTCATGGTTGGCAGCTGAAACGCAGTCGGTCGGAAGCCCGGATTCCGGGTAAAAAACCCGTCGAAATGAAGATGCCCTTCCTCCGGCAGCAGCGAACAGACGACGTAGACCAGCCGCCCGCCTGGCTTGACCAGGGCCGCGCCAATATCGAGCAATCGGGACTGCAAAATTGTCAGGGATTGCATACGGTCCGGGGTCAGGCGCCATCTCGCCTCAGGGTTGCGCCGCCAGGTCCCGGTTCCGGAGCAAGGCGCGTCAATCAGCACCAGATCGGCCTTTTGGGAAAGGTCCGCCAATGCCTCCAATTCCCGGTTCGGGTTCAGCAACCGGGTTTCGATGATATCGACCCCCGCCCGTGCCGCCCGGGGGGCCAACCGCGACAATCGTCCACGATCGGTATCGCAGGCGATCAACTGCCCCTCATTCGCCATCGCAGCCGCGAGTGCCAAGGTCTTGCCCCCTGCCCCCGCACACAGGTCGATGACAAGCTCGCCGGGTTTGGCTGCTGCTGCCAGACACGCGAGCTGGCTGCCCTCGTCCTGGATTTCAACCTGACCGGCCAGATAGGCGGGATGCGATTCGATCCGGAGATTTTCGGCAATCCGCAAACCGCCCGGTGCAAATGGCGTGGGCACCGCACCGTCGATGGTCACATCCCCGCCGACAAGCCGGTTGATCCGCAGGTCGAGGGGTGCCCGTGCCAGCAGCGCCCGCACTTCGGCATCGCAGTCGCGACCGAATTGCTGGCGCAATCGCTTCATCAACCATCCAGGGGCAAGACCCGGCTCGGTTGCCAGATCGCCCTCAACAATCTCCGCAGGGGCATGGCCATCGCCGCCAAACAGCTCCAGCAACTGCGGCGCGTGGGCCCGGGCATAGCCGATCATCGCCGCACGCCCGCTTTTCGGACGCTCCCCGAGGGACCGGATGGCGTCATAGACCAGTTCACGAACCGCACGCCGATCCTTCGACCCGGCGTAGCGCCGATCCTGAAAATAGCGGACGATCAGCGTGTCCGCTGCGGCTCCGCCATCACGCGCGGACCCGGCGACGCTGTCCAATATCTCAATGGCGGCCTGAAGGCGGGCGGCGGGCGTCACCGGGTTGGGTAGTTCGGGGCTTCGCGGGTGATTGTCACATCATGGACATGACTTTCACTAAGACCCGCACCGGTAATCTGGACGAAGCGGGCGCGGTCCCGCAGTTCGGCGAGGGACCGCGATCCGGTATAACCCATCGCCGCCCGTACGCCGCCGACCAGCTGGTGCAGCACTTCACGGGCCTGACCCTTGAACGGCACCTGGCCTTCAATCCCCTCCGGCACCAGCTTCATCTGGTCCTTGATGTCCTGCTGGAAATAACGGTCCGCCGACCCGCGCGCCATGGCGCTGACCGATCCCATCCCGCGATAGGCTTTGTAGGCGCGCCCCTGATAGAGGAACGTCTCGCCGGGAGCCTCGGCAGTCCCTGCCAGCATGCTGCCAATCATTACCGCTGATGCGCCCGCCGCCAGCGCCTTGGCAACATCGCCGGAGGTGCGGAGGCCGCCATCCGCGATGACGCCGATTCCGGCTTTGGCTGCGACGTCGGCCGCATCGAGCACGGCGGTCAGCTGGGGAACGCCAACGCCCGCAACAATCCGGGTCGTGCAGATTGATCCTGGACCAATCCCAACCTTCACTGCGTCGGCGCCGGCATCGATCAACGCCCGCGTTGCCTCGGAGGTCGCGATATTGCCAGCAACCACCTGGACCGAATTGGAATGGCGTTTGATCCGCTCGACCGCCCGCGCCACTTCCAGATTATGACCGTGGGCGGTGTCGATGACGATGAGGTCACATTCGGCATCCATCAGCGCTTGGCTGCGCTCCCAGCCCTTGTCCCCGACTGTCGTCGCCGCCGCGACACGCAGCCGCCCGGTGCCGTCCTTGGTCGCATCCGGATAGGTCACTGCCTTTTCGATATCCTTGACCGTCACCAGCCCGACGCAGCGCCCGTCGTCGTCGACAACCAGCAGTTTTTCGATCCGCCGTTGGTGCAGCAACCGCTGCGCCTCCTGCCGCGAGACGCCTGCGCGGACCGTTGCCAAATTCTGGTGCGTCATCAGTTCGCTGATCGGCTGATCCGGATTCTCGGCAAAGCGGACATCGCGGTTGGTGACGATACCGACGAGACGCCCTGGCTGACCCGGCAATGACGGCTCGACCACCGGGATGCTGCTGATCTTGTGGCGACGCATGAGGTCGAGCGCGTCCGCCAGGGTTTGATGGGCGAACATCGTGACCGGATTGATCACCATGCCGCTTTCAAACCGCTTTACCTGCCGAACCGCCTGTGCCTGTTCATCGACGGTCAGATTGCGGTGAAGCACCCCAAGGCCGCCGGCCTGCGCCATGACAATGGCCATGTCCGCCTCGGTAACCGTGTCCATCGCCGACGACAGCACCGGGATCGACAGTGAAATCTCGCGAGTCAGCCGGGTAGAAACATTGGTTTCGCTCGGCAGGATTTCGGAGGCAGCGGGCACCAGCAGGACATCGTCAAAGGTCAGTCCAAGCCGAATGTCCATCTTTTCGCCTCCGCGCGCGCCAACAGGAAGCGCCGCCCTATACGACGCGCATTGCGCTTTGGCTATGGGGATCGGACCGCCCCGAAAGCGACCCGTTCACGTCCCCGCGTCAGGCCTTGTTCGACAGGTAGGCCAGCCAGAATTTCGCCAAAGTCTCGCGCGATCCGCCCTTGACCGCACCAAAGGCTGCCGTTGCCCCCGCCTTGTCACCAGCAAGCGCCAGCGCAATGCCGAGCCGGGTGTTGATGACAATCAGATCGGCACCCTTTTTGGTCAGGGCGAGCTGATAGGCCTCTGCCGCCTTCGCGTAATTGGCATAGCCCAGATAACCGTCGCCAACGGCGGCCATGAGCTTGGCATTCGGACCCGCCTTGGCTTCTTTCTCCAGCGCCGGCAGCGACGCCTTGTCCTTGGGCACCCGCGCGCCGAGATTGACCTGCAAATCCTTGATGAACGGCTTGGCCGCCGACAGCATGCCCTTGGCAATCCCCTCATCGAGAACCGCCTTTGCCTCACCCGGCAAACCGCGCAGCGAAGCGGTATCGGCATATTCGGCGAAATCGCGTTCACCGGCCAGCGCACCAACAGCCCTCTGCAAGCGCATCACATCGATGCTGCCCTGATCGTCAAACTTTGCCCCATCCCGGAAAATGGTGAGCGCATCGCGCCAGTTGGTCGGATTGGGATAAGCCGCCACCAAAGCCAGCGATGACGCCAGTGTTTCACTGGGGAGTTTTGCGTCATAGGCAATGGCGAGCGAGCGGCGGTACCAGACTTCCGGGGCAACTTCGCCGGCTGCCTTCTTGGCAGCAATCGCGCGGGCAAAGGTCGCAACTGCTTGCGGGGTCTGCTTTATCCGCTGATACATTTCGGCAAGGTTGACCGCCGTTTCACCGCCGGACGGTGCAACCTTGTCCAGTTCCACATAGGCACGGATTGCCTTGGTATAATCATTGCGCTGAAGCGCGATGGCACCAAGGTTCCGGTAGTATTTCGGCACTTCGGTTGCCGCGACCTTGCCGCTCGACAGCGCCACCTCAAGCCCCTTTTCAAGGAGAGCATTGTCCTTGGTGGCAAGACCTAGGTTTATGGTCGTCTGGCCGACCGCCAGAATATCATCGGCAGTGGTCTTGGCTGCATCCGCAATCGCCAGCTGCGCCGCAGCCCCAACCAAATCACCGCCAGTCTGCGCCTTTTGCGCGGCGATCAAAGCGATCTGAACCGCCTTGGTATATTGCGGGCCAGCAGGCTTTGCTTCCTTCTTGGCGGCGAAGGCCGGACTTGCAACCATCAGACCCGTGGTCCCTGCACCGATCATCAAGGTCGCCATCATGGCTGTGCGAATCATGGTCTTCATCGTGCCGTCTCCCCGCTCGAATTCTTTGCCGTCAATGGTTGTCCAGCATGTACGAACCAGACAAGTCCCCGCCTTGTCGCAAACCAGCGCGCGGCGTCAAGGTTATCGCAACGTCGGGGCATAGGCCATGGACCGCAGGTTGCTTTGACGGACCTGCTGACCGGGCGCTATGGGTCGTGGCAATGTTGACCGTGATCTCCCCCGCCAAAACGCTCGATCTGACCTCAGCGGTGCCTGACATCGACACCAGCCAACCGCTGTTTCTGGAGCGGGCGGCACGGTTGGCAAAGGGGGCTGCAAAGCTGAAATCAGCCAAGATCAAACAATTGATGCAGATATCGGACGCGCTGTCCGAATTGAATGCCGCCCGGTTCAAGGCATTTGCCTTGCCGTTCACCGCCGACAACGCCCGTCCGGCGATCCGAACCTTCGCCGGGGATGTCTATATCGGCTTCGACGCCAAAACGCTCGAACCGGACGGCCTGGAGTTCGCCCAGGCCCATGTTCGCATCCTGTCTGGCCTGTATGGCCTTTTGCGACCGCTCGACCTGATGCAGCCTTACCGTATGGAGATGAAGACCCGGTTTGGCGTCGGCAAAGCGCGGACCCTTTACGAATATTGGGGTGGAAAAATTGCCGAAGCGCTCGCTGACGAGCTTCGCGAGCATGCCGATGCGACGCTGATCAACCTTGCCAGCAACGAATATTTTGCGGCGGTCAAAACGGCCCGCCTGCCCGGCACTGTTGTCACGCCAACCTTTCAGGAATGGCGCGGCAGTTCGCTCAAATTCAACAGCTTTGCCGCCAAGCGCGCCCGGGGCAGCATGGCGAGGTACATCTGTGACCATCGGATCGACCGCCCCGACGGGCTGCGGGACTTTGACCGGGACGGTTACCGCTTTGAACCGGCGCTGTCGGAAGCGGGGCAGTTGAGCTTTGTGCGGGACGCTGGGGGAGAAACGGGATGAAACGGCTGGCATGGCTGCTGCTCGGGGCACTGGTGATCCTTGTTGGGATCATCGGGATCAACACAGCGCGCTTCACCCCCGCCCCGCAACCGAACCTGCCGCCAATTGCAGTCCGTGACGATCCGGCGGCTGTGACCCGCCTGGCGGAGGCCATTCGCATCCCGACGATTTCCGCCGAATCAGGAGCAGCGGACGCAGCGACGCTCGGCGCCCTGCACAGCTTACTGGAACGCAGCTTTCCCTTGGTTCACAGCCGATTGACTCGGGAGAAGGTCGCCGGGTCCAGCCTGATGTACAGGTGGGTTGGAACCGACCCCAAGCTTCCGCCGCTGTTGCTTCTGGCCCACCAGGACGTGGTGCCGGTGGAGGCGGGCAGCGAATCGCGCTGGACGCATCCACCCTTCGCCGGCGTCGTTGCCGATGGCGCAATCTGGGGTCGGGGCAGCAAGGACGACAAGGGCATGCTGATGGCTGTGCTCGAGTCGGTGGAGCGCAAGCTCGCGGCGGGTTGGCAGCCGACCCGGTCAGTTATCCTTGCATTCGGCCATGACGAAGAAATTGGCGGAACCGGGGCGGAAGCCATGGCCGCCCTCCTCAAGTCGCGAGGCATCCGCCCGTGGCTGGTGGTCGACGAAGGGCTGGCAGTCACAGAGGGCTTGCTTCAGGGCGTCACGGCACCGGTTGCCCTCATCGGCACCGCTGAAAAAGGGTCAGTCAGCATCGAATTGACGACGGAGGCACCCGGCGGACATTCCTCAACACCATCGGACGAGAATGCGATTGTGCGGCTGTCCCAGGCCATTGACCGACTGACCGCCAACCCGTTTCCGGCACGGCTCGATCAACCGATTGCCGGGACCTTTGAACGGGTCGGTCCCCATATGGGCCTCGGCATGCGCGCCGCGCTCGCCAACCAATGGCTGACCAAGGGGATGGTTCTGGACCAATTGCTGAAGGTTCCGTCGCAGGCGGCATCGGTCCGGACCACAACAGCGGTGACGATCATCGACGCCGGGACCAAGGCCAATGTGCTGCCGCAAACGGCCCGTGCAGTGGTCAACCACCGCATCCTGCCCGGCGACACCGTGGCCAGCGTGCTCGCCCATGACATCGCGGCGGTGAATGACCCGAAGGTAAAAATCCGTGCGCTGGACGGCGGGCGTGACCCGACGCAGGTTTCACCGCAGGGACCGGCCTTTGCGGCGCTGGAGCGGGCGATTGGCCGCACCTATCCCAAGGTTATCATCGCACCGTCTCTCACCGTGGCGGGGACGGATTCCCGGCATTACGGGGTAGTCAGCGACGCAATCTACCGCTTCTCGCCTATGGTCATTCGGCCCCGCGATCTGGAGCAAATTCACGGCAACAACGAGCATATGAACATCGCTGATTATATGCGGGCCATCGCCTTTTACGAGACGATGCTGGAGGAAGGCGCGGGCAAGTAGCGGTCAACGCGCCAGTATGGCCCTGGCCATCGCCAGGACAGCCTCGCGGCTGGGCGGAAACCCGGCGGCGATCCAGTCGGCCTCAACATCCTTCAGCGCCTGCGCGACGTCCGGTCCCTTTTTGATGCCAAAGGCCAGAATGTCCCGGCCCGAAATCGGCATCTGCGGTCTGAGCCAACGCGACAGCGACTCCCATTGCCTGGTCAGTTCATCGTCGTCGCCCAGCGCCAGCAACAGCAAGTCGCCAGCCGTCTCCGTGCCGACAGCATAGGCAAACGATGCAATATCATCCGGAACGGCGGCAAGGCGGCTGGCGGTCGCGGTCAGCCGTTTTTGTTCGGCCTTGGACAGGCGAAGCCGTCCGGCAAGATCGTCGAGCAGGGCTGCATCGGGTGGCAGCAGTGCCGCCAACCGGCGGATTGCCGATGGGGGGCCGGAAACCACGCCCTCCCGCAAAATCACCTGCTCCAGCGGCCCCAGTCCTGCCGGTGCGATTTCCGGAAGCACCGGCTTGAGGATGCCCGCGTCGAGCATCACCGCAAGCGTTGGCACCGGGTCGGCAACCCGCAGCAATTTGAACAACTCGTCGCGAATGCGTTCACGCGACAAAGCCATCAGGTCATTGGCACGGGCGACGCAGGCGGCCAGACCAGCGACGTCGGGGCTTCCTTCACCAAAGCGGGCGTGAAAGCGGAAAAATCGCAGGATGCGCAAATGATCCTCGGCAATGCGTCGCAGGGGATCGCCGATGAAACGCACGGTGCGGGTCGCAATATCGGCCAGACCGTCAAAATAATCGAACACGGCCCCGGTCGCCGGGTCGGCATATAAAGCGTTGATCGTGAAATCACGGCGGGCCGCGTCAATGGACCAGTCATCGGTGAACGCGACCTCGGCATGCCGACCGTCAGTCGCCACATCCCGCCGCAGCGTTGTCACCTCGAATGGCCGCCCGGCAGCCACAGCGGTGATCGTTCCATGGGCCAAACCGGTTGGCACAGCCTTCAACCCGGCCGCTTCCAGCCGAAGAACGACATCCTCCGGCGACAACCGGGTTGCAAGGTCGACATCGGACACCGGCAGGCCCAGCAGTCGGTCGCGCACCGCGCCGCCGACTACGCGTGTTGTGTCGGCATCGCCAAGTGCCGCCAGCACGGCGCGCAGCCCATCATCCTGCAACCAGCCGGTCATCGCCCGACCCGCCGTGACAGATTGACGATCATCCCGGCGGTGGCACCCCAAATCCGCTGATCGTCCCACGGAATTTCATAGAAACTGCGCAACCGGCCCTGCCATTCCGCCTGACGTATCTGGTGATTCGCAGCATCCAGCAGATGCGCCAACGGCACTTCGAACAGCGCCGCAACCTCCGCCTCTGCCGCCGCCAGCGCAACACCCGGCGGAATCAAGCCGATGACCGGCGTGATCGAATAGCCGGTGCCGGTTTCATAAATATCGGTTACCCCAAGGATATCGACGAGCGCCGGATCAAGACCGACCTCCTCCTGCGCCTCCCGCAGTGCGGCGGCCACAGCACTGGCATCCTCCGCGTCGATCCGCCCCCCCGGAAACGCAACCTGTCCCGCATGCCGGCGCATGGTTTCAGTCCGCCGTGTCAAAAGCACGGTCGGCTCCGGATGCAGGATGACCGGAATCAACACCGCAGCCGGTGTCAGATTGGCAGCGGGCGAACGTCCTTCGGCAAAATCCCAGTCGCCGCGCAGCGCAGGCCCCGAATCGCCTTGCAGGGCATTCCGCAACGCGCCGATCAGCGGGTGCATCACCACCGATGTCATGCAGCAGTGCCGATCGGGAAAAATGCGCCATCACTCCAAAGACCCTGGGGGTCTGCATTCTCCGAGAGCGCCAATTCGATCAGCTCGTAGAAAACCGGCCGATTGATCAGGGCCTCCAGCCCGCGACGCACGTGAAGATAGGGACGCGGTGTGCCATCCGCCGCGAACTCGATTCGCAGCGCATTTTGCGGACCGGCGACGACCCAATCATCAACATTCAGCCGAAACCCGAGCTTACGCGCCCACCCCTCGCCTTCACTTTGCAGTTCGACTGCGACGAACGGCGCGTCATCAACGGCGATGTCGAGTTTTTCAACCGGCGTCACCAGTACATGCGTACCATCGGCCTCCCGACGCAATATGGTCGAAAACAGCTTCACCATCGCCGGGCGGCCGATGGGGGTGCGCTGGTGGTACCAGGTCCCGTCGGTGGCAATCCGCATGTCGCTGTCGCCGCAATGGTCTGGGTGCCATTTGTCCACCGGCGGCAGTTTCTTGGCGGCAAGCAGGCGCATGACCTCGCTCAGCGACAGCGAGTCGCCCGGTCCGGAGGGTGGCGGTGGCGAGGTCATCCCGCACTATAGGCCGGACGGTGCATCAGTGCGCAAGACCAAGCCGTGCTGCAATGCAATATCCTGTGGTTGACTTGACCGGACCCCTTTCCTAAAGGTGCCGCGCTTTCGGAACGGTGGTGCGAGAGGCGAAAAGCTTGAGCATTGCTGGTGATCAGGATCCGGACAGCGACGCCAATGTCAGTATGCGCCTCGACCGGCTTGATGCTCGGTTGCAGGCTGCACACCAGGCCGAGGCGGCGCGGACGGTCAAGCAATCGGATGCTTCGGCGGCCAAGGGCTATGCGCTTGGCAACCGGGTGATTGCTGAACTGGTCGGCGGAATGGCTGGCGGTGCGATTGTAGGCGGCACCATCGACCATTTCACTGGTACGTCTCCGTTGGCCCTGTTGGTGCTGCTGTTCCTTGGGGTCGGCGTCGCGTTCAGGAATATCATCCGGCTTTCCAATCAGCGCCCTGAGTAATCTGGGCGCTTCGCGCATAGGACGAGCAGAGCACGTGGCGACCGAAGGCAAGATCGACCCGATGCACCAGTTCCTGATCGAGCCGATCGTGCGGCTCGACGTGGCTGGTTTTGACCTGTCGTTCACCAATTCCGCAATGTGGATGATGATCGTGCTCGGCGCGCTGTGGCTGTTCATGCTCGGCGGCATGCGGCAGGCGGTCGTCCCCGGTCGTTGGCAGGTGGCGGTTGAGGGCGTATACGGCTTCATCGATTCGATGCTGGCGCAAAATGTCGGCCCGGAGGGGCGCAAGTTCGTTCCGCTGATCTTCTCGCTGTTCATGTTCATCCTGACCGCCAACCTGATCGGCATGATGCCGTTCGGGATCGTCCCCGGCGTGCATCCGTTTACGGTGACCAGCCACATGACCGTAACCGGTATATTGGCGATCCTGTCCTTCGGGACGGTTCTGGTTGTTGGTTTCTGGCGGCACGGCCTGCATTTCTTCTCCCTGTTCGTGCCGCACGGCGCGCCGTGGTGGATGATGCCGATCATCGTGCCGGTGGAATTCGTGTCGTTTCTGGTGCGGCCATTCAGCCTAGCGCTCCGGCTGTTTGTTGCGATGACGGCGGGCCATATCCTGATGAAGGTGCTGGCCGGGTTCATCATCAAGGCTGCTGCGGCTGGGTTGATCTCCGGCGTGATTATCGGCGGCGCGACCTTCACTCTCATGGTCGGCATCACTGCGCTCGAACTGCTTGTCTGCGCCATTCAGGCCTATGTTTTCGCTTTGCTGACGTCGCTCTATCTCAACGACGCCGTCAATCTTCACTAGTTCAACCCATTCTGACTGAAGGAGTTTTCTCATGGATCCAGCAACCGCAAAATTGATCGGCGCCGGTCTTGCAGCCATCGGCGTTGGCCTGGCCGCACTCGGCGTCGGCAACGTCTTCGGCTCGTTCCTCGAAAGCGCATTGCGCAACCCAGCCGCTGCCGACAGCCAACAGGGTCGCCTGTTCATCGGCTTCGCGGCTGCCGAACTTCTCGGCCTGCTGGCGTTCGTCGTCGCGATGATCATCCTGTTCGTGTTCTGATGATTTGGGCGGGTCTTCGGGCCCGCCACTGACGGGACGGACCAATGCCACAAATCGCGCAAATCGCCGCCACCTATGCGAGTCAGGCCTTTTGGCTGCTGATCGTATTCGGCCTGATCTACTTCGTCATTGCCCGGGGTGCAGTCACGCGCGTCGGCAAGACGATTGACCTCAGGGCAGCGAAGGTGAGCGGTGATCTCGCCGCTGCACAGTCGGCGCGCGATGCGGCGATGGCAGCGGAACAGGATTATGACGCTAGGACGTTGCGGGTCCGGACCGATGCGGCAAGACTGCTGGCAGCGGCCAAGACGGCAGCTGCAGCGAGTGCAGCTGGGTCAGTCGCGACCGTCGATGCCGAACTGGACAGCAAGATCGATGCAGCGGTCAGCCAGATCACGGCGGCAACCGATGCCGCGATGGTGGGCGTTCGCGCTGCCGCAATTGATGCGGCGGGCGAGATCGTGGTTCGACTGACCGGCAAGGCTGCCGATGCCAAGCTGCTGGCCGCCGCCGTCGATGGCGCGGGGCGATAGGATCAGATGATGGCAGAGACCCAGCACAGCACCGAAGCGGCCCCCGGAGGCCACGATACCGCTCTTGGATTTGATGCAACCGGTTGGGTTGCGATCACCATGATCGTCGTGATCGGCATCATGCTGTGGCAGAAGGTGCCGGCGATCATAGGCAAGGCCCTCGACGGCCAGATTGCCAAAATCCGTGCGACGCTGGACGAAGCGGCATCGCTCCGGGCGGAAGCCGAATCGCTGCGGAATAGGATGGAGGCCAAACTGTCGGCATCCGATGCCGAGGCCAAGGCAGTGATTACCACTGCAAATGCCGAGGCTGCGGCAATGCTGGCGAAAGCCGAGGCCGATGCCGATGCCCTGATCGTGCGCCGCCGTGCGGCTTCTGAAGCCAAAATTGCGGTTGCCGAACGTGCTGCCGTCGCCCGGGTACGGGATGCGGTCGTCACCGCTGCCACCGATGCCGCCCGGTCAGTCATTGCGGCAAAGACCGATGCAGTGACGCAGAAGCGCCTGACCGATACCGCGATCAGCGATCTGGCCTCCCGGCTCAACTAAGCCGCTGCACTCGGCCTTTGGCTGACGGCTTCATACCAGCGCCAGGTATGGCCGTGGTCCTCGGGAACCCGCATCCGGACCCATTTGGCAAAATCAACCGTCACCAGTGCGCTGATGTCAGCGATGGTATAGCGGTCCCCGGCGACAAACTCGCTCTCGCCAAGTCGGCGGTTCAGCATTTCGAAGAAATGGGACGTGAGCGCCCTACCCCGCTCGGCCAAGGCCGGGATGGCCGGCAGCGCGGGCATCGTCCCCGGCATACCCCGGTTCGCAAAGGGCGCGGACTCGTTCCGAAATACCGATGCCACGGAAAACATGCCGTCAAATTCCATATGCCGCTGCCAGGATTCGATCCGTGCAGCGTCCAGTGCATCCCGTCCCATCAGATTTGGCTCGGGATGCAGCAGCTCGAAATAGCGGCAGATGGCCACCGATTCGTCGATGATGCTGCCGTTGTCGAGCAGCAGGGTCGGCACCACGCCGCGCGGGTTGATCGCCAGATATTCGGGAGAAAGATTGCCGCCGCCGGGAATATCGACCTCGATCCGCTCAATCTCGACGCCCTTCTCGGCCAGGAATATCCGCACGCGCCGCGGATTCGGGGCTTTCACCATATCGAACAGTTTCACCGTCACTCTCCCGCTTGCCTCGATCCAAGCTTTGCATGTTCCCCGGCTTGCTGCTAGGCGCGCCGCAGTGATGGTCTGGAAATCAGCATGATGTTTCGATTGCGACTTGGATTGCGACAGGGCCGACGACCCTGACCCCGCCGCCTGCGGCACAACTTTCGCAATCGACCTGATCGGACAGACCCATGCTCATTCACCTCGCCAGCGCGGCAGACCGCGCCGACATCGAAACATTGCTGGATGCGGCCTTTGGTAAAGATCGCAAGGCGCGCACGGCCTACCGCCTCCGCGCTGGCCTGTCGCCACTCCCGGAATTGAGTTTCGTGGTGCGCGACGACAACGGCCGGCTCGTCGGGTCGCTCCAATGCTGGCCACTGAGTCTGTCGGGAGACGGCAAGGTGCACGCGCTGACACTGCTTGGACCGGTGGCGGTATCGCCGGACCTACAGCGCTCCGGCCTTGGCAAAATGCTGATGACAAAGGCGCTCGGCATCGCCGATGCAGGTGGCCATAATGCGCTGCTGCTGATCGGGGATGCGGACTATTATGGCAAATTCGGATTTGTCGCCGATGCAACTGCCGGATGGCAGGTCCCCGGCCCGGTGGACCGTGCTCGCCTGCTCGCCCGCGTCGCGGCCGGCCGAATGCTGCCAGCAACCGGGACGCTCGGTCCGATGATCAAACCCGATATGTTGGCGGCGTGAGGGGCAGGACCAAGCCTGCCCCACAGCCCGATTAAAAGGCCGCTGTTACCGAGAACAGGACGGCCGAATCAGAGATATCGCGGAGTGCGGCAGAGGCTGCACCGGGGCGCGAATAGTCGGTATCGACGTAGGATACGTTGAATGTCAGTGCTTTATAGACATAGTCAACGCCGACCGAATAATCGAACAGGTCCTTTTCACCCAGCGCGAAGACACCATCGGTATATCCGGCATGCGCCTTCAAGGTGAACGGCGTGTTGGGAATCGCCGCCGACAGGTCGGTGAACAGATAGAAATTGTCATCGGCAATATGCTTCTGATCGGGCGTGTAATAGACGCCGACCTTGCCGGTGATCGGCCCCAGCGCCTTGCTGACTGAGGTGTAGAGTTCAAAGAAGTCGGTATTGGCCGTGCCGGGATACTGATAATCGACAGCGCCAACGTCGAGATCAACGCCGCCAAGACTGCCTTTCCAACCGCCATACAGGTCCAATTCGACATTGGACCCACCGAAGCTGCCAAAACCGGCGAGATTAGAACCCCAGGCTCCAACGTAGAAGCCTGATTCATGTGAAACACCGATGGAAGCCTGAGCAGCGAAATTTTCATCCGACAGTGAAACACCACGGAACCGGTATTCGGAGAACATACCGGCGCTGCCGCTGATCGTGAATGCGCTTTCCGATTCGGCGTCAGCCGCAGACGCTGCCCCGCTCATGCCCAGAGCAGCGCACCCCAACAGCGTCGCAACCGCGCGCTTGGTAAAACCGTACATAAAACCCCTTTCTTATCAGCGTTGATCGCTGCTCGCTCGGGGTCGGGGTTTCCCCCTTATCATTGGGAACGGATGTTCCGGGTCACAGGATGCGCAGCGATGTTGCGGCGCACAACAAAAAACGACCGCGACCGCTGCAAACTCCGCGACCGTTGCGATTTGGCAACATCTATCCTGGACGAAAAAAGGGGGCCACACCCTTGCGGAGGTGACCCCCTAGTCTAATCCTTGGGGAGGATCGCCATGATTGGCCGGACTATTGTGCACTGCGGCAAAATTATTGCAATGCAAAAAATTGGGGCGGCTAAAAATAGCTTATTTGGTTCATCATGCTGAAAATAAACTTCAATATGGTTCTCGACGGCCAGGAGACTCGTCTGAACTACCCCGAACTGCCCGACCTTTGCAGGTGCCGGGATGTGGGCCTATAACCCGGCCATGTCTGATCTGTTTGCCGCTCCGGCGACTCCCTCTGAATATAATGCCGTCGATATCGAAGTCCTCGAAGGGCTGGAACCGGTCCGTCGCCGCCCTGGCATGTATATCGGCGGGACCGACGAGCGGGCGCTGCATCACCTCGCCGCCGAGGTGCTCGACAACGCCATGGATGAAGCGGTTGCAGGCCACGCCACCCGCATCGAGATCGGACTGGCGTCGGATGGGCAGTTGATCATTTCCGACAATGGTCGCGGCATTCCGGTCGATCCCCACCCGAAATTCCCGAGTCAGTCGGCACTGGAGGTGATACTCACCACGCTGCATTCCGGCGGCAAATTCTCGGGCAAGGCCTATGCAACATCGGGTGGACTGCACGGGGTTGGGGTCAGCGTGGTCAATGCGCTGTCATCAGAACTCGTCGTTGAAGTGGCGCGCAACAAGGAATTGTTCCGGCAGAGTTTTTCGCGCGGATTGCCGACCACACCGCTGCAAAAGCTCGGGGCCGCTCCCAACCGGCGCGGCACGACGGTCGGCTTCATCCCCGACGCTGAGATTTTCGGGACCGAGGCCCGGTTCAAGCCTGCCCGACTTTATCGGCTGGCCCGTTCCAAGGCCTATCTGTTCCGCGGTGTCGAAATCCGCTGGCGCTGCGCGCCGGACCTGATCAGCGATGACACCCCCGCCACGGCAACTTTCCAGTTTCCCGGTGGCCTTGCCGACCATCTGCGCGAGCAGCTCGGCGAACGGGAATGCGCCACCGCCGATTTCTTTGCCGGACGCGCCGAATTTCCCGATGGGCAGGGTTCCGTCGAATGGGCGGTCGCCTGGCCTCTTTATGGGGAGGGAGCCTATAGCTATTATTGCAATACCATCCCAACGCCCGATGGCGGGACGCACGAAGCCGGCCTCCGCGCGGCATTAACCAAGGGAATCAAGGGCTTCGCCGGCCTCGTCGGTCAGGCGAAAAAAGTCACTGAAGTTGCCGCCGATGATGTGTTGAACGGGGCAGAGGTCATGCTGTCGCTGTTCATTCGTGATCCGCAATTCCAGTCGCAAACCAAGGATCGGCTGACCTCGACCGAAGCGACCCGGCTGGTGGAGGCGGCGGTCAAGGATCGGTTCGATCACTTCCTTGCCGATGACCAAACGCGGGGCCGCGCCCTTCTCGGCTTCGTGCTCGAACGGCTTGATGAACGTCTGCGCCGCCGGGCCGAAAAGGAGGTGAAGCGCAAAACCGCAACTTCCAAGCGCAACCTTCGACTGCCAGGCAAGCTGACCGACTGTGCCAATGATGATGCCGCCGGGACCGAATTGTTCATTGTCGAAGGCGATTCGGCAGGTGGATCCGCCAAGCAGGCCCGGGATCGCAAGACCCAGGCAGTTCTGCCGATCCGGGGCAAAATCCTGAATGTCGCCAGCGCCAATGCCCAGAAGATCGGCGCGAACCTTGAAATTGCCGACCTGATCCTTGCGCTCGGCTGCGGGGCGCGGGATCGCTATCAACCCGCTGCGCTGCGCTATGAGCGGGTGGTGATCATGACCGACGCCGATGTCGACGGCGCCCATATCGCCACGCTGCTGATGACGTTTTTCTTCCAGGAGATGCCGGGCTTGGTCCGCGACGGCCGGTTGTTCATCGCCCAGCCACCGCTGTACCGGCTCGCACAGGGCGGAACCGTCGCCTATGCCCGCGATGACGCGCACCGGGCCGAGCTGGAACGCACCCTGTTCAAGGGTAAGGGCAAGATTGAGGTTGGTCGCTTCAAGGGTCTAGGCGAAATGGCACCCCAGCAATTGCGGGAAACGACCATGGACCCGGCCAAACGAACGCTGATCCGGGTCACGCTGCCGCCGGAATATGAGGACCGGGCCGTCGTCACCGATCTGGTCGACCGGCTGATGGGGCGGAATCCGGAACACCGTTTCGCCTTCATTCAGGCCAACGCAGAGAGCCTCGAAGCCGAGGCAATCGACGCGTAGACGCGTGGCGTCAGGCTGTCAGAAACGCAACCAGCGCCTTGACCTTGGCCTGCCGCCACTGCGGTGCCGGAGCCACGAGCCAGTATCCGGCATCCGATGGCTCGCGTTCGAGCAGCGAGACGATGCGTCCGGTCGCGAGATCGGCGGCGGCAAGTGGTTCGGGGACGCGCGCGATACCGTAACCCGCTGCCGCCGCATCGACCGCCAGACCAGCGTCGGAGACTGTCAATCCAGCAGCGGCCTGCGGGTGGCTGGTCTGCCGCGCCGCGAACCAGCGCTCCCAGTCACTCCCCGGGTGATGGATGAGCGGAATGTCCAGCAGATCGGTTGCCGTGGCGATTCGCGCCGCCAGCCCGGCCGCCCCGACAATCACCATGTCGTCGGTGGTCAACCGGCAGCCCGACAGCCCTTCATCCTCCTCAACCGGCATGCCACCATAAACAATCGCGAGGTCCAGATTGGCCTGACTGAAATCAACCGGCCCATCCGATGCGATCAGCACGAAACGCTGATCGGGCTTTCCCGCCCCATAAGCCGCAAGCCGGGAGGCCAGCCATTTCGCCGTGAAATCGCGGGGGGCTGCCACGGTCAGCGTTTTTGACCCCTGCCCTTCCTGCATGGCCCGCACCGCCTCCTCAAACTGCAGGAAGCCAGCCCTGAGCGCCGGGAGCGACCGCTCGGCCTCCGGAGTCAGTTCCAGGTTGCGCGTCATCCGGCGGAACAGCACCACGCCCAGCACATCCTCCAGCGCGCGGATCTGCTGTCCGACGGCTGCCGGGGTGACGGCAAGTTCGTCTGCTGCCTTGGTGAACGACAAATGCCGCGCCGCCGCATCAAACACGCGCAGGGCGTTCAGGGGCAAATGCGTGCGCTTCATGCCACGCGGCTTAGCGGTCCCAACTCCGCTGCGCAACGAAGCGCGACAGGTGCTTGTAGACCCCGGCCAGTCGCCCTATAGGCCCGCCCGGGGAAGGTCGCTGGTGACGCGGAATTCCGGTTACAGGCGACATGGCGTGGCAGGGAGTTGCACATGGCGGATGCAGTAGGTGGCGTACGAAGCGTCGCTGCGGATCGGGGCGGGACGGCGCTGGCTGATATCGACTCGCTGGACTTGCCTCCCGATTACCGACCGTCCGCCCACGAACCCTTCATGAATCCCCGCCAGCGGGAATTTTTCCGACAAAAGTTGCTCCGCTGGAAAGAGGAGATTTTGAAGGAAGCCAAGGAAACCCTGCAAACCCTGCAATCCGAATCACTCCGCGAACCTGACGTTACCGACCGCGCCTCTTCCGAAACCGACTGGTCGATCGAACTCCGGACCCGGGACCGCCAGCGCAAACTCACCTCGAAAATTGATGCCGCGCTCCGCCGGATTGAAGAGGGCGAATATGGCTATTGCGAAGTGACCGGGGAGCCAATCTCGCTCCAGCGACTGGAAGCCCGCCCGATTGCAACCATGACGCTTGAAGCCCAGGAACGCCACGAACGAGCCGAAAAAGTTACGCGGGACGAGTAAATCGCGGGACAAACAAAAAAGGCCGGGGAAATGACCCCGGCCTTTTTGCGTTTCCTGCTGCGCTGCTAATGCACCTGCGCGCGCTGCATCTCTTCCTTCAGTCGCAGCTTTTCCTTTTTCAGCTGGGCAAGGTGGATCGTGTCAGGTCGGGGCCGTTGCATCTCGTCAGATATCGCGTGGTCAAGCGAAACATGCTTGGAATTGAGCGATTCATAATGTGCGTTGGCCATAGGTCCGGTTCCCTTCCCTCAGTCGAAAAGCGGCCCGTAAGGCGCTGCGGGTCCCGGTTTTGGCGGGGCTGCAGACCCTCGGGTTTTGGGACTGGGAAATAGATCACAGACAATCCGGTTTGTCAGCGATTTTATTGCAGCTTTGTTGCGGGCTCGGACTTCCGGTGCCTGATCGACGCCGGCATCCCAAATGTGGTGCGGAAATGATACCGCAGCGCCAATCCGGCACGTGCGCGCTGCCGACATGCTGTGCTATTCCGGAACGATCGGGGACCGCGCGAGTCGCAGGAGGATAAGTGGACGAGCGGGAGCTGCGCGCAAGGATCGAATTTTTGGCTGAGGAACACCGCGACCTTGACGTCGCGATTGACGCCCTGCGCGGTCTGGCCGGCCATGATCAGTTGCAGCTGGCGCGACTAAAAAAGCGCAAGCTGCGGCTGAAGGATGAAATTGCCCTGCTGCAGGATTTGTTGATCCCCGACCTGATCGCCTGACGCCCTGCCGAGCAGCCCAGCAGATATAGACTCCCGCAAATCGTCCCGAAATGGTATTGTTCGGACGCGAAGAGTGGAGATGGCGTATGCAGGCTTCAATTTTGCGGCTGGTGGTTGGCGTGACGCTGGCGATGCCAGCCTCCGCAGCGATGACCGTGGTTGGGTCCGGATATGCCCATAGCTGCTATGTATCCGCCGAATCGCAGCGGGCGTCGGCGGCCGACGTCAATTTTTGCACCACGGCGCTGACCGAAGACGCATTGTCCAACCGCGACCGAGCCGCAACCTATGTCAATCGCGGCATCCTGATGATGCGCAAGAAAGACTATGATCGGGCGCTGGCCGACTATGAGGCCGCAATCAAGGCACGGCCGGAGATGGCGGAAGCCTGGGTCAACAAGGGCATTGCGCTGGTCTACAAGACCGGTCGCGATGAGGAAGCGATATCGGCCCTGACCCGGGGGATCGAACTGAACACGTCCCGCCCCGAAATCGCCTATTATTCGCGCGGGCTGGCACATGAACTGACCGGCAATGCCAAAAATGCCTATTATGACTATAAGCAGGCATCGGAACTCCGCCCCGATTGGGAGGAACCTGCCCGTCAGTTGCAGCGGTTCCAGGTGATTGGACCCCGCAAAAGCGCTTAGTTCGACGCGCCTTCGACTTCCTTGGCGGCGGCATCAGCTTCGTTCTTGGCACCGAGCGTATCGGTGATCGAACAGGCCGCAGGCCCGAGGATCACCACGAATAGCACCGGCAGAATGAACACGATCAGCGGAATTGTCATGATCGCCGGCAGGCGTGCGGCTTTCTCCTCTGCCTTCATCATGCGCGCGTTGCGGAACTCTGCCGAGAGGACCCGCAAACTTGACGCGAGCGGCGTCCCATATTTTTCGGTCTGGATGAGCGTGGTCACCACCCCGCGCACGCTGTCCAGCGTCACGCGGGAGGCAAGATTTTCATAGGCCTGCCGCCGGTCCGGCAGGAACCCCAGTTCAATTGCCGTGAGCGCAAACTCGTCACCCAGTTCTGGATAACCGGTGCCCAGTTCGCGCGCGATCCGGTTGAACCCGGCTTCGATCGTCAACCCGGCCTCGGCACAGATCACCAGCAGATCGAGTGCGTCTGGCAGGCCCTTGCGGAGCGCATCCGTCCGCTTGTTGATCATGTTCTGAATGAACACGTCGGGCGCCTTATAGGAGGCCAGCAAACCCCCAGCAGCGATAAAACTCTGCATCAGGTCGGAATAGCCATCAAAGAGGTGCAGGACATAAACCGCGATCATCAGGCCACCACCGATGATGAGCGGGCTGGCCATGCGGGCGAACAGCAGAATAACCACGGCATCCTTCGACCGAATCCCGGCTTGGGCCAGTTTAGTTGCAGCGGTCGCGGTTTGGGCACCCTGCAGGACCCGCATGCGGGACAGGATCGACCGCATGACATTGGTCGCCTCCGTCTTGGCGGCGGCGGTTGAGCGGCGGCGCGAGACGCTGATTCCGGCTTTCAACTGCTCCCGCCGGTCCTGCAACGCTTTGACCCGACCCCGCATCGGATCACGGACGGTCGTCGCCGCCCAGACTGCTGCCATCATTGCAAGGCTGGCAAACCCTGCCAAAAGCGTGGCGATATCGACGGGTTGCAGGCCAAAAAGAGAGAAGGATTGCGGGTCCATATCAGATCTCAAACGCGATCATCTTGGCCATGATGAAGGCACCAATCGACATCCAGACAGCACCCGCCCCCGCCGCAATCATCAACCGCGGATCGACCAGAAAACCTGCCAGATAATTGGGATTGGCCAGCGTCACGATCAGCGCGACCAGCGCCGGCATCGACCCCAGAATATAGGCCGACGCCTTCGATTCCGACGACATTGATTTGATCTTCAGCTTCATCTGGGAGCGGTTGCGCAGCACCGATCCCAGATTGTGCAGCGTCTCCGCCAGATTGCCGCCGGTTTCCCGCTGGATCGACAGGGTGATCACGAAAAACTGGAACTCCGCCGTACGAACCCGGAGCGCCATTTCCTGCAAAGCCTGTTCCATTGTCCGCCCAATGCGGATTTTGTCCGACACCATCCGGAATTCCATGCCGACGGGATCGGGGAGTTCCTTGCCGACCACCGACAGCGATTCCGACACTGGCAGGCCGGACCGGAGACCCCGCACCAGCAAGTCGATGGCATCGGGAAACCGGTTGGTAAACGCCGCGGTCCGGCGACTAATCATCGAGCCGACGACTTTATGTGGCAGCCCAATCCCGACCGCCAGCGCGGCAAACACCGCGAGCAACACCGGCGTTCCCGCAATCTCGAGGCCGATGAACACCGATGCAGTCAAAATCGCACAAATACTGGCGTACCGCTCAACGGTGATCGTCCGCCCGGTCCGATCAAGCCGGGATCGCAATTCGGCGGGACGCGGAACGAACCGCTTGATGAAATTGTCGAATTTGCCGTCGGTTCGCGCGCTGACGATCCGCCGCATCTGCACCTGCGCCATCACTTCCTGGGAGGTCGAATGCCGTTCGCGCAGCAGTTCCAAACGCCGACCAAAGCGCTTTGGCCGCCCACCGCCGGCAAAGGCCAAACCGCCAAGACCCAGCGTCAATGACATGCCGAGAAATACCGCCAGCATGGCCATGTTGGCGGTCATGTCATGCACTCCATCAGGGCCCGTCCCAGCCCATGATATTCGGCGCGTTCATACATGGCGGGGCGCAGGCCGGTTGACACATGCCGACCGCGCAGCATGCCATTCTCGTCCTCCCCGTTCGTTTCATACAGGAACAGGTCCTGCATGGTGATGACATCACCCTCCAGCCCGACAATCTCCGAAATATGGGTTACGCGCCGCTTGCCGTCCCGCATCCGGCTGACCTGCACGATGAGGTTCACCGCATCGACAATCTGCTGCCGGATCGCCTTGATCGGCAGGTTAAGGCCCGCCATGTTGATCATGTTTTCCAGTCGGGTCAGCGCCTCGCGCGGGCGATTGGCGTGCAGGGTTCCGAACGACCCGTCATGGCCGGTGTTCATCGCCGCAAGAAGATCGAACGCCTCCGGACCCCGAACCTCCCCCAATATGATCCGGTCAGGCCGCATCCGCAGAGCGTTTTTGACAAGGTCGCGCATTGTGACCTGGCCATTGCCCTCCATATTGGGCGGGCGCGTTTCCAACCGAACGACGTGCGGCTGCATCAGTTGCAGTTCGGCGGCATCCTCAATGGTAACCACCCGCTCGCCACCATCGATGTTGCGGGAAATGGCGTTCAGCATCGTGGTCTTGCCGGAGCCGGTTCCACCGGAAATCAGGATGTTCATCCGGACCCGGCCGGCGATGTTCAATAGCTTGCACATCTTGGGCGACATTGAGCCCGATTCCTGCATGATCTCCAGCGTCATCTTGAGCTTTGAGAATTTGCGGATCGAAATGGCGGTACCGTCGATAGCGAGCGGCGGTGTCACCACATTGACGCGACTGCCATCCAGCAGGCGTGCGTCGCAAATGGGAGAGCTTTCATCGACCCGCCGTCCAACCGCCGACACGATGCGTTGCGCGATGTTTATCAGATGCTGTTCGTCGCGGAACGTCACATCGGTCAGCGACAACCGCCCCTTGCGCTCCGCCCATACCTGCTGTGAGCCGTTGACCATGATTTCGCTGACTTCGTCGTCGGCCAGCAGGGGTTCGAGCGGGCCGAGGCCGAGCATGTCGTTGAGCAGCAGCGTGACCAGATCGCGCTGTTCGGCCTGATTGAGGTTGATCCGTTCCTGCACCAGAATCTCGGAGACGACCTCGGAAATCTGCTCGGCCAAATCCCCCCGGGACAGTTCCGCAATGACCGACGCGTCGATCCGCTCCATCAACAGGGCGTGGACCCGCTCCTTGGCAGCCACCACGCTGCCACGATTGGTCGAGCTGGCGCGCGCACCTCCCACCCCCGGCTTGCCCCCGTTCTGCTCACCGGCAAGGCCGCCGATCTGACTCAGCAATTCCCCGATCAGGATAGTAACGGTGTCACGGATGGCCGGATCGCTGATGCTGATACCCGCCCCTTTTGCGGCGCTGCGCACATGGGCTTCAATCTGCGCGGCGATTTCCCCGCGCGTCTTGCTGCGCGTCGCCTCCGCCGGGAACAGGATCGTCAATTGGGCGGAGACGATGGCACGCACCGCCGGATTGCAACCGGTTTCCTCGGCGCTGGCTTGTGGACCACCGGTTCCGGGTGGGCGGCGAATCGGAACAACCGTCGGCGCGCGGGGTCCACCGCCGAGGCCACTCCCGCCGCCATTCCGTTTCCCAAATCCCACCGGTCCCGCCACGCTTACTCCCGTTCCACTTTAGGTGCCTGCGACCTTGGCCTTGGATGCGAACAAGCTCCGTAAGTTCAATTTTTCGAGGAGAGATGCCGAGGCGGGCACCGGTATCCCATCATCGGCCCCGCCGGCGACAAGCGCCATGATCTGGTCAAACGCTGGTCCGGTGCGGGTCCCCTTGGCCGTAGCTGCGAGGCATTTGCCCTGGGTTGCAGCGGAGATCGCCATCCGGGAATCCAACGGCACTACCACATCGATCTTGCGTTCGATTGACGCTTCGAAGTCCCGCCGCGAAACTTCCGGTGCCGGACTGGTCGAAACCCGGTTGCTGACGATGTAAATCTTGGCACCGCTCGCCTCCGCCTTCAGCCAGCCGAGCAGGCGGATGGTGTCGCGTGTGCCCGCCAGCGTCTGATCGGTGATCACAACGACCACCTCCGCTTCGCTGACCAGATGCGGGGTCTGCACCGCGAGGCTGCGCGGCAGGTCCACAACGACGCATTCAAAGGCGTTCTTCATCTCGTCCTGAAGATGGTCGAGCGCAGAACTGTCGATGTGCAGGGGGTGGCTGATCGATGCCTCTGCCGACAGGACCGCAAGCCGGTCGCTGGCCCGCACCATCGCGCGTTCGATGAACAGGCCGTCGATCCGGCTGGGATTCTCCAGCGCGTCGGTCAGACCCCGGCCCGGCTCGAGATCAAAGGCCAGCGCGCCCGTCCCGAATTGGATGTCGAGGTCCAGCAGCGCCGTGGATCGTCCGGCGCGCTCGGCGAACATCCAGGCAAGCGATGCAGCGATGGATGACGCACCAACGCCACCGCGCGCGCCAATGACGGTTACTGCCTTGCGGGGCTTGTCTGCGGCGCCCACCGCTGACTTGCTGCCAAGCGCGGCTGTATGGGCCGCACGCAGCGTCTCCCGCAGATGATCGGTCTCGACCGGTTTCAGCAGATAGTCGTGGATGCCGCTGGACAGCAGGTCGCGGTAAAGCCGCACGTCATTGGCAATTCCGGCGGCGATGACCACCGTGCCGGGCTCACACACGTCGGCCAGCGCGTTGATGTCGTTCAGCGGATCGGCGCAATCCGACAGATCAACCAGCAGGACCTGTGGCCCCGTTGTGACCGATAGCGTCTGCACCGCATGATCGAGGCCACCGCCGTGCACCTTGTCCGCAGACCAGCCCAATTCCGCCGCCGCCGCCGCTACAAGATCGCCGAAAGCCCCATCACAGACGAAGGCCGCAAACACGTCACGCGGTGCCAAACCGCCTGAGCGTTTGTTGGGGTTCCAGGGCGCGTTCATTTGGTCGCCCCGACGCGCGGATCACTCAACCCGGCCAGGGATTCCGGCGGTTTGGCGACCCGGTCCCGCAGAGTCTTGACCGGTTTGGTCGCGGTCATCGCGTCGGTGCCGCCATAGGTGCGCGGGGTCGTCAGATCATTCGGGTCGGCAATCATTGCGGCCAGGTTGCCCCGGCTGGCGCAGCCGTAGTTGCTCATCGACGATGCCTGAAATTCCGGGTTGGACCGGCGCCGCCAATCCGGGCAGGACGCAACATCAAGGCGCCCGCGCGCTACCACGATCCGGGTGGATCCGGGTGCCAGAGCGCCGGTGGTCACCGGAGCCGCCGCTTCCAGAAACAATCCATACCGCGCCACAACGGCTGCGATGGCCTTGCGCCGTGCCGCAGCTCCGTCAGCCGCCGGGTCATCCAGACTGATCCGGTCGCCGTAGCCAATCCGGATCGAGTCCAAATATTGCTCAAGCGCCTGCCGATCCGCCGCTGGAAGTTCGGTCCCGCCCGCAAAACGAACATCAAACGATAACAACGCCGTCTGAATTTCCGGCGTCTTGACCGATTCAACGGATCGATTGGCAGGTGCACAGGCCGCCAGCAATGCCAGTGTTGCGGTCGCTGCGATGAGGTTCAAATTTCGCATGGGCTGTACCTCAATTGACCGAGAAGCCGGGCGCGGGCGCATCTTTGGCCTTTTGCGCCGCCGCTGTTTTTGGGGATTTACCGGTGAACGTCTTGCCGAGCAGCCAGCGCTGAAGATCGGTCGGCGCCTGATAGCCGTCGGTTGGCAGTTTCACCTGCTCGGGGCTCATCGGCTTAACCAGATAGGGGGTGACGACAATGACGAGTTCGGTCTCATTGCGTTGGAACCGGTCGGACTTGAACAGGGCCCCAAGGATCGGGAGATCACCCAAAACCGGCGTTTTGTCGCTCGCCGTCCGGGTACCGTTCTTCAGCAGTCCGGCGATCATGAAACTCTGACCCGACCCGAGCTCCACCGTGGTTTCCGCCCGGCGTGTGGTGAGGGCTGGCACCGAAATATTGTTGAGCTTGATCGCCCCAGTTTCGCTCAGCTCCGACACTTCAGGGCGCACCCGGATGGTGATGCGGTTGCCATCAACCACGGTCGGCGTGAAAGAAAGGCCCACTCCGAATTGCTTGAATTCAATCGTCGTCTGACCGAGCCCTGACGCGACCGCGATTGGGAATTCGCCGCCGGCTAGAAAACTGGCTGTTTCACCGGTCAGCGCCGTCAAGTTCGGTTCGGCCAGCATCGTGACGACTCCATCCTGCTCCAGCACATCCAGCGCCGAGGCCAGATCGATTCCGGCGAGTTTTCCAGCGAAGTTCAACGCCGTTGTCGCGCCGCCGGCCGGGGTAAAATTGAAAGCCGTGCCACCAAACAGGAATTGCCCGCTCCGGGGGTCAAACGGCAGACGCAGGGAATTGGCCGGAAGCCCGAACAGGTTGGACGCATCCAGCTGCGGGAATCCGGCGAGATCAGGTGTCCCGATCGAACCGAAATTGCGACCCCGGCTAACCCCAAACTGGAACCCATTGCTGGTGTCACGCGACAGCAGATTGACGCCGAATTGTTTCAGCAATTCACGGCTGACCTCGGCGATTTTGACCTGGAGGTTGACCTGCACCGGTGTTGCCGACCGGAGCTTGTTGATGATTGTCTGCTTGTCCCCAACAAAAGCTGAGACAAGGCGACTGACTTCTTCAATGTCGCCGGGACTGGAGACCGTGCCGGTCAGCAAGACCAGACCATTCATCGGCGTTACCGTGACAGCTGCTCCAGGCATTGCCAGGCTCAACAGGCCATCGACACTGTCGATATTCTGGGCAACCCGGACATTGGCGGAAAAGACAACCTTGCCGCTCCGGTCGGTTGCATACAGGGTGGTCTCCCCCGCGCCGGTGCCAAAAACGTTGATCTGCGTGGCGTTTGCTACCCGGACGTTGGCGATCTTGTCGTTGGCGATGAACACGTCGGCGACCGGGCGCGGCAGGTTGACCAGGGTCGCTTTCCCAACGCCAAGGGTGATGTCGCTTTGGGCCGTTTGCAGGACGGATGTTTCGCCAGCGGCGCGACCGGGACCTGGCGTCAGAGCGAGCGCGACGGCGACGGCGACCGATCCCGCCTTGATGAGGTGGGTCAACATATCAGGATCCTCCCGTCGGGATCGGAACTTCCGTGGTTTCGGTGCCACGCGCGACGCGAATGGGTGGCGGTGCCGGTTTGGCATTGCGGCTTCCGGGTCCAGTCGCAGCGGCGGCCCCGGTTGGTGCGGTATCGGCCTTTTGCGGCGGGGCGTTGCTCGGCTGAAAGCGCGAGACTTCGGCCCCTGTCGTAAAGCTCGACAATTTGTCATTCGGCATCCGCGCAAGTGCCTGTTCCAGCACGCGGTCGGCCTTTTCGGTCTGATCGGCACCAACCTCCACCTCGCCCTCGGCGATGGCCCGGTCCAGACTGTAGGACGTATCGGCCAACGACCGCAGGCTGAGTGCGAGCGAGCCAACCGTCTGGCTCACCGCAATTTTCTCAGCGAGCTTTGGTGTCACCTCCATCGTCACGGTGCGAACGACCTTGGGTTCTTTCTTGGTGCTGTCGACGGTCTGGTCAACGGCCAGCACCCGGACATTGCGCGCAATGGTTTCGGTGACGCGCAGCGACTGACCCTCCCCGGTCACTTCCTGGGTCAGCATCAGATCGACCCGATCCCCGGGGAAGACGAAGCCGCCAACGGCGGTATTCTCTGTCACCGAAATGCTGACTGCCCGCATCCCGACCCCGAGGGAGGCTGCGAGAAAGCCCCGTTCATTGGGGGCGACCAACGTCCCCTGCGTTACCGGTTGGCCTGCGGCGATTTCCACCCGGACGACCTGTCCCGGCAGTTTCGCCAGATCGGTAGCGTCCTTCAGGAAATAGGCGCTTTCCACCATGCCTTTGGGCCAAGGTTGAAAGGTGATCATGTCGGCACTGAGGATCGTACCAGCAGACAGAGCGCGCTTTGCTACCAGCACCTGCGGCCCGGATGCTTCCAGTGGCGCAGCGGCAGCGGCCGCAATCGGTGCTGCGTCCGCGGCAAACATCGACCGGGCAAACAGGGCCGTCACCGCCGCAATGAGCAGCGCCCCGACCAGCAGCATGACCTTGCGTACATCCATTACCCGAAATTCCCGTGAGCCGATGCCCTGCGCATGATCATCCAGCCAAATGCTTAACAAGTGGTTCGCCAAACGTCAGAAGCGCGCCGGCGGCGATGGCAACGCCGTAAGGTATCTCGGGCGCCCCCTCCCGCTTGCGGACCCGGTGGGCGATCAGCAGCACTGCGGTCAGCAGGCCGCCAAGGACCGCGATGACCAGGAACATCTTCAAGAACAGCAGCCACGGCAGCCAAAGCGCCAGTGCCACCAGCAGCTTTACATCGCCGCCGCCCATCCAGCGGGCCGCGAACAAACCACCGAACAACAACAACACACATCCGGCGGTCAGCAGCTGCCAACCGACCATCGCCCATCCAAGATTTGCCGAGGTCAGCCAGAATGGCACGACCAGCAGCGCAACGGCGGCATTCAGCCAATTGGGAATGATGAAACGGCGAATGTCTCCGACCGCTGCGACGATGAGCAAGCCGCAAAGCACCGCAACACTGCCCCAATGGATGATATCCTGCATCTGACCGACGCTAGACGCGATGGTTGAAGAAAGGGTAACCAACCCACCGTGCAACCCGACACTCTTGACGTGACCAATGCCCTGACCCGCCGCCGCAACTTGCCGCCGCACGCGGTTGTCGAGGTGCGGCAGATGTCGGACGGCTGGCCGGTACGGACCGTCCGGTGGCAGGCGACCAACGCGGCGCGCGGATCAATCCTGTTCCTTGGCGGGCGTGCCGACTTCATCGAGAAATATAGCGAGGCGCTTTGGGTCTGGACGCAGGACCATGGCGCCGCCGTGACCGCTTTTGACTGGCGGGGACAGGGGCTGTCCGGACGGCAGGACGTTGATCCGATGAAAGGGCATTGCGGGAATTTTAACCGCTGGGTCGATGATCTCGATAGCCTGATCGCCTGGTTTGTCGGGACGCAGCCCGGCCCGCATCTGGCCATCGGCCATTCGATGGGAGGGCATTTGCTGACCCGGCACCTGGCCCGCCGGAACAGCCCGCTGGCCCGCGCCATATTGCTGTCGCCAATGTTCGGCCTGGGCAACCGCTTGCCGCTCGGCCCGCTGGCCCGATTGATGGTCGCGATGGGTCGAGGACGTCAGTTCGCGCCCCTGCAACGGCCCTATGGGGCCTGGCAGCAGCGGCCGGCGCGGCGGGGCTTGCTGACATCCGACGCCGACCGGTTTGCCGACGAGCATTGGTGGATCGCTGAAAATCCGGAGCGCGCGCTTGGCGGCGTGACCTGGGGCTGGATCGATGCCGCGTCAGCTTCCGTGCGGCTATTGTCAGGTAGCGGTGTTCTTGAGCAAATCGACAAGCCGGTGTTGGTGCTGACGGGCGAGCACGAGCGGCTGGTCAGCCCGGCGGCGACGAAACTCGCGGTTTCCCGGATTCCCGGCGCGCAGCTCATCGAGATCGCCGGAGCCGCGCACGAATTGCTGCGGGAAACCCCAAAGCTACAGAGCCAAGTGCACGCCCATATCCGGTCCTTCCTGTTCGGACACAGCGAATGAAACGGGTTGCCATCATAGGGGCGGGTATAGCCGGAGCGGGTGTTGCCTATTTCCTGGGAGGCCGGGCCGAGGCCACCCTGATCGAGGCCGAGGCGCAACCGGGCTATCACACCACCGGCCGGTCGGCGGCCTTTTATGTCGAAACCTATGGCGGGCCAGACATCCAACCGCTGACCACCGCCTCCAAACCATTTTTTGACGCACCACCGGCTGGATTTGCCCAGACTGCGCTGCTGTCTCCCCGGGGCGGGCTGCATGTCGCCAATGCGGCGGCGCTCCCGGCGCTTGCGGCACTGGAGGCTGGGTTTGCCGGAAGCGGCGTGGCGATGGAACGACTGCCACCGGCCGCCATTGTTGCCTTGGCCCCGCAGCTGCGTCCCGAATGGCAGGCAGGCGCGATTTGGGAGCCTGACTGCTGCGATATCGACGTCGCCGCACTGCATCACGGGTTTTTGGCCGGGGCAAACCGGGCCGGAACGAAGGTGACGACCGATGCACGGGTTCACACGATCCGGCGCGACGCCGGAGAGTGGTGCCTCCAAACCACGGGCGGGGACATTCGCTGCGATGTTATTGTCAACGCCGCCGGGGCTTGGGGTGACGAAGTTGCAGCGATGGCCGACATCGGCCCGCTCGGGCTGCAACCGATGCGGAGGACCGTGGTGGTGGTTGATGTCGAGCCAACCCCGCCCGCCCACCTGCCGCTGGTGGTGGCAGCGGACGGCAGTTTCTATTTCAAGCCGGACTCTGGCCGACTATGGGTCAGCCCGCATGACGAAACTCCGGCCCCGCCCGGCGATTGCCAGCCGGAGGAACTTGACGTCGCGACCGCCATCGACCGGTTGGAGCGGGCGACTACGGTCAAAGTCCGCCGCGTTGAGCGTGCTTGGGCCGGGTTGCGGACCTTCACCCCGAACCGGCTCCCGGCCATTGGCTATGCCAAAGACGCACCCGGATTTTTCTGGTGCGTCGGTCAGGGCGGTTTTGGCATCCAGACTGCTCCCGCCGTCTCGCAATTGGCAGCAGCGCTGGTGCTCGGCGAGGACCATGGATTGCCGGACGTTGACGCTCGCCGCTATCTGCCGAAACCCCGGTGACGGCTGCAAATTTCGATCGGGAACGGCGACACGGCGGCATTGTTGCCGGCGTTGATGAAGCGGGACGCGGCCCCTGGGCTGGCCCGGTGGTCGCCGCCGCCGTCATTCTGGACGCCAACCAAATCCCGCCCGGTATCGCCGATTCCAAGGCCCTGAAAGCGGCGCGCCGGGACGCGCTTGCCGGGTCGATCAAGACGACCTCCAGGTGGGGCATTGGCATCGCCAGTGTCGCCGAGATCGATGCGATGAATATCCTGCAGGCCACTTTCCTGGCGATGACCCGCGCCGTCTCCGCGCTGCCGGTTGCACCGGCGCTGGTGCTGGTCGACGGCAACCGGGCGCCCAAGTGGCGCTGGCCGACCGAAACCATCGTCAAGGGTGATGCGGTCTGCCTGTCAATCGCCGCTGCCAGCATCCTGGCCAAAGTCGCGCGTGACCACATCATGCAGGACCTGCACCGCGCGCATCCGGCTTACGGCTGGTCGAACAATATGGGTTACGGCACCAAATACCATGCCGACGCATTGCAGCGGCTGGGGCCAACCGCGCATCACCGGATGAGCTTTGCGCCATGTGCCGCCGCAAAACTCCCAAAGGGTTGAGTCTTTTTGGCCACACCACAATCTGTGGTGGGCTGCGATTCATCGGGACTCAATCCCTTGCGTTTAGCGAGAGAATCGCAAACAAAATCTGAATGATCATCAATAACCTGCTGACTCAACACAGAATCTCTGATTGACGGATTCGTGCGGCTGACTCACCCTGCGCGCAGTTATCGGCTGAAACAGGGGGTTTTCGTGGGTCAATTGCTGCCGCTGGACCGGATATTGCGCGAGGATTGCATCGCCGCGATGAACGCCCTGCCCGCGAAATCCGTCGACATGATATTCGCCGATCCGCCCTATAATCTGCAACTCGGCGGAGACCTGATGCGGCCCGAGGGCAGCATGGTTGATGCCGTCGACGATGATTGGGACAAGTTCGACAGCTTTGCGACCTATGACCGCTTTACCCGGGCCTGGCTGGCCGCTGCCCGCCGCGTTCTGAAAGACGACGGCACGATCTGGGTGATCGGAAGCTACCATAATATTTTCCGGGTCGGCACCGCGCTACAGGACCTCGACTATTGGGTATTGAACGACATCGTCTGGCGCAAATCCAACCCGATGCCCAATTTCAAGGGCACGCGCTTCACCAACGCCCATGAGACCCTGATCTGGTGTTCAAAGGCAGAGGATGCCCGCTATCATTTCAATTATCATGCGATGAAGGCGTTGAACGAAGATCTGCAGATGCGGTCGGACTGGGTATTGCCCATCTGCACCGGGGCTGAGCGGGTCAAGATCGATGGGATCAAGGCCCATCCGACCCAAAAGCCCGAGGCACTGCTCTACCGGATCGTGCTGGCCTGCACCCAGCCGGGGGACGTCGTGCTCGATCCGTTTTTCGGGTCCGGCACCACCGGCGCGGTCGCCAAATTGCTGGACCGCCGCTACATCGGGATTGAGCGGGACGAGGGCTATGCCAATGTCGCAACCAAGCGCATCGCTGCCGTCAAGCCACTGTCCGGCACCGCGCTGGAAACAACGCAGGGCAAGCGCAGCCAGCCGCGCATCGCCTTTGGTACTCTGGTCGAAACTGGCCTGGTGAAACCGGGTGCCAAACTCACCGACCTATCGCGGCGCTACCACGCCCATGTCCGGGCCGACGGCAGCATAGCCATGGACAGCAGCGCCGGGTCCATTCACCAGATGGGCGCACAGGCCCAGGGTGCCCCCAGTTGCAACGGCTGGACCTTCTGGCACGTCGAACGGGCGGGTCAACTGGTGCCGATTGACGCGATGCGGGAAAAATATCGGGCGGAAATGAGCCTGGCCTAGGTTCAGGGCCGATTTCCACAGGTCACTGTGCTAGACGCGGGCGATGAGCATCTATCTCCGGCCAGTGGCATTTGTGGACGCACCGTTCGGGTTTGACGAGCAGACGGCGCGTCTTGCCGGTGGGATGACCTGGTTTTCGGCGGTGGAAGTGATCACCCGGTCCGGCAAAACCCTGGTTCCGGTTGAGCGGATCGACGCATTCCGGTCGACTTTATCCGAAACAGACCGATTTGACCGGTTGTGGTGCAATCTCACCGCGCCCCGCGCGCCGCTGGTGATGGGAACGAAGACGCTACGGTTTGAGGGACCATCGGTAATGGGCATCCTCAATCTGACGCCCGATAGTCTGTCCGGTGACGGTATCGCCGACACCGACCTTGCCGCGTCCAAGGCGGTCGATATGGCGGCAGCGGGAGCCGCGATCATTGACATCGGTGCCGAATCGACCCGACCCGGTGCAAAACCAGTTTGGGAGCAGGACGAGCTGGCCCGGCTGACACCAGTGCTGCACCGGCTGCGTGGGGCCGACCTGCTGATTTCCGCCGATACCCGGAAGGCCGCGGTCATGCGCGCCGCGATTGATGCAGGGGCACGGGTGATCAACGATGTGTCCGCCCTGTTGTGGGATGATCAATCGCTGCGGGTGGTCGCTGAAGCCCGATGCCCCATCATTCTGATGCACCATCAGGGCGACCCGGAATCAATGCAGCAGAACCCGAGCTACGCCAATGTCCTGCTCGACATTTACGACTGGGTTGAAGCGCGGATCGAAGCCTGTGTCGCGGGTGGAATTGCCCGGGATGCCATCATCATCGATCCCGGCATTGGATTCGGCAAAACGCTCCGGCACAATCTCGAACTGCTGAACGGCCTGTCGATCTTCCACGGCCTTGGGTGCCCGCTGTTGCTCGGGGCCAGCCGAAAGCGCTTCATCGGGGCGCTGTCGCGGGAGGATCCGGTCGAACAGCGGCTGCCGGGGTCGCTTGCCGTCGCTGTGGTGGCGCTGTCGCAGGGCGTGCAGCTTTTGCGGGTGCATGACGTTGTGGAAACGGTTCAAGCGGTGCGGGTTTGGCGGGGATTGCGGGATGCCGCGCTGATACCGCCGGTTTAAGGCTTTCATCCTTTGGTCGCTTTGCTATGAACACCGCGCACACATCGATTGAGGGGGTATCTTATGGGCACCAAGACCACCGGCACCGGCGCTGACATGAAACAGGCGACAAGCACCTATGGCGCGTTTCTGACGCTGCTGAAGGTCCTGATCGGCGTTTCAGTTCTTGGGCTTATCGCCGTCACCATTGTCTATAACGTTTAATCAACCGGGGCCCTGGGCATGAAGATTGCGGTGTTGCGGGAAACCGCCGAGGGGGAATGCCGCGTTGCCGCGTCGCCGGAAACTGTCAAGAAATTCAGCGGACTTGGCGCGAATGTCGCCGTCGAAGCCGGTGCCGGGGCCAATGCCAGCATTTCCGATGCTGCCTTTGCCGACGCTGGGGCGACCGTCGCGGATCGTGCCGCCACGCTCAAAAATGCCGACCTGATCCTCACTGTGCAGGGGCCGGATGCTGCTGACCTCAAAGGCGTGACTACCGGTGCTGGCCTGATCGGCATCCTGTCGCCTTATGCGAACCGCGCCCGGGTTGATGGCTATGCCAAGGCGGGGCTGGTGGCGATGGCGATGGAACTCGTCCCGCGCATCACCCGGGCCCAGTCGATGGACGTGCTGTCGAGCCAGGCCAATCTCGCCGGATACAAAGCCGTGCTTGATGCCGCCGCGGAATATGGCCGCGCCTTCCCGATGATGATGACGGCGGCGGGTACGATTTCCGCCGCGCGGGTTTTCGTTATGGGGGTTGGTGTTGCGGGGCTGCAGGCAATTGCGACGGCACGGCGATTGGGCGCGGTGGTGTCGGCAACCGACGTGCGCGCCGCAGTCAAGGAACAGATTGAGTCGCTTGGCGCCAAGGCGATATTCGTCGACAAGGTCGCCGGAATCGAGGGCGAAGGCAGCGGCGGCTATGCCACCGAAATGTCGGACGAATATAAGGCAGCTCAGGCCGAGCTGGTGTCGTCGCACATCGCCAAGCAGGACATCGTCATCACCACCGCGCTGATCCCGGGTCGCCCCGCCCCGCGCCTGATCAGTGATGCGCAACTCGCGTCAATGCGGCCAGGATCGGTCATCGTTGATCTTGCTGTTGAAAGTGGCGGCAATGTCGAAGGCGCGGTCGCGGGCGAGGTGGTGGGACGCCACGGCGTCCGCATCGTCGGCCACAAAAACGTCCCCAGTCGTCTCGCCGCCGACACCAGCGCCCTCTACGCCCGCAACCTGTTCACCTTCGTCTCAACCTTCTGGGACAAAGAGGCAAACGCCCCCGTTTGGACGCCCGACGACGAAATCATCAAGGGCGTAACGCTGACGGGCGGCGGCGCTGTCGTTCATCCGAATTTGCTAGGCTAGGGCGCGACCATGACCTTCATCTCCATTCTTTCCATCTTCGTGATGGCCTGTTTCGTCGGCTATTATGTCGTGTGGTCGGTGACCCCTGCCCTGCACACGCCGCTGATGGCGGTGACCAATGCGATTTCGTCGGTCATCATCGTTGGCGCACTGATTGCCAGCGCAGCGGCGGGGTCGGCGACATCAAAATGGCTTGGGCTGCTGGCGGTGGTTCTGGCCAGCGTCAACATCTTCGGCGGATTCGCGGTGACGCAGCGGATGCTTGCCATGTACAAGAAGAAGGAACGCTAGCGCCGTGGAGCATGTGAGCCAAATCCCGGCCTGGGTGGCGATTGCCTATCTGATTTCCGGCGTGTTGTTCATCCTGGCACTGCGCGGCCTGTCGTCGCCCGGCACCAGTCAGCAGGGCAACCGTTTCGGCATTGTCGGCATGGCGATTGCTGTCGCCACGACGATGGCGACGACTGCCCCCATCCCCGAAGGCGGCTATCTGCCGCAGCCCACTCCTGCCGATCTGGTGATCCTGGGGCAGATTTTGGCGGCCATCGGTATCGGGGCGGTCATCGGCTTAGTGACGGCACGGCGCATCGCGATGACCGACATGCCGCAGCTCGTCGCGGCCTTCCATTCGCTCGTCGGGCTGGCCGCCGTGCTGGTGGCCGCCGCCGCCTTCCTTAACCCCGCATCGTTCGGGATCGTCGACGCCAGCGGGCTGATCAACCAGGTCAGCCGGGTTGAAATGGGACTGGGCGTCGCCATCGGCGCGATCACCTTCTCCGGGTCGATCATCGCGTTCCTGAAGCTCAACGGCAATATGTCAGGCGCGCCAATCATGCTGCCGGCGCGGCATGTGATCAATCTCGGCCTCTTGGCCGGGATCAGCGGGCTAATTGGATATTTCCTGTTTGATCAAAGCCTGTGGGTGTTCTGGACGATCACCGCCCTGTCCTTTGCCATCGGCTTCCTGCTGATCATCCCGATCGGTGGCGCGGACATGCCGGTCGTGGTCTCGATGCTCAACAGCTATTCCGGCTGGGCGGCGGCGGCGATGGGCTTCACGCTCCAGAATACAGCGATGATCATCACCGGGGCGCTGGTCGGATCATCCGGCGCGATCCTCAGCTACATCATGTGCAAGGCGATGAACCGCAGCTTCATTTCGGTGATTGCCGGTGGGTTTGGCGCCGAAGCAGCGAGCAGCGGCGGCGGCGCGGTGATCGACCGGCCCTACAAGGCTGGGTCCGCCGAAGATGCGGCCTTTGTCATGCAGAATGCATCAAAGGTCATCATCGTCCCCGGCTACGGCATGGCCGTGGCGCAGGCGCAGCATGTTCTCCGCGAAATGGGCGATCTGCTGAAGAAGGAAGGTGTCGAGGTCAAATATGCCATCCACCCGGTTGCAGGCCGGATGCCGGGCCATATGAACGTGCTGCTGGCCGAGGCGAATGTCCCCTATGACGAGGTGTTCGAGCTGGAGGACATCAACAGCGACTTCGGCCAGGCCGATGTTGCGTTCGTGATCGGGGCCAATGATGTGACCAATCCGGCGGCCAAAACCGACAAGACCTCGCCAATCTACGGCATGCCGATCCTTGATGTGGAGAAGGCCGCAACGGTGCTGTTCGTCAAGCGGAGCATGGGCGGCGCAGGCTATGCCGGGGTGGATAACGAGGTATTCTACCGCGACAACACCATGATGCTGCTCGCCGATGCCAAGAAGATGGTGGAGAGCATCGTGAAGGCGCTGGCGCACTGAGCAAGGGAGCAGGGTTATGTCGATCCGGTTGGCGATTGTGGCATTGGCTCTGTCGGGCAGCACTGCCGCAGTCGCAGGAATGACCGCCTCTGCCGAGCTTCGCGACGCGGAGGGTGCAGCACGCGGGACGGCGAAGGTGCACAAGGCGCGGGACGGGGTCGAGGTCACCGCCCGGATCATGGGCCTGGCACCCGGCACCTATGCCATCCACGTCCACGCCGTCGGGCGCTGTGAAGGACCCGATTTTGCTACGGCCGGTGCCCATTGGAATCCCCTGAGTGCGCAGCACGGGATCAAACATCCCGAAGGGCCGCATATGGGCGACCTGCCCAACGTGACGATCAAGGCAAATGGCAAAGGCCGGATCGTTGGTCACCTCAAAGGCGCGGCGATGCAGGGCATCACCAACGGCCTGATGGATGGTGACGGCGCGGCGATTGTGCTGCATGCCAAGGCCGATGATCATGTCACCCAGCCAACGGGTGGTTCGGGCCCGCGCATAGCCTGCGGCGTCCTCACCGCAAAATAGCAGGTTGGCTTTCACCACGCCCCCTGTCAGAGCGCCCCGATGACCAGCCCCGCCGATGCCATCGCCGCTGCCCCTTACGGCAAGGTTGAACGCCTGAGCCCGCTGGTGCGCCGCGTGCTGGCCCGCAACCCCAGTGCCTTTACCTACACCGGAACTGGCACCTACCTGATCGGCAACGGCAATATTGCGGTGATCGACCCCGGTCCCGCCGATCCAGCCCATATCGCCGCATTGATCGATGCGGTGGCAAACGAAATCGTCAGCCACATCGTCGTCACCCACACCCACAAGGACCATTCTCCCGCTGCCCCGGCGCTGGCTGCCGCAACCGGTGCGGCCGTGGTGGGCTGCGCGCCGATCCGCGTCGAGGATGACGAGGGTCCAAAGGTTGAGGCCGGGTTTGACCAGACCTATGCACCCAGTAAGGTTCTATCGAACGGCGACCAACTGACCGGACCAGACTGGACGCTGCAAGCAGTGTTCACACCCGGCCATACCTCCAACCACATGTGCTACGCGCTGGTGGAGGAGCAGGCGCTTTTCAGCGGTGACCATGTAATGGGGTGGTCGACGACAGTCGTCGCGCCGCCCGACGGCGACATGGCGCAGTATGTCGCCTCACTGCGCCTGCTGCTCGACCGGGGTGAGACAATCTACTACCCGACGCACGGCGACCCGGTGACCGACCCAATACGATTTGTGCGCGGCCTGATCGGCCACCGCAAGCAACGCGAACGGCAGATTTTGCGGCAGCTGGAAGGTGGCCCGAAGACCATCCCGGCGATGGTCGCGGTCATGTATGCCGGGGTTGCCCCAGGCCTGCACCCGGCGGCAGGCCGGTCGGTTCTGGCGCACCTGATCGAACTGGAATCGTGCGAGCAGGTCATCCGGAGTGCCGGGGATCAGTGGCAACTTGCCCCGCAACCCACTATCTCGTCATCCTGACGACGTTTCGTGTTGAGGACTGTGGTATGGACGCACGGTTGAATATGCTGGGACGCGGCGACAGTCTCGCCGGACTTGATCTCCGGGCCGAGATTGGCCGGCTGCGCAAGGAGCGCAATGCCGTCATCCTCGCCCATTATTATCAGGAACCGGCGCTGCAGGACATTGCCGACTTTGTCGGGGACAGCCTTGACCTGTCCCGCAAGGCCGCTGCGACCGATGCCGATGTCATTGCCTTCTGCGGTGTGCGGTTCATGGCGGAGGTGGCAAAAATCCTGTCGCCACAGAAAACCGTGGTGCTGCCCGATCTGCGGGCCGGATGCAGCTTGGAGGACAGTTGCCCGCCCGACGAATTCGCTGCCTTCCGCGCCGCCCATCCCGATCATATCGCGCTGACCTACATCAACTGTTCGGCTGCGGTGAAGGCGCATAGCGACATCATCGTCACCTCCTCCTCAGCAGAGAAAATCATCAGCCAATTACCCGTCGACCAGAAGATTATTTTCGCGCCGGACCGGCATCTAGGGGCCTATCTCAACCGCAAGACCGGGCGGGACATGCTGCTGTGGCAAGGGGCGTGCATCGTCCATGAGGCATTTTCGGAGAAAGAGCTGATCAAGCTGATGGCGACGAACCCCGGTGCGCCGGTCGCTGCTCATCCCGAATGCCCCGCCCATATCCTCGATCATGCCGACTATGTCGGATCAACCAGCGGGATTCTCGCCTATTCGCTGGCGAGTCCCGCCGACACGATCATTGTCGCCACCGAACCACGCATCATCCACCAGATGGAACAGGCCGCGCCGGGCAAGCGCTTCATCGGCGCGCCGGGGGCCGACGGCAACTGCAACTGCAACATCTGCCCCTATATGGCGCTCAACACGATGGAGAAGCTCTATCTGGCGCTCCGTGACCTGACGCCGGAGATCATTGTGCCGGAGGAGGTTCGCATCGCCGCCAAGCGCCCGCTCGACCGAATGCTGCAAATGGCAAATGCTACCGTGGGGGCCGGTGATGTGTCGGCGGTTCCGGCCACCGGAGACTGACGACGGACTGCGCGGCCTTTTACGCCACGCCGGACGGGCAGCGGGTCGCCCGGCTGCTGCAGGGGGTGATCGCGCCGCTGGTTCAGCGCGGCGCAACGGCCCGGCTGCTGGCACTGGGTCACGTCGCACCCTTGCTGAGTGGGCTTGACCCAGCCAAGCTTGAACGGCTGGCGATTGTGCCGGATTCGCCCGAGGGTGCCTGCCCCTTTCCCACCGGCCATCCCAATTGCACGCTGGTTGCCGCGCCCGACACGCTGCCATTTGCCGAAAGCCTGTTTGATCAGGCGTTGATCGCTCACAGCTTGGAGTTTGCCGAACGGCCCCGGCAGGTGTTGCGGGAGCTGTGGCGGGTGCTGGCCCCGGCCAGCGAGATGATCCTGATCATCCCCAACCGGGCCGGTCTGTGGACGCATTTTGAGGCAACGCCATTTGGTCAGGGACGCCCCTGGGGCCGGAACGAGTTGATGCGGCTGCTCAGCGATTCGATGTTTGAACCACTGTCCTGGCGGTCAGCCCTCGCGGCACCACCGGTCCGCGGCCTACGCTGGCTCGACAAGCCGCTGACCCGGCTGGTGCCGCGAATTGGCGGGGTGCACATTGTGGTGGCGCGAAAAACCGATGGCCTGTCCGGCATGGCGGTTGGGAAGGTGCTGGTATTCAGCCCCGCCGCAGCATGAAGATCGCGTTCTCCGCCAGCAGGTTGGCGAACAGCGCGGCGACTGGCCGGGCGCGGGACAGGAACCGTGCCTGCTCCACCACATAACCCCGGGCGACAACAAGCGCGCGGAAATCATCTATCGTGCAGAAATGGATGTTCGCGGTTTCATACCATTCGACCGGCAGCGCGCTGGTCATCGGCATCCGTCCCCCCATCAACAACGCCAGCCGCACGCGCCAATGGCCAAAATTCGGGAAGGAGACGATGGCGCGCTGCCCGATGCGGAGCAGTTCGTCGAGCACATGGTCAGGCCGCATCGTCGCCTGCAGGGTCTGGCTGAGGATCGCCACGTCGAAGGCGTCGGCGGGATAATCGGCCAGATCAGTGTCCGCATCGCCCTGAATCACCGACAGACCACGGGCGACCGCAGTCGACACGCCGTCCCGCGACAATTCAATCCCCCGTGCATCTACGGCCTTGCCGTCCCGGAGCGCGGCCATCAGCGCCCCATCCCCGCACCCGATATCAAGCACCCGGCTACCCGGCGGCACCATGGCGGCCACGGCGGCAAGATCGGGGCGCAGCAGGTTCATACCCCCTCCCCCGCCCGCAGGAAGCCGTCCACCACCCGGTGCAGCTCCGGCACGTCGAGCAGGAAGGCGTCGTGGCCGAGGGCGGTGTCAATCTCGACAAAGCTGACATGGGCGCGCGCGGCGTTCAGGGCGTGCACGATGTGCCGCGATTCCACCGTCGGATAGAGCCAATCGCTGGTGAAGGACACGACACAGAACCGGGTATTGCTGCGCTGGAACGCCGTCGCCAGTCGCCTGTCCGGCATCGCGGCTGCCATGTCGAAATAATCCATCGCCCGGGTGATGTAGAGATAGCTATTGGCATCGAACCGCTCGACAAAGCTTATCCCCTGATGCCGCAAATAACTCTCAATCTGGAACTCGGCATCGAAGCCAAAGCCCAGCGCATCCCGGGACTGCAAGCGGCGACCAAATTTTTCGGTCAGCCCTACCTCCGACAGATACGTGATATGCGCTGCCATTCGGGCGACGGCGAGGCCCGCACCGGGCGGATCATTGGCGGCATAATAGTCGCCGCCACGCCACTTTGGATCGGCCATGATTGCCTGCCGCCCGACCTCGTGAAATGCGATATTCTGCGCGCTGTGCGATGCGGCTGCCGCGATGACGACCGCCGATCGGACGCGCTCCGGATAGGTCGCTGCCCATTCGAGGGTCTGCATCCCGCCCATGGAACCACCGACCACAGCCGCCAGCGCACCAACCCCCAGATGATCGAGCAGCATCGCCTGCGCACGCACCATGTCGCGGATGGTCAGCACCGGGAAGCGCATGCCGAACGGTGCACCCGTCGCCGGATCAAGGCTCGCAGGACCACTGGACCCCATGCAGGAGCCGAGCACATTTGCGCACACGATGAAATGCCGTGCGGGATCGAGCGGCTTTCCCTCACCCACCATCCGGGTCCACCAGCCGGGCTTGCCGGTAACAGGATGCACTGAGGCGACATGCTGATCGAGCGTCAGCGCATGGCAGATCAGGATTGCGTTCGACCCGTCAGCGCTGAGGCTGCCATAGGTTTCGTAGGCGATTTCAACCGGACCCAGCACCGCACCGGACTCAAGCGCCAGCGGCCCCGAAAGGGTCACCCGCCGGTTAAGCCCGAACCGCTGATCATCGCCATCTGCCACCCGCAGGACCGGTAAAGTGCAAGGGGCGGTGGGGCAAGCACGACCGATGCTATTCCTTGCCAATCCCGGCCCCATCGGTCAGAGAGCGCCCCCATGAACGCACCTGTTATGAAGCCTTGGATTGCCGCCATTGACGCCTATGTGCCGGGGAAGGCCACGGCGGGCAAAGGTGGGCGGATCATCAAGCTGTCGTCGAACGAGAATCCGCTTGGGGCGTGCCCCAAGGCGGTCGCAGCGATGGCGGCGGTTGCGGGTCAGGCCCACCGCTATCCGGATGGGGCCTCCAACGACCTTAGGGAAGCCATTGCCGCCCAGCACGGGCTGGAGTTTGACCGCGTGGTGTGCGGCACCGGATCGGACGAGATTTTGCAGTTGCTCGCCACCGCCTATGCCGGACGCGGCGACGAGGTGCTGTATGTCCGCCACGGGTTCATGGTCTATCCGATTGCCGCGATGCGGGCCGGTGCGGTGCCGGTCGCCGCGCCCGATACCGACTATACCGCCGACATCGACATGCTGCTCGGGAGCGTCACGCCCGCCACGCGGCTGATTTATCTGGCCAATCCCAACAACCCGACGGGCACGCTGATCAGCCGCGCCGAGGTGGAGCGGCTGCATGCCGGCCTGCGGCCCGATGTGCTGCTCGTACTGGATGCCGCCTATGCCGAATATATCGATGATCCGGCCTATGAGGATGGCATCCGGCTGGCGCGTGACCGGCAGAATGTCATCACAACCCGCACCTTCTCCAAGATTTACGGGCTGGCGGCGGAACGCATCGGCTGGGCCTATGGTCCGGCGAGCGTGATTGCTGCGATCAACAAGATTCGGGGGCCATTCAACGTCACCAGCGCGGGGTCAGCGGGGGCGATTGCCGCGCTCGCCGATCAGGAGTGGGTGTCGCACTGCCGCAGCGAGAATGCCCGGTTGCGGACCTGGCTGAACGGCGAGATCGGCAAGCTCGGCAATGCCGGTCTGCGCGTCGTGCCGTCCGCCGCCAATTTTGTGCTGATCACCTTTCCCGAAACCGGGGCCACGGCTGAAAAAGCCTATGCCTTCCTGACGGCTGAGGGAATATTGACCCGCTGGCTGCCGAACCAAGGACTGCGCCATGCGCTCCGGATCAGCATCGGGACGGAGGATGAAACCCATGCCGTGGCCGATGCGCTGCGGCGCTTTGTCGAACAGGCGGGCTGATGCTGCCGTTTGCCCGGGTGGCGATCCTCGGCTGCGGGCTGATCGGATCCTCGGTCGCGCGGGCAGTGCGGGCGCATATGCCAACCGTCAGGTTGACCGGTAGCGATGTTGACGCGGACGTGCGGGCCCGGGCTGTTGGGCTCGACCTGTTTGACGATGTCACCGACACAGCGGGTGCGGCAGTCGTCGACGCCGATCTGGTGATTTTTGCAACGCCGGTTGGCGCGATGGCCACCCTTGCCGCCGAAATCGCCGCCGATCTGCCTGCCGGAGTCGTGGTCAGCGATGTCGGATCGGTGAAGGGCAGCGTCTTGGCCGCGCTGACCGAGGCCCTGCCCGGCGTCGCGGTCATTCCTGCCCACCCTGTGGCCGGGACCGAGAAAAGTGGACCGGAGGCCGGGTTTGCCAGCCTGTTCCACAATCGCTGGTGCATTCTGACCCCGCCAGAAACGGCCGAACCCGCGGACATCGAGCGGCTGCGGAGTTTCTGGGCCCGCCTTGGTGCCAATGTCGAAGTGATGGACGCGCGGCATCACGACATGGTCCTCGCCGTCACCAGCCATCTGCCGCATCTGATCGCCTATTCGATTGTCGGCACCGCCTCTGATCTGGAAGGCGTCACCAATTCAGAGGTCATCAAATATTCGGCCGGTGGTTTCCGCGATTTCACCCGGATTGCCGCGTCCGACCCGGTGATGTGGCGCGATGTGTTCCTCACCAACCGCGATGCGGTGCTGGAGGTGCTTCAGCGTTTCAACGAGGATTTGACGGCGCTGCAGCGGGCGATCCGCTGGGGTGATGGGGAGGCTTTGCACGACCTGTTCAGCCGGTCGCGCAGCGTCCGCCGCGCCATCATCGACGCAGGACAGGACACAGCGGTTCCTGATTTCGGACGGGAGCACGACTGACCCCAATCGGTGTCAGTTTTATCTGACCCAGCCTGCCGACAAAGGTATAGCGGATCGACCGGCGGGCCCGCCGCTCGGGTACCGCCGCCTCACCCTTGAACAACGCTTCGACGGTCGCCGGACAGACGGTGTCAATGGTTCCGGCAAACAGCAAATCCCCATCCCGGCCCGGACTGCCGGTTGCCGTGAGATTCAGGACTTCGCCGGTTTTGTCAGCCAATTGGAAGCGCCGCACCTCCAACGTGCCACCTGCCTGCCAGCGCGCCAGGCTCCGCACCGGCTTCGCCGCCGTCAGATCGATGCTCGCGGCAAACCGCAGCGGGTCGCCGGTCCCGTAACGCAGCGCCGTCGCGGCCAGCACCAGTTCGTCCTGCACTGGGAATTTCGGCTTAGAGGCCACAGTGGCCAGCGTTGGCGTCTCCCGGAGATGCACCTCAAAACTGTCGGCCCGGACCGGTGCCGCCAGACCGGCAAGGCGCAGGTGTGCAGCATCAAAAACGGTCGAAAATCGCGCGATATGTCCCACCGTCATCCTCAGCGACGACGCGGCGGACCCGGCTTCGATTTCCAGCCGCGCACCGACAATCGCCGGGACGCCGAGCATGACGCGCGGCTGCAACATCTGGCCGACCACCGGTCCATCCCGCAGCGGCTGACGGTTCAGCACTATCCGGTCGGCGCGCAGGTTTGCCACGACCCCCGCCCTGTCAAACGACAGGGCGGGTTTCGTCAGGCTGGTTTCGATCCGGTAGGGGAAACCACCCCCCGCCCCACCAGCACCGACAATCGCTGCGACCTCCCCGACAAACGCATCCCGTTGCAAGCTCCACCAGTTATAATAGCCGGCCCCTGCAACAACCAATGGGACTAATGTGGTCCAGAGCGGCGGCCGCTTCACGCCGTCGGGTCCTGGTTGATCGCGGCATGCAGGCGTAACAACAGCGCGTCCCGCTTCAAACCGGCTGGAATTTCCGCCCCGATGGACAGGGTGATCGTGCCGGGTCGCTTGATGAAAGATCCGGCCGGCCAAAGTGTTCCCGCATCAAGGGCAACGGGAACAACCGGGAGCTTCAGCAAGCGATAAATCCCGGCTACACCGGGCTTCAGCGGTGGTGCTTCGCCGACCGGTATCCGGGTGCCTTCGGGAAAAATGATGATCGGGCGCCCCTGGGCAACCGCAGCCTCCGAGGCGCGCATCATCTCCCGCATGGCCCGGGTCGAGGCCTCCCGATCGACGGGAATCGACCCGTGACGCCGCGCCAGATAGCCCCAGACCGGAAACCGCATCAGCTCTGCCTTCATCGCCACCGCTGGGTTGTCCCAGATATGCAGCGTCGCCATGGTCTCGAAGGCCGACTGGTGCTTGGCCGCGACGATGACCGCATGCTGTGGCACCACGCCCCGGATCACCACCTTGATCCGCAAGATATTATGGGTCAGCCACCACACATAGTCCGCCCACATCCGCGCGGTGCGCTGAATGGCCGGCGGCCAGACCAGACTGATCAGCGCCCCGATCACCACGATGGGCGTCGACCCGGCGTAGAACAGCAGCGTGTAGAGGAGCGACCGCAGCAGCGACACGGGTCAGATTCCCAACTGCCGCGCCATCAGGCGCAGGACATATTTGCCGAATTCACGGGCAAGATCAGCAGGCGGGCGGTCCCGGGGAACCGCATCAGCAAGGATCGCCATTCCTGGGTCCAATTCCCCTTCAAGTTCCAACTTGGCCCGGCTCATATGATCCGCCGCGGTCACCAGCCGCAGCGATTTGAACCGTCGCTGCCGCATCCACGCCACGGTCTCCGCGGCATTGGAGCGGGTGTCCACCGCTTCATGCCCAAGGTCGACACAACAGGCGAACAGGGCCTTCGGCGCCTTGGCCAGAGCGGCCAGTTCGGACGGGGTCACGGTTGGATCAACACCCGACACCAGCATGCGCTGGGCCGCCCCCGATTGCATCAATGCCACCCCGCGCGCCAGTCGTCCCGGACCGCCGGTCAACACCACAATGGCATCTGTTTTGAGGGCCTGCGGTGCCGGACCCGGCAAACTGAGCCACCACCAGCCGAACCAAAACAGCGTCAGCACCGCCAGCATGATGGCAAGCCCGATCAAGCGCCCCAACCAGCGGATCACGGCATGGCCCTCAGCGCTGCGCGAACGCTGAACCGGGCGGCGACCCCGGCGAGCAACCCGATCACCAACGGCAACGCCCCGAGGGCAACCCAGGCGGTCCAGGAAATGGTGAGGCCAGTCCTGCCGCTGCTGAGTGCGAACGCCGCCAGTGCTGCCACAGCGCATCCCAGCGCGCCGCCGGTCAGCGCCTGCCATGCCGAGCGATGTTCGAATATAACCGCGACGTCGGCGTCTTCCGCCCCCATGCCGTGCAGCAATTCAACAATCGGGCGCGCGCCGTCCAGGGACGCCCTTACCGCCAGCGCGACCATCGCCGAGGCGGCGACACTGATCAGCGCGACGATCATCAGGCTTACCCCCTGCAGTGCCCGCAGGGTTCGTTCGGTTGATCCAAGCCAATCGCTGTGCACGTCAAGGCGGGCCGCCGGGGCCACCGTCCGCAGCCGGGTTTCCAGCGTGGCAACCGCCCCGCCGTCCTTCAGTTCGATATCGATCATGCCGGGCAGTGGCAGGTTGCCGGTGGTCACGCCCGGCCCGAGCCAGGGTCGCAGCAGCGATTCGATTTCGGACCGTGGCAATTCCCGGGCCCCGATCACCGCTGTGTCCTGCTGCAAAAGGGTCAGGGCGGATATGGTCTGATTGACCCGTTGCACCGGGTCCGAGGTAACAATCTGCACCGTGGCGCGACCCTGTGAACTGTCCTGCACCTGCGATGCCGCGCCCTCCAGCGCCAAGGCGCCGACCAGCGCCAATCCGGCGACAAAACTCAGCGCCGCGACCAGCCAGGGCAGCAGGCCAACCCGGTCGGACGGCAAAAACCGGTAGCGGACGCCGGAGGGGCGGAAAAAGCGCATCATGGCTGCGCCTTCAATGACCGGAACGGTTGTGGAGGATGGCGAAGCGCCCCGGTCGGATCAACCAGACTGCCGCGTTCCAGACGCAATTGCTTTGCCCCGGCCAGGCCGAACGCCAGATTGACGTCGTGGGTGGCGATGACAATCGTCGTCCCCAGTTTGTTGAGCTCCTGAAACAGGTGCAGCAGCCGGGCCGACATGTCCGAATCGACATTGCCAGTGGGTTCATCAGCGACAAGCAATTGCGGACGCCCGATCACGGCGCGCGCAATCGCCACCCGCTGCTGCTCTCCGCCCGACAGGGTCGCCGGTCGCGCATCCCGCCGCGCCGACAGATCAACCCATTTCAGCATTTCCTCGACATTGTCCCGGACATCGCTTTCCGGTGCCCCGGCCAGCCGCAGCGGCAGCGCGACATTTTCGAAGGTCGACAGGTGCGGGACCAGTCGGAAATCCTGAAACACCACACCGATCCGCCGACGGAGCGCGGGTCTGGCGTTGCGGTCGGTTTCCCCGACTTCGCTGCCAAACAGCGTCAACCGACCACGCGTTGGCAACTGGGCGAGATAGAGGAGTTTCAGGAGCGAGGTCTTGCCGGCACCGCTCGCCCCCAGCAGCACGTGCAGGCTGCCCGACTCGAGCCCGAACGACAGATCGCGCAACACTTCGGCCCCTGTGCCGTAGCGCAGGCCGACATTTTCAAATCGCACGATGCTGGTCACAGCGGGTTAGTGCCATGCAGGTGCCAAGCGAACAAGCGGGCGGTGCGCAAAGTCTTGCCATCCGCTTCCGGCTCAAGCTACCGCTGACAGATGATCATCGAGTGCCCGAACTGCACCAGACGCTACCGGATCGCCGACGATGCGGTCCCGGCAGCTGGCCGGACCGTGCGGTGCGCATCGTGCAAGACCGCCTGGCATCAGGCCGCGCCGGAGCCTGAGCCGGAACTGCCGCCACCTCCGCCACAGCCCGAACCTCAGCCGGCACCGCATCCGATGCGGTCCAATCTGTCGGCACGCCCGGCCCGTGACGCGCCGTCGGATCTGATCGGCAACCTGGCCTTGGGCGGTTTGGCCGTGGGCCTGGTCCTGCTGCTATTGGCGCTCCGACCCGGCGGGATTCCCGGACTTGACCTGGGGCAAAGCCTTGACCCCGCTATGCCGGGATCGGCACTGACGCTTGAACTGCATGAACCAATCTGGGGCCGGGTGCTCGATGGGCGTACCGTCATCACATTTGCCGGAAAGCTATCCAATCCAACCCTCGTGACCCTCACTGCTCCACCGCTGGAGGCCGAAGTTCGGGATGCCGGGGGCGCGCTGCTGGCCAAATGGACATCGCCGCCGCCGGTCAGTGCGGTGCCGTCGGGCGCAACCATCACCTTTGATACCGCCGCCATCGGTGTGCCGACCTCGGCGAGGCAGGTCCGCATCATTTTTGCCGATACCCGCCGCAAATAACAGGATTGGATTGTGCGGCTGGCCCTTATGGTGCGCCGCGACGCAGCATCAGCGAACCCAAGGAGCAAGTCCCATGAACTTTGAATATACCCCGAAGACGCAAGATTATGTCCGCCGCGTCAAAGCGTTCATGGATCGCCACATCTATCCCAATGTCGAACGGTTCGACCGCGAGCTGAACGAGGGTGGCAACCGCTGGAAGGTTATCCCGGTCATCGAGGAGCTGAAGCCGCTGGCCCGCAAGGAAGGGCTGTGGAACCTGTTCATGCCGCCGAGCCACGGCGGCGTCCCGGTCAATCATTTCGACTTTGACGGACCCGGCCTGACCAACCTGGAATATGCACCGCTGTCCGAGGAGATGGGCCGCGTCGGCTGGGCGTCGGAGGTGTTCAACTGCTCCGCTCCTGACACCGGCAATCAGGAAGTGCTGATGCGCTATGGCACCGCCGAAAATCAGGCGAAATGGCTGGTGCCGCTGATGAACGGCGAAATTCGCTCGGCGTTCCTGATGACCGAGCCTGCCGTTGCATCCTCCGATGCCACCAACATCGAAACCTCCATCCGCCGCGACGGCGACCATTATGTCATCAACGGCCGCAAATGGTGGTCGTCGGGCGTTGGCGATCCGCGCTGCAAGGTCGCCATCGTCATGGGCAAGACCGACCCCACCGCACCCAAGCACCTCCAGCAATCGCAGATCCTGGTGCCGATGGACGCGCCGGGCATAGAGGTTGTCCGGATGCTGCATGTGTTCGGCTATGACGATGCGCCGCACGGCCATGCCGAGGTGATCCTGAAGGACGTTCGGGTGCCGGTTGGCAATTTGCTACTCGGTGAGGGTCGCGGGTTTGAGATCGCGCAAGGCCGCCTCGGGCCGGGCCGCATCCATCACTGCATGCGGACCATCGGGGTCGCTGAAGTGGCGCTGGAGAAAATGACCCGCCGCCTGCTCAGCCGGGAGGCCTTTGGCAAGCGCCTGTCCGATCACAGCATCTGGGAGCAGCGGATTGCCGAAGCCCGGACCGATATCGAGATGACCCGGCTGCTGACCTTGAAAGCCGCCGACATGATGGACCGTGTCGGCAACAAACAGGCCCGGCTCGAAATCGCGATGATCAAGGTCGCCGCGCCGAAAATCGCGCTGAAGGTCATCGACGACGCGATTCAGGCACATGGTGGCGGCGGTGTCAGCCAAGATTTCGGTCTGGCCAAATCCTATGCCGGTATCCGCACCCTGCGCCTCGCCGACGGTCCGGACGAGGTTCACAACCGGACCATCGCCCGGATGGAATATGGCAAATATGCCGGCAATTCCATGCGCGCTGCCTCTGAGGCCGAAGCCGCCCGCGAAGTCCCCGGCATCCGTTGATCCATCACCCCCTCCCTTGACCGGGAGGGGCATTTTCCCGAGGTCTGATGATCGATCCGCGCACCCCCGTTCTGGTTGGCGTCGCCCAGTATAACGGCCGGGTGGACAATGTGCTGGAGGCCCTGCCCCCCGCCGAGATGCTGGCGACGGTTGCAAACGGGGCCGTGACAGACTCGGCTGGGCATGACGTGGCGGCAGCCATCGATACGGTGGCGGTGATCCGGATGTTCGCCGACAGCGGCCCCGCTTTCCGGTCGCCGTTCGGCCATTATACCAACCTGCCGCGCAGCCTTGCCAACCGTATTGGTGCCAAACCGGAGACTCTCATCTACCCCGCTGTTGGCGGCAACAGCCCGCAGATGATGGTCAACCAGCTGGCTGATCGCATCGCGCGCGGCGAGGCAAAGGTTGCGCTGATCGCCGGTTGCGAGCCGCTCCGAACGCAAGCGCGGGCGCAAAAAGCCGGGATCAACTTGGAATGGGGAGAGGATTCGGGTCCACCCCCCGCCGCGCCGGACAAGGAACCGTCGCTGATTTCCCGGCACGAACTGGCGCACGGCATCGCCCTGCCGGTCAGCGTCTATCCGCTGTTCGAAAATGCGCTTGGCGCGCATTATGGCCGCTCGCCATTGGCGCACCGGACCGCGATCGGGGAGTTGATGCAGCCGTTCACCAAGGTGGCGGAGGCCAACCCCTATGCCTCCCTGCCCATCGCCCGCAGCGTCGAGGACTTGATCACCCCGACCGAGGACAATCGCTATATCGGCTACCCCTATACGAAATATCTGAATTCCAACCTGTTCGTCGATCAGGCCGCCGCTCTGCTGCTAATGTCAACCGAAGCTGCCGACCGGCTCGGTGTACCGCAGCACCGGCGGGTCTATCTGCACGGCAGCGCCGACACGCATGAAACCTATCTGGTTTCCGACCGGGTCAATTACTGGTCGTCACCAGCGATCGGAATTGGTGCCACCCATGCCCTCCGTCAGGCCGGACGAAGTACCGCCAGCCTTGATCATATCGAACTCTACTCCTGCTTCCCGAGCGCGGTGGCAATCGCCGCCGATGCCATCGGTTTGGCGCATGACGATCCGCGCGGGCTGACCCTCACCGGCGGCCTTCCTTATTTCGGTGGGCCGGGCAACAATTACAGCACCCACGGCATCGCCGAGGCCGTTAGCCGGTGCCGCGCCGCGCCGGGCAGCACGACCTTTGTTTTTGCCAATGGCGGCTATCTGACCAAACATAGTTTCGGGGTCTATACCACCACGCCCGGCTATAATGGCCGCAGCGATCCGGCGATCTATCAGGCCGAGGTCGATGCCCTCCCCTCCCCACCGCTGGTCGAGAAGCCAAACGGCAGCGGCACGGTCGAAACTTTCACGGTCATTCACGACAAGGGCCGTCCGGCCTTTGCCATCGTCATCGGCAGGCTCGACTCTGGTCAGCGTTTCCTGTCGCAGATGCAGGACGGGCTGGACGCGCTGATCGACAAGCCGGTGATCGGACGGCGGATCACTGTAGCCGCAGGCGAGCCAGCAAACCGGAGTGTTTTCGCGTAATCCAGGCAAAGCGCGCTGCGCCTGCGACCGCCGCTGTCGCCAGACCAAGGCCCATCGCCAGCGCCAATCCGGCCCCGCCCATCGGCCCGACCAACAATGCGCCCGCCACACTCATCACCGCGAAATAGCTGGTGACCTGAATGACGCCCGCGGCGACCTGATCACCCGCAGCGCGCAGGCTGAACACCATCACCATCTGCACGCCGTCGGCCCAGAGGAACCAGGCCATCATGCCGAGCATCACCACTGTTGCGGTGATGACCTCTGGATAGGGGGAGGACGGGGCGGCAAGTTGCGGGGCAAACATCACATATATCACCCCCCACAGCAAGGTCAGGCCCACCGTCAACACAGCCGCCAGCCAGCCGCGCCGCGCAATCTCGTCAATCTCCCCGGCCCCGATGGCATTGCCGATCCTGACCGCTGCGGCGGAGGCAAGACCGGTCGACAGGGTCATGGTCAACACATGCACCGACAGCATCGCCTGAAACGCCGCAGCGGTCGCCGCCCCAACCTGCGTCGACAGTGCAATCAGTACCGCAAATCCGGCATTCTCCAGCCCCGACGCCAGACCGGGGGCGAACCCAAACCGACGCAGCCCACGCCCCTCCCGCCAGGCGGTTCGCCACCCTCGGCAGTCCTCGGGACGCGTAACGCGGATGTAGGCCAACAGCACGATCACCCCGATCAGGTTGGCGAGGAAGGTACCAAGCGCTGCCCCTGCTGCTCCCAACTGTGGGGCACCCCACCAGCCGAACACCAGAAAGCCGTTGGCGATGATATTGATCGGCAGGGTCAGCAGCGCGGTCAACATGGCCACGCGCGGGCGGCTGAGGCCCTCCAGATACAGGCTGGCCGCGACCAGCAGGAACGCGCCGGGAAAGTTCAGCGCCATGATCTTGAGTACGATCGCGCCCCCGTCAGCGAGATCGGCCGGGACTCCGGCGGCCCCCAGCATCTCCCGCGCGAACAAGAACGTCGGGACTGCCATGCCGAACCCCATCACCAGCGCCAGCAGCACGCCCTGACGGAACACCGAGCCGCAGGCCTCCCCATCCCCTCCCCCATCGGCCCGCGCCGTGAACACCTGCACCCCGGACAGTGCGGCGATGCCGACGATCAGCGCCACCCAATTGCCCATCCGCCCGGCACTAAAATAGGCCAGTTCCAGCGTCGAAGCATGCCCGACCATCGCCACGTCGATGACGTTCAGGATGATCCATTGCAACTGGGTCAGCGCAATCGGCCAGGCGAGATTGAGCAGACGCCCGGACTCGGTTCGCAACGGATGGGCAACTTCGGACATGCCGGCGCCCTAGACCAGATGACGGTGAAACCCCAGCCGTTGCATGATCCCCACCAACTTCGGTCAACGACGTGTTGCGGAGTGGTAACGCTTTCGGTATAGCCCGCCGCTCACCAGATCGGCGGGTCTCAAACCCCGCTTACACGTGCGGCCGTGGCGGAACTGGTAGACGCGCAACGTTGAGGTCGTTGTGGGCGAAAGCCCGTGGAAGTTCGAGTCTTCTCGGCCGCACCATTTTTTTGTGAAGCTTGGCGGGGCAACTGCCTCCTCAATGCACTGACGGCGCGGCCCTATCCCCCTTCAAATCCTCCAGCGCCTCGCGGTATTCCCGTCTATGCCGCTTCCAGGCGAGGGCGCAGTCGATGTAGGCGATGGCGGCGTAGGCGAGGGCCGAGCCGGTCCAGCCGGCCCAGGTTGGCAGGCCGAGCCATTGCAGGGTGATGAACACCGCCACCACGACAAATCCGAAGCCGAGTGCGGTGAGCGCCGCGGCCCAGGGGCGATCGGGCGGGGGCGGCGCGATTTCCAGAGCGCGGGCGTTGGCTTCCTCAAACAGGTTCATGACGCCCAAGCTAGCCGAACGGCTTTGCCATCACAATTCGTGGCCTGACATTGGGTGGGCGGGTGTTAGGGTCAGGACAAGTCGGCGGAGGGACATGGACATGAAGCTGGAACCATCGGGGCAGGCCTGCGGGGCGACCGTGACCGGGGTTGACCTTGCGCAGCCGCTGACCGAGGCCGCCGTTGCCGCGATCCGGGCCGCTTGGCTCAGCCATCATGTGCTGGCCTTTCCGGGCCAGCGACTGAGCGATGATGATCTGGAGCGGATCACGCTGGACTTCGGCGGCTTTGGCGATGACCCCTATATCGCGCCGATTCCGGGGCGGGAGCATATCGTTGCGGTGCGGCGCGATGCCGGGGAAACATCCCCGTTGTTTGCCGAGAATTTCCATAGCGACTGGAGCTTTCAGGCCCGGCCGCCGACGGGGACCTGCCTGTACGGCCTGACCATTCCGCCAATGGGCGGCGACACGCTGTTTGCCGACCAGCACAAGGCATTGGATGCGATGCCGGATGCGCTGCGGGTGCGGTTAGAGGGACGGATCGCCATCCATTCCGCCGGGCGCGCCTATGCCCCGGACGGATTTTATGGTGTGGGTGATGTGGCCCGCCGGTCGATGGACATCCGCCCATCGCCGACTGCGAACCAGACCCAGCGCCACCCGATCATCCGGCATCACCCGGAGACCGGTCGGTTGGGGCTATTCAGCTGTTTTGGTTATATTATCGGGATCGAAGGGATGGACGATGCCGACGCGGTGCCGTTGCTGATCGAGCTCTATCAGTGGCAGACCCGACCTGAATTCCTGTACCGCCATGCCTGGCAGCCGGGCATGCTGTTGATGTGGGACAACCGCTCGGTGCTGCACGCGGCCACCGGGGGCTATGACGGCCACGACCGGCTGCTGCACCGCACGACGATCAAGGCATGGGCTGGGGCCTAAAGGCGCGGGCGGGGGCCTAGGCTCGCCAGCTGCCGTCGAGCAATTTGATGATGCCGGAAAAATCCTTGGGTCCACCGCCGAGATTGGCGAAGGCCTGGTACAACGCCTCGGCCTGCGCGCCCATCGGGACACTGGCATCCGCCCCCTGTGCCGCCTCGAGGGCCAACTTCAGGTCCTTGAGCATCAGGGCTGCGGCGAACCCGCCCTCATAGTCACGATTGGACGGGGCGGCAGGCACTGGCCCCGGCACCGGGCAATAGCTGGTCATCGACCAGCATTGGCCGCTGGCCTTCGACGAAATGTCAAAGAAGGTCTGCGGATCAAGCCCGAGCTTTTCGGCCAGGGTGAACGCCTCTGCGGTTGCGACCATCGAGGCGCCAAGCAGCATGTTGTTGCAGATTTTCGCCGCCTGCCCTGCCCCGGCATCACCGGCCCGGATCACCGCCTTCCCCATCTGGGCAAGATAGGCTTCAGCGCGTGCAAAAGCTGGCGCGGTGCCGCCCACCATGAAGGTCAACGTCCCGCCCGTGGCCGCTGCGGTGCCGCCCGAGACCGGCGCATCGACGAAGGCCAAGCCGCGCGTGGTGGCCTCTGCGGCAACGGCGCGGGCGCTGGCGATGTCAATCGTCGAACAGTCAATCAGGATCGCATCGGCGCGCGCGGCCCCAAACACGCTATCGGCATAGACGGCCCGGACATGTTTGCCCGCCGGGAGCATCGTCACCACCGCGTCGGCGCCAGCGACGGCGTCGGCCGTCGAGGCCGCCCGTTTGCAGCCCGCCGCCTCCGCCGCCGCGAGTGCTACCTCGCTCAGGTCAAACGCCCGGACCTCCCGCCCCGCCCGGGCCAGGTTCGCCGCCATGCCGGACCCCATATGGCCAAGCCCGATGAATGCGACATGGGTCATGATGCCCCCCTCAATTCGTCTCTCGCATCAAGGATCAACTGCGAGCCTACTGCGTTCTCAAAATCAGCGATTTGCGGCCTTGTCATCCGGAAACCGCCGGACCATGTTTCCAGCCGCCATTCGCCTCCTGCGCTGGTTCCATCATCGGAGATTGTGCCGAAATAATCGACACGGTGGGCCGCATCACTTGCGCCGTCATATTGCTTCGAGAATTCGAAAGACCGACCAACTCGGCTGCCGACTACAATTGCCCTGAGGCGAGGCGAAGAGGTGCCGATAACGTTTGTCTCACTAGTTGTCCCCGAAAGGATGCCATCAACGTCTTCAATATTGGCGATAAATGGATGCACAGGAAGACCCGAATCGGAAAACCAATATTTCCCGGACCAAAATCCCGTCATGTCGAGGTTTGGCACCTCACTTCATCGTCGGGATAACGAACGCCGAATCGGTTACCGCGCCGCCTGAGGGCCAGCGTTGGGTGACGGTTTTCAATTTGGTGAAAAATCTGACACCTTCCGTACCATGTTGGTTGGTATCGCCGAACGCCGAGCGCTTCCAACCGCCGAAGCTGTGGTAGGCGACTGGTACCGGAATCGGCACGTTGATGCCGACCATGCCAACCTCGACATTGGCGGCGAAATCGCGCGCCGCCGCGCCGTTCCGGGTGAAGATCGCTACGCCGTTGCCATATTGATGCCGGGTCGGCAGGCTCGCCGCCTCTTCAAGGCTGCCCGCGCGCACCATTTGCAGCACGGGGCCGAAAATCTCCTCCTCATAAGTCCGCATGCCCGGCTTGACATGGTCAAACAGCGTCGGGCCGACGAAAAAGCCCTTCTCATGGCCTTGCAGGCTGAACCCGCGTCCGTCGATCAACAGCTCTGCGCCTTCGTCGACACCCATCTGGATATAGGATTCGATCTTCGCTTTGTGCGCGGCGGTGACGACCGGGCCGTAGTGCGCGTCCTTGTCGGTCGACACGCCGACGCGGAGCTTCTGGATTTCCGGCCGCAACCGGTCGAGCAGCGCGGTTGCGGTCTTCTCACCGACCGGGACCACCACCGGCAAGGCCATGCAGCGCTCCCCGGCCGAGCCGAAGGCCGCGCCGACCAGATCGGCGACGGTCTGGTCCATGTCGGCGTCGGGCAGCACGATGCCGTGGTTCTTGGCCCCGCCCATCGCCTGCACGCGCTTTCCAGCGGCGACACCGCGCTGATAGACATAATGGGCGATGTCCGATGAGCCGACAAAGCTCACCGCCTTGATCGTCGGGTTGTCGAGAATGGCATCGACCACAACCTTGTCGCCCTGCACGACATTCAGGACGCCGGCGGGGAGGCCAGCCTCCATCAGCAATTCCGCCAACCGGATCGGGACGGAGGGATCCCGCTCCGACGGTTTCAGGATGAAGCTGTTGCCGCAGGCAATCGCCACGCCGAACATCCACATCGGGATCATCGCCGGGAAGTTGAATGGTGTGATACCGGCCACCACCCCGAGCGGTTGGCGCATCGAATACACATCGATTCCCGGCCCTGCCCCTTGGGTATAATCACCTTTCAGCAAATGCGGGATGCCACAGGCGAATTCGATCACCTCCAGCCCGCGTTGGATGTCGCCTTTCGAATCAGCGATGACCTTGCCGTGTTCCGACGAGAGCAGATGGGCCAGTTCCTCCATATTATGTTCGAGCAGGCGCTTGAATTCGAACATCACCCGGGCGCGGCGCTGGGGATTGGTTGCCGCCCAGTCGATCTGCGCGGCAGCGGCGGATTCAACCGCCCGGTCCAGCTCAGCCACGGTCCCGAGGCCAACCCGGGCCTGGACGGCACCGGTATTCGGATCAAACACGTCGCCATATCGACCCGACGACGACGTCAGGGCGGATCCGGAAATGAAATGGTCGATCTGGCGGACGGAGGTCATGCGGGCACTTCCTGAGCTTTGCGGGTTGCTGCGCTGCTCCTAGCACGGCGGACGGGAAAGCAAACAGCATCGGCAGGTAGCCGACCGCCAATTGGCGGCATAAACAGGCGGTGGTTCGCCCGGAGGAGTGTAAAGATGACCGATTATTCACCCCGGAAGGGCCTGTCCGAACCTGAGATTGCCAGCTTGGTTGACGAAATCCTTGGCGAGGCGACGCTGGCCGAAAAGGTCGGGATGATGTCGGGCAAGGGGTTTTTCGCCGCCTATGCCGAAGACAATCGGTTGTGGGGGGCGCGTCCCTACCGCGCCGGGGGCGGAATCGAGCGATTGGGGGTTCCGGCCTTCTGGTTCACCGACGGCCCCCGCGGGGTGGCGCGTGGCAATTCGACCTGTTTCCCGTGCACCATGGCACGCGGCGCGAGCTTTGACACCGATCTTGAACAGCGGATCGGCGAAGCGATGAGCACCGAAATCCGGGCGCAGGATTGCAACCTGTCGGGCGCCGTCTGCGTCAACCTGCTGCGCCACCCGGCCTGGGGCCGCGCTCAGGAGACGTACGGCGAGGATCCGGTGCATCTCGGCGCGATGGGGGCCGCACTCGGGATCGGGCTGCAAACCCACAATGTCTGCGCCACCGTCAAACACTATGCGCTGAATTCAATGGAGAACGCCCGGTTTAAGGTCGATGTCGTCACCGACGAGCGTACCCTGCACGAAATTTACCTGCCGCATTTCAAGACCATATTGGATGCCGGTGTGGCGAGTGTGATGAGCGCCTATAACAAATCTAACGGCGAATATGCCGGGCAGAACCGGCATTTGCTGACCGATATCCTGCGCGGTGAATGGGGCTTTGACGGCTTTGTCCATTCGGACTGGATCATGGGGGTGTACCAGCCCTATGGCGCGGCGGCGGGGCTGGATGTCGAAAATCCGGAACCACGGGTGTTCGGTGACAAGCTGATTGCGGCGGTGGAGGCCGGGACCGTCGAGCCACAGGTGATCGACACCGCAGGTCGGCGGATCCTCTCCACACTGTACCGCTTTGCCTGCGCCGAGGACCCGCTGCCGGACTATCCGATGACGCTGGTCGCCTGCGACGCGCACCGGGCGCTGGCGCTGGAAGCGGCAGAAAAGTCGGCGGTGCTGCTGGAAAATGACGGGACGCTGCCGTTCGACCGGGCGAAAGTCCGGAAGCTCGCGGTTCTCGGCAGGCTGGCCGGTCTTGCCAATACCGGAGACAATGGCTCCAGCCGGGTGCGGGCCCCCTATGTCACCACGCCGCTGGACGGGCTGCGACATGCGCTTGGCGATGCAGCAATCCTGACCGGCGATGAAAGCGACCTCGCAGCCGCCCACGCCGCTGCCGACGCCGCCGATGCCGTTGTCGTGATCACGGGCTATACCGCAACGGAAGAAGGCGAGTTCATCCCCGGCGGACTGACACTCGGCAAAGACGGCACCGAGCGCGCGGCGATTGGTGGCGACCGGCTCGACCTGGGACTGCCGCCGGATCAGGTCGCGCTGATCAATGCAGCCTCGGCTTCTGGGAAGCCGCTTGTGGTGGTTATCGTGGCCGGATCGGCGGTGCTGGTCGAAAGTTGGCGGGGGGAGGCGGCGGCCATCCTCCAGACATTCTATGCCGGGATGGAAGGCGGTACGGCGCTTGCCCGCCTGTTGTTTGGCGACATTTCTCCGTCCGGGCGATTGCCGTTCACGGTTGCCCGCGACGCCGGACATTATCCTTATTTCGACCGCGATGCCGAGCAGATCACCTATGGCTATTGGCACGGCTATGCCAAGTTCGAAGCCGAAGGGCTTAGTCCGCGCTACCCGTTCGGACATGGGCTGAGCTACGCCAGTTTCTCCTACCGCGCCCTCTCTGCCCGCCGCAGCGGCAGCGAGATTGCGGTGAGCATCGCCGTGCGCAATGACGGGGACCGGGCCGCCGACCATGTTGTGCACTGCTACGTCGGCTTCCCCGGCACTATTCAGCCGCGCGCCGCCAAAACCCTCGCGGCCTTCACCCGGGTGGCGGTTGAGGCCAGTCAAACACGGGTTGTGCGCCTGGTCATTCCGGTCTCAAGCCTCGCCTACCGCGATACCGAAACCCATGGCTGGCGGCTGGAGGCGGGTGCGCACCGGATCATCATCGCCCAATCGGCAAATGACCCCGGCGCGCTGGAAACGACCGTCTGGCTCTGATCAGTTATAATCGAGGGAGACAGGCAGCAGGCCGGAATAGGTGCCGGTCGCGGCCGGTGGAATGGGGCCGACAATTTCCATCGACATGCCCTTGCCGCTGTCGGCGCGGACTGCCCGGACCTTGATGATATTGCCGCTGCCCGCGTGCACGACCTCGATCAACACCGGCATGGAAAAAGCAAGGATTTTGCCATCGGCATCGAGCGTCGTGCCCGTGGTCGGCAGGGTCTTGCCGGTCGCGGCAACGACAGGCAGCGGCGGCACAGCGGCTGCGTCAAGCGACGGCTGCGACGATACTGCCAGGGCGGGACTGCTGGCAAACACCAATAGCACGACCAGCCGGTTCAGCGAATCGATCCTCATGGCGGTGTTCATACAGCATCACTGCCCGGGAAATAGGCAGGAAACGACTCGCTGACGGCAAATTGTCATCGAACTTCGACTGGCGCGCCCGGCCGTCGGCGCTATAACCCGCCGCATGGTTGAGCCTGCGACCCTGTCCGAGATCGAGCCCGTCGCCCCGCGCGAGGCGATTGAGGACAATCGGCTGACCGGGGCCTATGTCGACACCGTCGTCGAAGCGCTGGACGCTGGCGATACCGAGGCGGTGCGCGCGCTGGTCGAACCGTTGCATCCCGCCGACATCGCCGATCTGTTCGAACAGGTGCGGGCGAACGAACGGCAACCGCTGGCCGAGGCCTTGGGCGACCTGCTCGACGCCGACGTGATGGCGGAGATGAACGACTGGGTCCGCGACGCCCTGCTGGACGAGCTGGAGCCGCAGCAGGTCGCCAATGTCGTTCAGCAGCTGGATACCGACGATGCCGTCGCCATTATCGAGGACCTGGAGGCGGACGAGCAGCGGGAGGTGCTGCGGTCGCTGCCAGCCGACGACCGCGCCGCCATCGAAGAAGCGCTGTCCTACCCGGAGGAATCCGCCGGCCGCCTGATGCAGCGCGAGTTGGTGGCGGTGCCAACCCACTGGACCATCGGCCAGGTTATCGATTTCCTGCGTGGCAACCCCGATCTCGCCACCGATTTCTGGGAGATATTCGTCACCGACCCCGGCCATCACCCGGTTGGCACCATGCGGCTGAGCCATGTGCTGCGTACCCCCCGCGACGTGCCGGTGGCCGAGGTGATGCAGGAGGAGCAGACGCTGATCCCGGTCGATATGGACCAGGAAGAAGTGGCGCTGCGTTTCCAGAAATACGCGCTGATCTCCGCCGCCGTGGTTGACCCGAGCGGGCGACTGGTCGGGGTGATCACCGTCGATGATATTGTCCACATCATCCAGGAAGAAGCGAGCGAGGATATTCTCGCCCTGTCCAACGCCGGTGAAGGCGACATCAATGAGCCGGTTTTCGACACCTATAAACAGCGGGTCCGCTGGCTGATCGCCAATCTGGGGACCGCGCTCATTGCGTCCACCGTCATCCGGATTTTTGAAGGGACCATCGAACAGATGGTGGCGTTGGCGACGCTGATGCCGATTGTGGCGTCGGTCGGCGGCAATGCCGGAACCCAGACGATGGCTGTGGCGGTCCGGGCCATCGCCACCGATCAGCTGACCGAGTCGAACACCATGCGGACCATCATCAAGGAATTGCGGGTGGCGCTGCTGAACGGCATTACCATCGCCACCTTGATCGGCGTTGGCGTCGGCATCGTGTTCAGCAACCCGGCGCTCGGCGGCGTGATTGCGGCGGCAATGGTGGTCAATGTATTCGTGGCTGGCCTCGCCGGCGTGTTCGTGCCGCTGGCGCTCGACCGGATGGATGCGGACCCGGCGGTTGCCTCCTCGGTTTTCGTGACCATGACCACCGATACCATGGGATTCCTCGCCTTCCTCGGCCTCGCTACCGCTGCCGGATTGACCGGTTGACGCTGCACCTGACGAAGGTTGCCGTGGGCTGCCGGACGGTGGCAGCGCTGATCAAGCGACAGGCCGGTCGGGTCGAGAGCCACGCGGGCCAGCCGGTGGTGATTTGCTGGACCCGCTATATGCCGACCCGCCATGCCGAACTGCGCGGCGGATCGCTGGTCTGGATCATCAAGCAGACGCTGGCGGCGCGGCAGATCATCGTCGATTTCGACATGCAACCAACACCGCGCGGGGAGCGCTGCCGGATCATTCTTGCCCCCGAGGTCATGCCGCTGGTCGCAGCGCCGATGCGCGGCCATCAGGGCTGGCGCTATCTTGCCGCCGATGCGCTGCCGCCCGACCTGTCCGGCGCGGAGGAGGCGCTGACCGCCATGCCGCTCAACATGATGCGGGACCTGGGACGGCTGGGATTGCTGTAATTTGGCAAAAGCCCCGTTCCGCGACTTGCTCCCCTGCCCCACCTGACGCATAAGCCCGCGCATCCAGCCCAAAGCTTCCGGAGCGCCCATGAAGGCCCGAGTATATGTCACCCTGAAATCCGGGGTGCTCGACCCGCAAGGCAAGGCGATCCACCACGCGCTGGAAAATCTCGGCTTCAACGGTGTCAATGATGTCCGGCAGGGCAAATATATCGAGCTGGACTTGGCCGACGGCACAGCGTCCGGTGATATCGACGATATGTGCCGGAAGCTGCTCGCCAATACCGTCATCGAGAATTTCCGGGTGGAGCTGGCATGAAGGCGGCGGTCGTCGTCTTCCCCGGGTCCAATTGCGACCGCGATCTGGCCGTGGCGCTGGGGGACATCACCGGGACCGACCCCGCGATGGTTTGGCACGGCGACACCAGCCTGCCGGATGTTGATCTCGTCGCCATCCCAGGCGGCTTTTCCTACGGCGACTATCTCCGCTCCGGTGCGATGGCGGCGCGGTCCCCGATCATGCGCGATGTGGTCGAAAAGGCCGGCAAGGGCCTCGCGGTCCTTGGCGTCTGCAACGGCTTCCAGGTGCTGACTGAGGCGGGGTTGCTGCCCGGTGCCCTGATGCGCAACGCCGGACTGTCTTTTGTTTGCCGCGACGTGGATCTGACGGTCGCCAACAACCAGACGATGTTTTCCAGCCATTATGACGCCGGACAGACCATCCGCGTACCGGTCGCGCATCACGACGGCAATTATTTCGCCGACGCGGCAACGCTCGACCGGCTGGAGGGCGAAGGCCGGGTGGTGTTCCGCTATCAGGGGCCGGTCAATGGCAGCCAGCGCGATATCGCCGGGATCATCAACGACGCCGGCAATGTGCTCGGCATGATGCCGCACCCGGAACGGCTGATCGAGGCCGAACAGGGCGGCACCGACGGCCGGCGGATGTTCGAGGGACTGCTGGCCGCGCTGGGTTAGGGTTTCCGCACAAACACCCGGCGACCGGCAAGCCAGGTTTCGTCCACAACCGTCTTCCAGATGTCCTTTGCCGGAACCATAAAAATATCCTGGTCGATCAGGATGAAATCCGCCCATTTGCCGGGTTCCAACGTCCCGGCCTTGTCCTCCATCCGCATTGCATAGGCGGCACCTACCGTGAAACCGGCAAAGGCCTGAACCCGGGTCAATGCCTCCTGCGCACGCCAGCCGCCCTCCGGCTGATCGCTGTGATCCTGCCGGGTGATGGCGGCGTGCAGCCCGAAAAACGGGTTCGGCGATTCGACCGGAAAGTCCGACCCCAACGCCAGACTCGCGCCGCTGGCCAGCAGGCTCTTCCACGCATAAGCCCCATCCAGACGTGCCTCCCCGACCCGGTCGGCGGCCATCGCCTTGTCGGACGTGGCGTGGGTGGGCTGCACGGAGGCAATGATCCCAAGCTTTTCAAATTGCGCCAAATCTTCGGGTGACACCACTTGCGCATGTTCAATCCGGTGTCGAAGCGTCTTGCCGTAAGTCGGTTCGTTCAGGGCAAAGGCATCGAGCACCTGTTTGTTGGCCGCATCACCGATCGCATGGACCGCGACCTGAAACCCGGCAAAGGCCGCGCGACTGATCCAGTTCTGCAATTTGGCATCGGCATGAAACCTGAGGCCCCGATTGGCCGGATCATCGACATAGGGCTCCTTCAGCCACGCCCCCCGCGACCCCAGCGCGCCATCGGCATAAAGTTTGACGCCCTGCAGCGTCAGCCGGTCGCCGTAGAGCCACGGTAACGGCCGTACCGGGGCAATCCGGTCCAGCGCCTCCATCCCGCCCGCCAGTGCATAGATGCGCGCCGTCAGCCGCCCGGCATCGCCAAAGCTGCGGTACAGCGTCCACTCCTCAGGCGTCACCCCGGCGTCGCCAACCCCGGTCATTCCAACCGACGCCATTATCTCCAGCGCCTTGGCCAGCGCCGCTTCATTCTCCGCACCGCTCGGTGGCGGCGGGACCTGTGCGATCAAATCCTGCGCCGCGTCGACAAACACTCCAGACGGTACGCCTCCCACACCTCGTTCGATGCGTCCGCCCACCGGGTCGCGGGTCCGGGCCGTGAAGCCAGAGGCCTTGACCGCCAGACTATTGCCCCACAGCGCATGGCCGTCGACCCGCGACAGCAGCACCGGCCGGTCGCTGACCGCGCGGTCAAGGTCCGCCGCCGTTGGGAAGCGCCCGAGTTTCCACGCCACCTGATTCCAGCCGCCGCCGCGGATCCAGCGGGCACGGGGATTGGCGGCCGCATAGACCCGGATTTTCTCCAGTGCCTCGTCGAGGCTGGTGGTAGCACTAAGGTCAATGCTGAGTGCCCGTTGCCCCAGCTGAAGCACATGGCCGTGTGCATCGATCAACCCGGGCAGCAGCGTCCGCCCACCCACATCCAGCTGGTAATCGCCAGCGCCAAGCACCGGCTCGGCATCACCCTTCGCCAGCAGCGCGGCCACCTTGCCGTCATCCCCGATGAAAAGGCCACCAAAGCGTTTCAACTCACCGCTGTCGGTCATCGTATAGCCATTGGCATTGACGATCAGCGTCTTCGCCGAAAGCGGGGTCGTGATCAGGGCGGCGGCGAGAAGCAGGATGCGCATGACGCTAGCCTAGTGGCTCTCCCGCGCCCCTGCCACCCCCTCCCGCTGCCACCCTGTCATCCCGGACTTGATCCGGGACCCAGCCGAGCCAGGAACGCATACGACAGCATGCAGCGCGCTGCTGCGCGCGTTTTCTGTTGCGCTGGGTCCCGGGTCGAGCCCCGGATGACAAAGTTCTATTATGTGGGAGGCGTGTCTCGGTCCGAGAGTCCCCCCTATTCCTCGCCCTTGTAAATCCGCACCAGTTTGGCGAGCATCGCCAGGGCTTCCTCCCGTGGCCGCTGGAAGGTGTTGCGGCCGATGATGGAGCCGTTGCCGCCGCCATCCCGGATGTCGCGGGCGTCCTGATAGACGGCGTCGGCCCCTTTGGCCGCGCCGCCGGAGAACACCACGATGCGGCGGCCGTTGAAGCAGGCCTGGACTACATGTTTAACGCGGGTCGATTGGGCCGACCAGTCGGTGCCCTCATAGACTTTCTGCGCATCCTTCTGCTCGATATGGGCGGACGGCAGCTTGACCTTGATGATGTGTGCGCCGGTCAGTGCGGCGATATGTGCGGCATAAGCCCCGACATCGAGCGCAAGTTCACCGCTTTTCGGCAGGTCACCGCCGCGCGGATAGCTCCAAACGACTGACGCGATACCGACCGATTTGGCCTCCGCCGACAATTCGCGGATTTCCTCAATCTGCTCCATCACATGGTCGGAGCCGGGATAGATGGTGAAGCCGATAGCCGAGCAGCCAAGGCGCAGCGCGTCATCAACCCCGGCGGTCACCGCCTGATCCACCGAAGTTGCCCAGCTGTTGGAGCTGTTGACCTTCAATATGGTCGGGATCTGACCGGCGAAGGTCGCAGCGCCTGCCTCGATCATCCCGAGCGGCGCGGCATAGGCCGACAGCCCGGCATCAATCGCCAGCTGGAAATGATAATGCGGGTCATAGGCCGCCGGGTTGATCGCGAACGACCGGGCGGGGCCATGTTCAAAGCCCTGATCGACCGGCAGGATGACCAGCTTCCCGGTCCCGCCGAGCGCGCCCTGCGTCAGAATGCGGGCCAGGTTGGCCTTCACACCGGGATTGTCCGATTCGTACCAGGACAGGATATTTTTGACGGCAGGGGTGAAAGTCATCTGGTGCTCCGTAGTAAACTAGCTGTGACGAAGGGCCTCTACACCCGGAAGCGCCTTGCCTTCCATCCATTCGAGGAAGGCGCCACCGGCTGTTGAGACAAAGGTGAAACTGTCGGCGACACCGGCATGGTTGAGCGCGGCGACGGTGTCCCCGCCCCCGGCGACCGAAACCAGGTCGCCCGCTTCGGTCAGCGCGGCGGCGGTGCGGGCGAGGGCGACGGTGGCCCGGTCAAAAGGCTCCAGCTCAAACGCGCCGAACGGACCGTTCCAGACCAAGGTCCGGCAGGTCTTCAGCACATCACCCAGCGCCTCGACCGCGTCGGGGCCAATGTCGAGGATCATTTCGTCGGCCGCCACCTCGTGGATGTTGACTGTGCGCGTGGTTGGGTTCGCCTTGAACTCGGTGGCGACCACCACGTCATAGGGCAGATGCACGGTGCAGCGCGCCGCCTCGGCATTGGCGAGAACGCCGAGGGCCACATCTTTCAGGTCATGCTCGCACAGCGATTTGCCGACATCGACGCCGCGCGCGGCGAGGAAGGTATTGGCCATGCCGCCGCCGATGATCAGATGATCGACCCGGCTGACCAGATGGTTGAGGACGTCGAGCTTCGACGAAACCTTGGCCCCGCCAACAACCGCAGCAACCGGGCGCTGCGGATTTCCCAACGCCTGTTCGAGCGCCAGCAATTCCGCCTGCATCGACCGTCCGGCATAGGCAGGCAGCACGTGCGCCAGCCCTTCGGTCGAGGCATGGGCGCGGTGCGCCGCCGAAAAGGCGTCGTTGACGTAGAGGTTGCCGAGCTTCGCGATTGCAGCGACGAGGGCTGGATCATTCGCCTCCTCCCCCTTGTGGAACCGGGTGTTCTCCAGAACGGCGACGGAACCGGGTGCCAGCGCCGCGACCGCCGCTTCGGCTTCCGGCCCCTGACAATCCGGCACGAACGCAACCGGCCTGCCGATCACCGCCCCGAGCGCGTCCGAAATCGGCCCGAGCGACAGCGCGGCGTCCCAACCCTTTGGTCGCCCGAAATGCGACAGGATCAGCACCACCGCGCCCTTGTCGGCGAGTTCGGCAATCGTCGGCATCGCGGCGCGCAGCCTGGTATCATCACTGACCCGGCCATTTTGCACCGGGACATTGAGGTCGGCGCGCAGCAGGACCCGCTTGCCCCGCACATCGCCAAGATCATCAAGCGTGCGAAACTCCGGCATTATTGCTCCATCGTCATGCTCTCGCCGAGCTTGATCTCGCCGCCGGACACCACCCGGCAGGTGACGCCACCGCGCCAATCCGGCGTCAACGCCGCCCGCAATCCAGACACCACCTCATCCATCCGGCTGCACGGCTCGGTCTCCCCGGTCACTAGCAGTTCAACCGTGCCAATCCGCAGCCGCGCGCCCGGAGCGGTCGGAAGCGCCAACCCCTCCACCAGCAAATTGGCGCGGCGGGATGTCCAGTCAGGAGTCTCGCCAACCTCGCGGCAGGCGAGGTCCCAGGCTTCCTTCGCCAACACGGTCACCTGCCGGTGGCCCTTGCTGCCAGCGCGCACGACTCCCCTGGAATCGCTGCCAATTCCGGTGTCCACACCAACGGTGGCGGAATCGAGCAATTCCATCGGCGCGTGCGCCCTGGCCCGCTGGGCGATGCCGAGAAGACGCCCCTCAGCCAAGTTTGGCCATCGCAACGGCCGTGTCGGCCATCCGGTTGGAGAAGCCCCATTCATTGTCATACCAGCTGACCACCCGGACCAGCTTGCCGCCGATCACAGCGGTCTCCAGGCTGTCGATGGTGGACGAGGCCGGATTGTGGTTCAAATCGATGGAGACCAGCGGTTCCTCGCTGTAATCGAGCACACCGGCCAGACGCCCGCTCTCCGACGCCGCTTTCAGCGCGGCGTTGACCTCGTCGCGAGTGACATCGCGCTTCGGGATGAAGGTCAGGTCAACGAGACTGACATTTGGCGTCGGAACGCGCACTGCCGAGCCGTCCAGCTTGCCCTTCAGCTGCGGCAGAACCTCACCAACCGCGCGGGCAGCGCCGGTCGTGGTCGGGATCATCGACATCGCAGCGGCACGCGCGCGGCGTGGGTCCTCGTGAATCTGATCGAGGATTTTCTGGTCATTGGTATAGCTGTGGATCGTGGTCATCAGCCCGGATTCAATCCCGAACTGTTCGTCCAGCACCATCGCCAGCGGCGCAAGGCAATTGGTAGTGCAAGAGGCGTTGGAGACGATTTTGTGCGCCGCCGTCAGCTTGTCGTCATTGACGCCGTAAACCACGGTCAGATCGACACCCTTGCCGGGGGCCGAGATCAAGACCTTCTTCGCGCCGGCATCGATATGGGCCTTGGCCTTATCGGCAGCTGTGAAGAACCCGGTGCATTCCATCGCAATTTCGACACCCAGCTCGGCATGCGGCAGCTTGGCGGGATCGCGTTCAGCCGTCACCCGGATGCGCTTGCCGTCCACCACAAGATAGTCGCCGTCCGCAGTCACTGACCCGGCATAGGGGCCGTGCACCGAATCGCGCTTCAGCAGCATCGCGTTCATCTTGGCATCGCCGAGATCGTTGATCGACACGACTTCAATGTCGGTGCGCCCGGATTCCAGAATGGCGCGCAAAACATTGCGCCCGATGCGCCCGAACCCGTTGATCGCAACCTTGACCGCCATCTTGCTAAGCTCCCTGAAGTTTCGTGATGATTTGAGATGTAATATTGTCGGCGGTAAGGCCGAACAGCTTGTAAAGATCGTCGATAGGGGCCGACGCGCCAAAGCTGTCGACGCCAAAGCGCAGGCCCTTACGCCCCGTATAGCGTTCCCACCCCATCGTCGTTCCGGCCTCGACCGAGGCGATCAACACGCCGTCAGGCAGAACGTCGTTTCGGTAGGCCTCCGGCTGGGCATCGAATGCTTCCCAGCACGGCATCGACACCAGATCACATCCAATGCCCTGCGCCTCCAGCGCGTCTGCAGCAGCGGCAGCGATATGCACCTCCGACCCCGTGGCGATCAGCACGACCTTGCGCGCCGCAGCCGCCGCGCGCAGCCGGTAGCCGCCCCTGGCGGTCAAATTCTCGCCAGCCGCGGTCAACCGCAGCTGCGGCAGATTCTGGCGGGACAGCGCCAACGCCGATGGCCGGTCGGTATCGGCAATCGCCAACGCCCAGCATTCCGCGGTCTCGACGGCATCGCACGGCCGGTACACAGCGAGGTTGGGGATGGCCCGCAGGCTGAGCAAATGCTCAATCGGCTGGTGGGTCGGCCCGTCTTCACCGAGGCCGATGCTGTCATGGGTCAGGACATAGATGACCTGTGCCTTCTGGATCGCCGACATCCGGATGGCGTTGCGCATATAGTCCGAAAATACCAGGAAGGTGCCGCCGAACGGGATCATCCCGCCGTGCAGCGCCATCCCGTTCATCGCCGCCGCCATGCCGAACTCGCGGATGCCATAATAGACATAGCGGCCATCATAGCTATCGCGCGTAAATGCTTGAGCTAACTTGGCTTTGGTATTGTTCGACCCGGTCAGATCCGCCGATCCGCCGAACAGTCCGGGATGGATTGGCACCGCCACATCCAATGCGATTTCCGACGCCTTGCGGGTCGCGATTTTCTGCGGTGCGGCGATCAGGGCGGCGATATGGGCATATAGCGCATCTGTCGCCGTTTGCGCGGTGAGCGAGCGCTGAAACACGTCCCGCTGCGCATCGCCGGCCAGCCGTGCTTCCCAATCCCGCCGTGCGACCTTGCCCCGCGTCCCGGTCGCCTCCCACGCCGCCTTAATATCGGCAGGAATCACGAAGGGGTCGTGTGACCACCCAAGCGCCCGCCGGGCCCCGGCGATTTCCGCAGCGCCCAGCGCCGCGCCGTGCGAGGCGTGGCTGCCGGCCTTGGTCGGCGCGCCGTAGCCAATGGTGGTGCGGCAGGCGATCAGCGATGGGCGCGGATCGGCTTTCGCCGCGTCCAGCGCCTTGCCGACCGCCACCGCGTCATGGCCGTCGCAGGCCACCACATGCCAACCCGCCGCCTCAAACCGCTTGGCGGTATCTTCGCTGGTCGACAGGTTGACTGGGCCATCGATGGTGATGCGGTTGTCATCCCACAGCACATTCAGCCGCCCGAGACCCAAATGCCCGGCGAGTGAGATCGCCTCGTGGTTCAACCCTTCCATCAGGCAACCGTCCCCGGCGATCACCCAGGTCCGGTGGTCAACCAGCCCGTCTCCGAAGCGGGCATTCAGATGTCGCTCGGCCATCGCCATGCCGACGGCGCTTGCAAGTCCCTGCCCCAGCGGCCCGGTAGTCGTCTCCACCCCCTCCAGCTCGAAATTCTCGGGGTGACCAGCGCACGGGCTGTGCAACTGGCGGAAGCGTTTGATGTCGTCGATGGTTGGGCGCGCATAGCCGGTCAGGTGCAGCAGGGCATAAATCAGCATCGACCCGTGCCCCGCCGACAGCACGAACCGGTCGCGGTCCGGCCATTTCGGCGCAGCGGGGTCAAATTTCAGGTGGTTGGCGAACAATTCGGTCGCCGCGTCGGCCATGCCCATCGGCATTCCGGGGTGCCCCGACTGCGCCGCTTCAACCGCATCCATCGCCAGCGCGCGGATCGCATTGGCCATATCATTTCGCGAAACACTCATGTCGCTGGGGCGCTTTCATCGGGCGTCGGTTGGGCGTTGGTCGGGAGTCTCGGGCGGACCATTAGCAGCCCGCTTCGCTCCGTCAACGCCGGGTGATTGACTCGACTCAACATCCCGTCTTACCCTTCGCCCACAACGCGCTGATTTTGCGTGGTTACAGAGGGCAGAGACGACGGTGAGCGAAGCGCGGAAACGGTTGGAAACTGCTTTGGCCCGGCTCGAGGCCGCTGCCGCTACACGCCCAAAACCGGATGCCCCGGCCACGGCGGCGCTTCAAGCGCGCTGCGCCTCGCTCGAAGCAGCAACCCGCGATGCCGTTGCCCGGATTGACCGGCTGCTGACGGCGGACAACGGCTGATGGGACAGGTCAATGTCCAGATCGGCGGCCGCTCCTATTCGCTGGCATGCGGCGATGGGGAGGAAACGCATCTTGCAGGTCTCGCCAGCCACCTCGACCGCAAAACCGCCGAACTGCAGGCGGCGCTCGGCCAGATGAGCGAGCCGCGATTGCTGCTGATGGCCGGTATCCTGATGGCGGATGAGTTGCACGAACTGCGCAGCGGCAAGGCCCCGCCAGTCGCCGTTATGACCGATGCCGAATATGACAACCTGGCGGAACGGGTGGAGCGGCTGGCCGCAGCCCTTGAGAATGACGCGGCAACGGCCTAGATTGGCACCGGCGGGACTGCCCGGTACGAGAAAGCGAACATCCCTGAGGCGATTCTTCAATCCACGGGAGCTGTCCCTGTCCGGATCCTGGTCCGGTGCACATGGTTCCCACCTGACGTTACCGGCGTCAGAGGATATTCCGACAAACGGCCATGGTGGTTCCGCCAATTTCCCCACTGCCCATGACTAAGGACGCGCGCCGGCGGGAGCTGCGGCAACAACGGCTTGCCTATGTTCGCTCGCTCGCACCGGATACCCGCACCGCCCTCCACGCCGCGCTGGCGGCGCAGGTCTGCTCCCGCCTGCCAAGCGGCGCAATTGTCGGGAGCTATTCAGCGATTGGGTCGGAGATCGACCCGGCACTGACCGATCAACGTGCGACGTCGGCGGGCCATGATATTGCCTATCCGTGGTTTGCGGACCGGGCCGCCGCGATGCAGTTCCGGCGTCGCGGTGAGTTCGTCGCCGGCCCCTTTGACTTTCCCCAGCCCGTCCCGACTGCCGAAACGCTGTCCCCCGATGTGCTGCTCGTACCGCTGATCGGCGTCGACACGGCGGGCAATCGGCTGGGGCAAGGGGCCGGTCACTATGACCGCTATTTGGCGTACAATGACGGAAATAAATCCATTCATGCCATAGGCATATGCTATGATATGCAGATTGTAGATCAACTATATGCCGATCCCTGGGACATACCACTGCAGGCAATTGCCACGCCGACGCAATGGATTTTGGTGACGGCGCGTTGAGGCTCGGCTATCCGCTACGCCCATGACCCCCACCCTTCGCAAGCCGCTCGGCGTCCTCGCCATATTGCTCGGACTGGCCATCTATGCGCTGCTGATCGCCGCTGCGGCGTCGCGGATCGCGGCGCTGCCGGTTCTGGCGCAGGCGCTGCTCTATCTGCTGCTCGGGACTATCTGGGTGCTGCCGCTGCGGCCGATGATGATCTGGATGGAAACCGGCCATTGGCGCCCGCAGGACCCGACCAAATGATCCCGCCAGCCGACTGCGAAACCATGGCCGATGTACGGGCCGGAATCGACGGGCTCGACCGTCAGCTGGTCAGCCTGCTTGCCGAGCGGATGCGGTATATCGCGGCGGCGGCCCGCATCAAACAGGATCGCGGCGCGGTTCGCGATGAATGGCGGAAGGCAGATGTACTGGCGAAAGTCGCTGCCGCCGCCGAGGCAGAGGGCTTCCCCCGTGCACTCAGCCAGCAACTCTGGGACCTTCTGGTCGAAGGGTCGATTGCGGCGGAATTTGAAATGTTCGACGCCGCCAAAAATGGCGCGAGTGACGGGGCTCGAACCCGCGACCTCCGGCGTGACAGGCCGGCGCTCTAACCAACTGAGCTACACCCGCTTAAAAGCGTCGCGCTACCTATTCAGCGGTCATGGGCGTGTCAACTCCGCAATGCGCCGCCTGTCACCCGAGAAGGCAGGTCGTGGGCGGATCGACAATTGCGAAGGCCATACTCGACCGGATGGTCGCCGCGCGCTAGGCTCAGGAAATTCTCCAACCGGACATTTGATGGCGAGCACCCCAGTCGACCCCGCAACGATCACCGGCGCGTCCGGCGGGACCCTGCCGTTTCGCCGCCGGTTTGGCTACGGCGCGGGCGATTTCGCGTTCAACCTGTATTTCACCACGGCTGGCCTGTATCTCCTCTATTTTTACACCGATGTGCTCGGCCTGCCGCCGGCAACCGCCGGCTGGGTGTTTGCCAGTGCGCTGATCTGGGACGCGGTTTTTGATCCGCTGATGGGCTATCTGGCCAATCGGACGCGGACGCGCTGGGGGCGGTACCGACCCTATCTGCTGTTCGGTGCGGTCCCGCTGGCGGCCGCCTGGGCGCTGATGTTCCTGCCCACCGGGCTGACCGGAACGGCGCTGGTGATGTTCACGGTCGCCGCCCATATGCTGTTCCGCACATTGTATGCAGTCGTCTCGATGCCCTATCTGGCGCTGTCGGCGGTGATGACCAGCGACAGCCATGAACGCGGCGTGCTGGCCGGCTTCCGGATGGTGGCAGCAGCCAGCTGCGGTCTGTTTAGCGCCTTCTGGACCCTGAAACTCGTCGAACGCTTTGGCGGCGGATCGACCGGGTTTCTGGCGACGGCAATCCTGTTCGGCAGCCTGGCAACACTGATCCTGATCTTCTGCTTCTGGAACACCCAGGAAGCAGTCGAGGAGGTGGACGCCGCCTCTGCCCCATCGATTGCCGAGATGCTCCGGATGCTGCGGCACAACCGCGCCTTCTGGCTGGTGTCCGCCGCCATGCTATCAGCGGCGGTCGGCGGCACCATGTTCCAGAAAACCCTGCCCTATTATTTTAAATATAGCCTTGCTCGGGAGGATTTGATCGGCAGTGCGCTGGCGCTGCTCACCGGGGCCATTGTCCTGTCGATCCCATTCTGGACGGCGGTGATGAAGCGCACGTCGAAGCGGAATGTCTGGATATCGGGCATTGCCGTCATGCTGATGACATATCCCGTCGTCTGGCTGGTGCCGGAGACGCCTGCCATGTTGCTGCCGCCGTTGGTGCTGGCCGGATTCGGCGCCGGGGCGGGCTATCTCTGCTTCTGGGCGATGATGCCCGATACGGTTGAATATGGGGAATGGCGAACCGGCATCAAATCCGAAGGGGCGGTGTTCGGTATGGTCTCGCTGATCCAGAAGGCCGGACTTGGTATTGCGGCGGGCATCCTCGGCGAATTGCTGGGGGCCATCGGCTATACGGCCAACATCGCGCAATCGGCGGACACGCTGGCGGCGATGAAGTTCATCATGCTCGGGATGCCGATCGCGTTCGCGCTGACGGCGCTCGCCTTCATCAGCTTTTACCCGCTCGACCGCCGCACCCACGACCGGATGCTCGCCACCATCAAACGCCGAAAATCCCGCAAACGACAGGTTTAACACTCGCGGCGGTCATGGAAATGGTGCCCCTGGCCGGAATCGAACCAGCACTCCTTGCGGAACTCGATTTTGAGTCGAGCGCGTCTACCAATTTCACCACAGGGGCACGCGAAGCGGGGAGGTAAAGGGACTGACGCGACCGGTCAAGCGCTTGCCAAGCGGGCAGTGCGTCGCCACAGACACCGGATGCCCCGCCCACCCCGCTCCCCGCACGCGCCCCGCCCTGACGCCGACCGTCGTTCCAACCGGGACCGGCGCGAAGCGGCACCCGCCGTCGACACCGGACCGCAGCGGATCGCCAAGCTGCTCGCCAGAGCCGGTGTGGCCTCGCGCCGGGACATCGAACGGATGATCGCCGAGGGCCGCATCTCCATCGATGGTAAAATCCTGACCACACCGGCGACACTTCTCAGCAATCTGAAGGGCGTCACTGTCGATGGGCAAGCGGTCGAAATGCCGACGGCGGCGCGGCTGTTCCGGTTCCACAAGCCGCCGGGTTGCCTGACTGCAGCGAACGATCACAAGGGTCGCAAAACCATTTATGACATGATGCCACCCGGCCTGCCGCGCCTGCTGCCGGTTGGCCGGCTGGATTTTAACACCGAAGGCCTGTTGCTGTTGACCACTGACGGCGAGTTGAAACGCGCGTTGGAGCTGCCGTCCAACAAGGTGTCCCGCCGCTACCGCGTCCGGGTGTTCGGCACGGTCGAGCAGCGGGCGCTGGAATCGCTGGCGGAGGGCATCACGGTTGAGGGCGTCCGCTACGGGTCGATCATCGCCGATGTCGAACGCAAGCTCGGTCGCAATTCCTGGCTGGCGATGACCCTGACCGAAGGAAAGAACCGCGAAGTCCGCCGGGTGCTGGAGGCCATCGGCCTGCAGGTCACCCGGCTGCTGCGGGTCGCCTATGGCCCCTATGAGCTGGAGGACCTGGCCCCCGGCGCGGTGGCCGAAGTCCATGGCTCAGACATCGCGCGGTTGCGCAAGGGCCTGAACCTGCCGTGAGGATCATCGCCGGGCAGTGGCGGGGACGCGCTCTGAAGGCGCCCGAGGGCGAAGCAACCCGACCCACCGCCGACCGGGTGCGCGAAGCGCTGTTCTCGATGCTGACCAGCCGGTTGGGGAGTTTTGAGGATCTGCGAGTGCTCGACCTGTTTTCAGGGACGGGAGCGCTGGGTCTGGAGGCCTTGTCGCGTGGTGCGGGTCACGTGATATTTGTCGAGGCCAACCGGATCGCGCTTGATGCCCTGAAAGCGAATATCACCGGGCTGGGAGCGGGTGACCGGACGACAGTCCTTGCCCAGCCCGCCGAAACGCTCGGGCGCGCAGCCCAGCCCTGCGACCTGCTGCTGCTCGATCCGCCCTATGGCTCGGGATTGGCAGGCCCTGCCTTGGTGCGGGCGGTCGAACAGGGCTGGGTTGCCCCCCACGCCATGGTGTCCATCGAAACCGGCAAGGGGGAAGCCGTTCTAATCCCCGGCTTTACCGCCGCAACGCCGCGGGCGCACGGCAAGGCCTGGCTGCACCTGCTGCGCGCGGACGGACAAACCTAGCGCTTGAACAGATTCTCGGCGGTGATTTCGACGGGCCGTTCGACTTCGCCGGAGGCAACCTGGGCCGCCAGTGCCGTTGCGTCGCGCTCGGCGCGCAGCTGCCCGAGCATTGCCTCCCTGTCGGCCCCGAACGTGGTGTCGACATGCACGATCCCGGCCTTTTTGGCGGCGGCGGCGACGAGCGCATCCAGTTCGCGCTGTGTGGTCAGGCTGAGCGTCACAGGGTCCTTCGGGGTGATGTTCTGCATGTTCCAGTGGGTCTTATCGCGGATTGAGGTCACCGTCTGCTTGGTCGCGCCGATCAGCTTGGAAATCTGGTTGTCGGTGATTTCCGGATGGTTGCGGACAATCCACATGATGCCGTCCGGCTTGTCCTGACGGCGCGACACCGGGGTGTAGCGCGGCCCCTTGGTGCGGTAGAGCTGCTCCGGCCCCTTTTCCATGACCATGGCATAGTCCGGATCGGCCTGTGCCGTGTCGAGTTCGGCCTGGCTCAGCTCACCGGCCCGGATCGGGTCCCGGCCGATCAGCTTGGTCGGGGTATTTTCATCGGCGATGGCCTGAACCTCGAGGATGTGGAGGCCACAGAAAATCGCGATCTGTTCAAAGGTCATCGAGCTGTTGTCGACCAGCCAGGTTGCGGTCGCGTGCGGCATCAAAGGTGTCGCCATGTCAGTCTCCAAAATAGAAAGGGCCGCCCCTTGCGGAGCGGCCGGTGCATGGACAGCGTGTAGCGAGCCTGAGCCGCCCGATCAAGCGGAAGCACACTCAGTCGGTCATCGCGACATGGCGCGGTTGCGCGGCGACGGTTGCACACCACGCCCGGACGTTGGGCACAGCGGTCAGATCAAAGCCCCCTTCCTCCGATACATGAGTATAGGCGTAGAGCGCGATATCGGCGAGGCTGAGCCGGTCACCGACAAGGAAACGCCGTCCGGCCAAATGTTCGTCCATCAGTGCCAGTGCGGCTGCCCCCGCCGCCTGTTTCTGCGGGGCGAGCAACCGCTGGGTATCGGTCCAGTTCGCTTCGCCGACAAACGCCCGCCAGAAGCGCATCGTCGCGACATTGGGTTCATGATTATATTGTTCCCAGAACATCCAGCGCAGCATGTCGGCCTGTGCAAAACGGTCGGTTGGAATCAAATCGGATCCGCCCGCCAGCCACCAGATCGCCGCGTTGGATTCGGGCAGAAACCGGTCGCCAATCTGGAGGACAGGAATCCGGCCATTGGCATTGACGTTCGCCAGAAACTCCGGCGTCCGCGTTTCGCCCGCCAGAATGTCATATTGGCGCCGGTCCAGCGTAGCCCCGACATAGGCCGCCGTCAGCCGAATTTTATAGCAATTCCCGGACGGACTATATTCGTGCAGGGTCAGGGTCTTGGTCATGGGTCCTCCGCAATCCAACGTGGCGTCTAGGGATCAGTCAATGGTCAGGATAATCTTCCCGACATGGTCGCCCGCTTCCATCCACCGGTGCGCGTCGGCGGCCTGGACCAGCGGAAATACCTGATCGACGATTGCCCGTAGTTTGCCGCTCTCAAACAGCGGCCAGACGTCGCGGGCGAGGCTGTCGGCGACCAAGCTTTTATACTCGATGGAACGCGGGCGGAGCATCGACCCGCTGAGTGTCAGTCGCTTGCGCATGACCGACATCAGGTCAAGGTCGCCGCGCGGGCCGCGCTGAAAGGCGATGGAGACGTGCCGCCCACCCTCCGCCATGCAGGCAACATTCTTTGCGAGATAATCGCCGCCAACCATGTCCAGCACGACATCGACGCCGCGTCCGCCAGTGGCAGCAAGCGTTTCCGCCGTAAAATCGCCGGTCCGGTAGTTGATCGCGACATCGGCGCCGACCGTGCGGGCCGAGGCGCATTTCTCGTCGCTGCCACAGGTGGTGATGACAGTCAGGCCAAAGGCCTTGGCGAGCAGGATGGCGGTGACCCCAATGCCGCTGGTGCCGCCGTGCACCAGCACCGTTTCGCCAGCCGTGGCATATGCTCGTTCGAATAGGTTCGACCAGACGGTGAAATAGGTTTCCGGCAGTCCGGCTGCATCGACGAGGGACAGTCCGTCCGGCACCGCCAGACACTGGCCTTCGGGAGCGGGGCAATATTCGGCATAACCGCCCCCCGCCACCAGCGCGCAAACCTGTTGTCCAACGAACCAGCGGGTCACCCCGGGGCCGACGGCGACAATCGTGCCGGCCACCTCCAGCCCCGGTATCGTCGGCGCTCCCGGTGGCATCGGGTATAGGCCCATGCGCTGCAACACGTCCGGACGGTTGACCCCGGCGGCAGCGACACGGATCAGCACCTCCCCCTGCCCTGCCACCGGCACCGGGCGGGCGACCGGCACCAACACCTCCGGTCCGCCGGGCGCAGCGGGGTCGATGGCGGTCATGGTCTGTGGCAGTGACGACATGCGGGTCCCCTTTGGACGGCCTCTCTAGCGCCCCTGCCAACCCGGCGAAAGTCAGGACCCGTCAGCCGGAGATGCCGACTTTCGTCAGCAGGACGATTGTGGTTAGATTGCTGGCGGGAGGACTGACATGGACCTTGATGATCTCGCGCCGCGCCGGAAGGACGATGCCCTGAACAGCCTGTCCCGGCAGGACCTTGATCCGCTGTCGGTCGCCGAGCTGGAGGAGCGTATCGGGCTGCTGGAGGCCGAGGTTGAACGGACCCGCACCAAATTGAACGGTGCCCGCAATTTCCGCTCCGCCGCCGACGCACTGTTCCGGGGTCGCTGACGCGGTGGTGCGCGCACTTTTCTCCCTGCTGCTGGCGATTGTGCTTGTCGGCCCTGCGCCGCTGCGGGCGGACCCGGCGTCATTCGGCACCTGGGCGGCAGCGGTTGTCGCAGGGGATTGGCGCGCCGCTGACGGCCAGGCTACCGACGCCTTTGAAAATGCCCGCCGCGACATGGCCGCCGCGCTGGTCAGGGCCGGGTTCCGTCCGGAGAATATCCGCCAGTTCTCCCCCGATCCCTACACGCCGGGGGTGCTGGAAACCAACGCTGGCCTGCTGAATAGCGCGATGAGCGATATCGCCAGCAAAACCCGGGGCGGCTGCCTGTTCTACGTCACCTCGCACGGCTCCCCGGACGGGTTTCTGGTCCTTGGGCACAAAAATGTCCTGAAGCCTGCCGACCTTGACCTGATGCTCGATCTCACCTGCTCCCTGCGCCCGACCGTCGTTATCGTGTCCGCCTGCTTTTCGGGCATGTTCATTCCGGAGCTGGAGGCCGGCAACCGGTTGATCCTGACTGCCGCCAGCAAGGACCGCAGCTCGTTTGGATGCGGGGTCAATGAGCGCTATCCCTATTTCGACGACTGCCTGATTTCGGTGCTGCCAAAGGTCGCCGATCTGGCGGCGCTCGCGGCAGGCGCGACAAGCTGCGTCAGCGCCCGGGAGAAGCGGGAGCGCGTGTCCCCACCCTCCAATCCGCAGGTGTCGATGGGCATCGACATGCGCGCACTTGTCCCGACATTGTCGCTGCGCCCCGACTAGCGGAGGTGATAGCCGCACCCCAGACCCGCTTGAACAGCGGCGGGACAGGCCGCATGTACATGGGCATCACAGCCCCCGGGAGGCCCGATGAACTTCGATTTTTCAGACGACGCAAAAGCCTTGCGGGATCAGGCCCGCCGCTTCCTTGAGGAACGCGCTGGTCCGCTCGTCGCCCGCAAATCCATGAACGGCACGACAGCCTTTGATGCCGACTTGTGGAAGGCCATCGTCGATCTTGGCTGGACCGCCGCCCGGGTGCCCGAAGCACATGGCGGGCTTGGCCTCACCGCAGAGGAAGCCTGTGTGCTGGCCGAGGAGGTGGGACGCAGTCTCGCCCCGGTGCCGTTCCTGTCGACGCTGGCAGCGACAGAGGCGTTGCTGAGCGCCGGAACCGAGGCGCAGCAGGCAAACTATCTGCCGGGAATCGCGGACGGCTCCATCACCGCGACCATCGGCTGGGCAGAAGGCGATACTGGCAGTCCGGGTTCCGACCCCAAAACCCAGGCCAGCGGAGGCAAACTGACCGGTACCAAAACCCCCATTCCGGACCTTTTGGCCGCCGACATCGCGATTGTGTCCGCAGCGGGTGAGGACGGTCCGGCATTTCATATCGTCGATCTCAAATCCGCTGGGGTTGCTGTCGAAGCAGCCACCACGCTCGATCTGGTCCGCCGCCACGGCAAGCTGACGCTGACCGGAGCCGCCGCGGAACCGCTTGGTGACAACAGCGCCTTCCACACCATCCTCGACCGGTTGGCGGTGCTGAGCGCCTGGGAAGCCATTGGGACCGGATCCGTCGCGATGGAAACCGCAGTCGCCTATGCCAAGGACCGCGTCGCGTTCGGGCAGCGGATCGGCCGCTATCAGGGCGTGAAGCACAAATGCGCCGACATGTATGTGAAGCTCGAACTGGCCCGCGCCCATGCGCTGTACGGGGCCTGGGCCATGGCAACCAACGCACCGGAACTGGCGCAAGCCGCCGCCGCCGCCCGGGTTTCCGCCCTTGATGCGGTAAAATTCTGTGCCGAGGAGAATTTGCAGCTCCACGGCGGCATCGGATTCACCTGGGAAAGCGACTGCCAATTTTACTATCGCCGCAACCGCCAGTTGGCCTTCTCGCTCGGCTCCCGCGCCTGGTGGGCCGACCGGCTCGTCCGGGCGCTTGAACAACGCAATGCCCGCGCGGCCTGAGGAGACACGATATGGACTTCAATGACACGCCCGCAGAAGCCGAATACCGGGCCAAGGTGCGCGACTGGCTGACCGCCAACACTGCAAAGTACAAGGGCCTGCCGGACCCGGCGAACAACGACGAGTTCGTTGCCCGCGCCAAGGATTGGCAGAAGACCAAATATCACGCCGGTTACACCGGCCTGACGTGGCCAAAGGCCATGGGCGGTCAGGGCCTCGGTCCGATGCAGTCGATCATCTTCAATCAGGAGGAGGGGAAGACCCCCGCCCCGACCGGGCTGTATGCCATCGGCCTTGGCATGTGCATTCCGACCGTGTTCACCCACGGCTCCGCCGAGGTGACGCAGCGCTATGTCCCCAAGGCGTTGGAGGGGGAGGAAATCTGGTGCCAGCTATTCTCCGAACCAGCCGCAGGTTCTGACCTTGCCGGCATCCGGACCCGCGCCGTGAAGGACGGCAGCGACTGGATCATCAACGGTCAAAAGGTGTGGACCACCAACGCCCACCTCTCCGACTATGGCATCATCGTCTGCCGCACCGACCCGGGCGTACCCAAGCACAAGGGTTTGACGATGTTCATCGTCGATATGCGCAGTGCCGGGGTGGAGGCACGTCCGCTGAAGCAAATGTCGGGTGGCAGCGACTTCAACGAGGTGTTCTTCACCGACGTCCGCGTCCCCGATGCCTGGCGGCTGGGTGACGAAGGCAATGGCTGGAAGGTGGCGCTCACCACGCTGATGCACGAGCGGCTGGCGGTGGGCGGCAAGCCCAAGGGGTCGCCGGATTATAACATGCTGATCCGGCTGGCGCGCAGCATCGAAACGGAAATGGGCCCGGCGATTGAATCAACCTCGGTTCGCAACCGGATTGCCGAGGTTTATTTGAACGACGAAGGCGTGAAGCTAACCCAGATGCGGGCGCTGTCGGCACTGTCGCGCGGCCAAATGCCGGGGCCGGAACAGTCGATTGCCAAGGTGGTTGTCGCCAAGAGCATGCAGGACATGGCGGCCTTTGCCATGGACATGGGCGAAAGCGCCGGGTTCCTGACCGATGGCGCTCATCCCGACCTGCAACGGCTGCAGGGGGCCTATATGTGGGCGCCGGGCCTGCGCATCGCTGGCGGCACCGACGAAATCCTGCGCAACATCATCGCCGAACGGGTGCTCGGCCTCCCCGGGGATTTGCGACCACCCAAGGAAACCCCGTTTAACGCGGAGAAGCCGCTTTAGGGCAGATCGATCGCTTGGGTTTCGACGTGTGAACCGGCGTTGACATTGCAGGACGGGGTTCGCCGCCCCATCTGCGGTTGATGGCGATTGACCCGAATGTTTTTGACCGTGCCACTGCGCACCTGTCCCGTGATCCCCAGGCCGTCCGTACCCGGGTTGAGACGATGGAGAAATTGCTGGAGCGGATGTTTGTCGTGCCTGGCATCAACCGGCAGGTCGGACTGGATGTGCTGCTCGATCTGATCCCGGTGATCGGCCCGGCCACTGCCTCGATACTCGGGTCGTGGATGGTGTGGGAAGCGCGCAATCTCGGCATGTCGAACTGGCAGATTGCGCGGATGGGCGGCAATGTCGGTGTCGATTTCGTGCTCGGCGCCATCCCGCTGATTGGCGCGATCCCGGACTTTTTTTTCCGGTCAAACAGCCGCAATCTGCGGATCATCAAACGCCATCTCGACAAACATCATCCCGGCAGCATCGTTGTCGAGGGGCAGGTCAATCGCCGCTAGGCATAATCCAGCCCGATATCCGCCGCCGGGGCGCTTTGGGTGAGCCTGCCGACTGAAACATAGGTCACTCCGGTTTCGGCGATGGTGCGAATGGTTGCCAGATTGACCCCACCGGACGCCTCGGTCGGGACCCGGCCAGCGATCAAGGCCACAGCCTCCCGCAGCACGGGCGGCGGCATGTTGTCGAGCAGCAGGCGGTCTGCCCCTGCTGCCAACGCCGGTTCGATCTGATCAATCCGGTCGACCTCCACCTGCACCGGCAAGCGCAGTCCCGCAGCCTTGGCGGCTCGGACCGCCTCCGCAACCCCGCCGGCCACCGCGACATGATTGTCCTTGATCAGCACCCCGTCATCGAGCCGCATGCGGTGGTTTTGCGCCCCGCCCATCCGCGTCGCATATTTCTCGATCACCCGGAGGCCCGGGAGCGTCTTGCGGGTGTCGAGCAGAATACAGCCAGTCCCGGTAATCGCGTCGGCATAGGCCCGGGTCATCGTCGCGATGCCGGTCAAATGCTGGACGGTGTTGAGGGCCGAACGCTCCGCTGTCAGCAGCGCCCGGGCGTTGCCGACAATGCGCATCAGCGCCGTGCCTGCCGAGGCCCGGTCACCGTCCGACATAAACATCGTAATCGCCGCCGTAGGGTCCAGCGCCCGGAAAAACGCCGCGCCAATCTCAAGCCCTGCGACCGTCACCGCATCACGGCTGGCCATTTCGGCAGCCAGCCGTGCATCACCCGGGATCACGGCCTGCGACGTGACATCGCCGCCGCTGCCCAGATCCTCCGCCAATGTGGACTGCACAAATGCGTCCAGATCGAAGCCCGCTATCATCGCTGGCTGGCAATCCAGCGGTCGATTTTTGCCTCCAGCACCGCGAGCGGCAGCGCGCCGGAGCCGAGTATCTGGGTGTGAAAGGCGGGCGGGCTGAATTTTGGCCCCAGCACAATCTCCGCCCTGCTGCGCAATTGCCGGATCTTCAGCGCGCCAATCTTGTAGCTGAGCGCCTGCCCCGGATTGGCGATATAGCGTTCGGTTTCCGCCGTGGCGTTCGACCGGCCCCGCGAGCTGTTGTCGAGAATATATTGGATCGACTGATCACGGGTCCAACCCTTGGCATGGATGCCGGTATCGACCACCAGCCGAATGGCCCGGAACAGCTGCGAATCGAGATAGCCGAAATATTGGTAGGGATCGTCAAGGACACCCAATTCCTTGCCGAGCGTTTCGGCATAGAGCCCCCAGCCTTCGACATAGGCGGTGTTGCCGCCAAAGCGCTGGAACGCGGGCAGCGAGGTATTTTCTTGGGCCAGGCTGATCTGGAAATGATGCCCCGGTGCGCCTTCGTGCAGATAAAGCGTCGTCATCGCCGGGGTGGTCCGGGACGGCAGGTCATAGGCGTTGAAATAGAAGGTTCCCGGTCGCGCGCCATCCGCCGAGCCGCTGCTATAGGACCCGCGCGCCGCACCTTTTTCGGTCAGGGCTGGAACCGGCTCAATCCGCAACGCGGTTTTGGGCAGGGTTTCAAACAACTGCCGAATATTGGCATCGACTGCTTTGCCGATGGAATAATAGCCATCCTGCAACGCGGCGCGGGAGGTTGGCTTGAAGCGCGGATCGGTGCGGATATAGTCGAAAAATTCACGCAAACTTCCCTTGAAACCGACCTGCTTCATCACCCCTGACATTTCGGCCTGGATACGTGCCACCTCCGACAGGCCGAGGCCGTGGATGGCGTCCGGCGTCATGTCCGTCGTCGTCTCCCGCTGCACCAGATAGGCATAGAGCAGCGGCCCGCCGGGCATGTCGAGCAGACCAACGCTGTCGCGGGATTTGGGCAGATAGTCCGCACGGATGAAGGCGCGCAGCCGGGTCAGGGCGGGCAAGACCTTGGTACCAACCGCCTTGGCATAGGCGGCGCGCAGCCGGGCTTGATCCTTTGCGGCAATGTCCGCCGGAAAGGCGTTTGTCGGCTTCATGAACGCGCTGGCCTCGACCCCCGGGTCGATCATCGCATCCAGCTGTTCCAGCACATTGGCCATGACCAGCTTTGGCTGAACGACACCGGTTGTCAGTCCGTGCCGCATCCGGGCTTCGGCGCGGGTCAGATAGACCACGAACCCGTCAAGCCGCTTCAGCCCGGCCGCATAGTCCGCAGCCGTCTTATAGGGTGCCGACCCCTGCCCGCTGCTGAGCTCGGCAAAACCGGTATGCAGGCCGTTGAAATGATCGATTGGCCGGTCGGCGGCGACCAGCAGCAAATCGCCCTGCAGCCCGCGCAAATCGGTACTGCGCTGCCATTTGAACACGTCATAGGAAATCTGTTCATCGGTGCTGAGCGCGGTGCGGTCGATCTTCGCAAGCGCCGCCAGATCACCCTCCGCAGCGGCCCGTTCGGCGGCGAAATAGCGGTCACTGATATAGTCACCGAACTGACCGGCGTTGCTGAGGTCACCGCGTGCCAGGGCATAGAGCGGGCTGCGCTGCTGACTGGCGGCGTCGGAGGCCGCAAACAGGGCCGCAGCGCGCTGGGAGGCGGAGGTTGCGGCACTCATCCCCACGACGGGCCGCACTGGCGCGCTCTGGCAGGCCGCGAGCGCCAGCAGCGCACTGGTCAGCAACAGCCGCACGGTCACTTGCCGACACCCTTCAGTTCACGGTTCAGGTAGACCATCATCAACGCCGACCGGTAGCTATCCTCGGTCTTGTTGGCGGTCCCGGCATGGCCACCCTCGATATTCTCGAAATAGTAAAACCCATGCCCCTGCTGCTCCATCCGCGCCGCCATCTTGCGGGCATGGCCGGGGTGAACCCGGTCATCCTTGGTGGAGGTGTAGATCATCACTTTGGGATAGGCAGCCCCGGCGACCAGATTCTGGTAGGGCGAATATTTGGAGATATAGGCCCATTCCTCCGGCTTGTCGGGGTCGCCATATTCCCCCATCCACGATGCCCCGGCGAGGAGTTTATTGTACCGTTTCATGTCGCTGAGCGGCACGCCCATCAACACTGCATCGTACAGCTCCGGCCGCTGGGTATAGGCGACGCCGACCAGCAACCCGCCGTTGGAGCGCCCGGAAACCCCGAGCTTTGACGCGACGCCGGTTTTCTTCAAATCTTCCGACACGGCATGAAAATCGTCAAAGACCTTTTGCCGGTTCGCCTTCAGCACACTCTCATGCCAGGCCGGGCCGAATTCGCCGCCACCCCGGATATTGGCCAGAACGAAGGCGCCGCCCTCCTCCACCCAGAATTGCGCCATCGGCCCGAGCCGGGATGGATTTTTGCTGAGGTAGGTTGGATTGGTCGCCGCCCGGAAGCCGCCATAGGCATGCATAAGTGTCGGCACCGGCCCGGTGGTTCCCGCCGGCCGGACGACGAAATAGGGGATTTCGGTTCCATCCTTGGATTTGGCAAAGCGCTGGCTCACCTCCATCTTCGACGCGTCGAAATAGGCTGGCAGGCTGGCGATTTCGGTGCGGCGACCCTCTGGCTGGACCGCGAACAGCGTCTCCGGCTGGGTCAGTCCCTCAACCCCGACAAACGCCATGTCAGGGGTGCCGCCAACCTCAATCAGGTGAACGACGCTATTCTGGGCCAGCGGGACATTGCGGGACACCCAGCCGTACGGGCCGCGCCGGATCGACACCAATTTGCCCGCGACATTGTCCAGCACCTTGACCCACAGGACATTGGCGCTAGCCTTGATTTCCTCCACCGCCTCGGTTGACGACGGCACATAGACCGCTTCCACCTTGGCCGGTTCCCCGCGCAGCACGGCATCAATCGGATAGGCGATGACCGAACCGGCGAGCCAGCGCTTGCCGAGATAGGTCCAGTCGCCATGAAGCAGCGCAATAGCCCGCCCGCCGAGCACATCCTGCAGTTCCGCTGTCACCGGGAGCGGAGAGCGTATTGGTGCCCCAGCCGGGGTCAGATGCGATAGCTCGGTTTCCCAAAAGCTGATGGCGCGGTGGACGACGCCCCAGGCCCGGCCCGAATCCACATAGACCGCCGGGGTCAGGCCGACATCGGCCTGCGTTCCCTCGGCAACCAATGTCGCCTCCGCCAGCGGTGTGCCGCGTTTCCACAATTTCACCTGCCGCCCGTAACCGCTGTCGGTGAGGGTGCCGGGGCCAAAGTCGGACTGGATCAGCAGCCGGTCCCGGTCGAGCCAGGCCGCCGAGGTCTTGGCCGCCGGTGTCGCAAAGCCACCGGCCAGGAACTTGCCCGTTTCCATATCGAATTCGCGCAGCTCCAGCGCATCCTTGCCGCCGTCCGACAGCCCGATCAGGCAGCGCTGATAGTCCGGCTTCAGGCAGGTCGCCCCCTTCCAGACCCAGTTTTTGCCCTCGGCCTTGGACAGGGCATCAAGGTCAAGCAGGGTCCGCCAATCCGGCGTCCCGGCGACATAGGCCTGCAGAGTAGAGACCCGCCACAGGCCGCGAACGCTGGTCGCATCCTGCCAGAAATTGGTGACGTTGCTGCGCTGGATCGCATCGGGATAGGCCAGCTGCCGCTTGTCATTCAGAACGGCGAGGCCGCGCTCCCGGTATTTGGCGAAACCCGGTGCGGCTTCCAGAATCTTGGCGGTGGCGGCGTTCCAGCTTTTCACCTGGGTCAGGGCCTTGGTACCCTGCACCTCCTCCAGCCAGAGATTGGGGTCATCCTCTGCCGCCATGGCGGTTGCCCCCGATACTGCAGCCAACACCGCCGCGCCAAACATCCACGCCCGCAAAGCCCGTCTCCCGCCTACTCCCCCTCTCCATAGCTCCCTCATCTTCCTGACGAAAGGCAGGACCTTGCCGAACGAGGGCAACCGTTTCGGGAGATCCTGACGTTCGTCAGGATGACGGTGACTTTTCTACCGCTCCACGCACATGGCGATGCCCATGCCGCCGCCGATGCAGAGCGTCGCCAGGCCTTTGTGGGCGTCGCGGCGGTTCATCTCATGCAGCAGGGTGGTCAGCACCCGCGCGCCCGACGCACCAATCGGATGGCCGATGGCAATCGCCCCGCCGTTGACGTTGAGCTTCGATGCGTCCCAGCCCATTTCCTGCCCGACCGCCAGCGCCTGCGCGGCGAAGGCTTCATTCGCTTCGATGAGGTCGAGGTCGGCGACAGTCCACCCGGCCCTTTCCAGCGCGCGGCGCGATGCTGGAACCGGGCCGATGCCCATGATCGACGGATCAACCCCGCAGCTGGCCCAGGATGCGATGCGCGCCAGCGGCGTCAGGCCGCGCCGCGCCGCCTCCGCCTCGGTCATCAGCACCAGCACCGCCGCGCCGTCGTTCAGGCCGCTGGCATTGGCCGCCGTGACGCTGCCATCCTTCTTGAACGCCGGCTTCAGCGCCGCCATCGCATCGATGGTCGCGCCGTCGCGGATATATTCATCCGTATCGACGATGGTATCGCCCTTGCGGCCCTTGATCGTCACCGGCGCGATTTCGCGGACGAACCGCCCGTCCCGCCGTGCGGCTTCTGCCTTGTTCTGCGAGGCGACAGCAAACATATCCTGCGCCTCCCGACTGATCTGATATTTCTCCGCCAGATTTTCGGCGGTAATCCCCATGTGATAGCCATTGAAGGCGTCCCACAAGCCGTCCTTGATCATGGTATCAACCAGCTCGATTGCCCCCATTTTCTGGCCGCCGCGCATCGATTGCGCGTGGTTTGACAGGCTCATCGATTCCTGCCCCCCCGCCAATATGATCGACGCATCCCCGGCCTGAATGGCCTGCGCGCCCAGCGCCACCGCGCGGAGGCCCGACCCGCAGACCTGATTGACGCCCCAGGCCGGGGTCTCCCGGGCAATCCCGGCGTTGATCGATGCCTGCCGCGCCGGGTTCTGCCCCTGCGCTGCCGTCAGCACTTGCCCGAGGATGACTTCGGATACGTCGGACGGATCAAGCGCCGAATCGGCGAGCGCCGCAAGCAGCGCCACCCGGCCCAATTCATGCGCCGGGACATTGCCGAAGCATCCCAGAAAACTGCCAACCGGGGTCCGTTTGGCGGCGGTGATGACGATGTTGGTCATGGGCGCTCTCCTCTCAAGGATTTTGCAGTGCAATAGTCTTGTGCGGGTGCGAAGGAAAGCGGCTCTACCCGATCAGAAATTCCCGGAGCGGCTCCCATAGCAGCGCCTTGGCCTGGGACCCGACGACCATACCGACATGTCCGGCAGCGACCTGGACCGCCAGCCCGGCATCGGGCGCGGCGGCGGCTGGCACAATCCGGTCCCGAGTCGAAATGAAGTTCGCGACCGGAACGGTGATCGCCGCCGGATCGACCCGGATATCGTTCAGCCACCATTCCCCCCGACCCGGCAAATCCCGTTCGAAAAAATCGCCGAAACATTGCCGCGCCGCCGGCAGGGAGAGCGGCGGCCCGTCGTTCGCCCAATCCTCCAGCGCGACAAAGGCCCTTGCCCCGGCGCTGCCCGGGTCCCGCCGCCCGAAGCCCGCAAATTTCTGGGACGCGGCTTTGGGATCAAGGCCCCAGAACAGCGGCTGCACCATGTCCATCGGGATCGCGCCCAGCGGTGCCGCGACCGGTGCAACCCCCTGCCACCAGCCCGCCACCGCCTGCTGCTGATCCGCGCCATAGCCGGAGAAACGCCAGGGCGTGGCAATCATCGCCAGCCGCGTCACCGGGTGCAGCATCGCCGCCGCCACGGCCATGGTTCCGCCGAGGCAATACCCAACCAGCGCCACCGGCTCCCCCACCGCCGCCAGCAGGGGCAGCAGGCGCGCCGTGACATAGCCGTCGATATCCAATCGCTGCTCGTCAGTTCCGGGCCGTCCCCAATCCACCAGCAGCGGCCTGACCCCCTGCCCCGCCAGCCAGCGCAGCAAGGAATTGTCTGCCGCAAGGTCGAGCACGGTCGGCGGATTGATCAGCGACGGCACAAACACCACCGGCGGGCCACTGCCGCCATAATCCAGCAGCCGCACCGCCCCCGCAGTCGCCACCACCGGCACGTCCTCGACCTCCCGGCGGTAGGGGTGCGCCTGATAGGCCCGGACCCCGGCCAGCACCGCCGCCAACCGCTGCGGGTCCCCATCCGCCGCCGCCATGGCCAGCCCCAGAAAATGCTGCATCGGGTGCGGACCGCGTGCACGTCGTTGCAGTGCAGCATCGCCGCGTGCTACGGACGGATATTCGCTGATATCAGGGTGTGACATGGCCGTTTCCGAAAAGCATCCCGAGCCGATCATCATCAAGAAATACGCCAACCGCCGTCTCTATAACACCGACAGCTCCAGCTATATCACGCTTGAGCATCTGGCGGCGATGACGCGCACGGGCCGCGATTTCAAGGTGATCGATGCCAAATCGGGGGAGGACATCACCCACAGCGTCCTGACCCAGATCATCATGGAGGAGGAGACGCGCGGCCAGACCATGCTGCCGGTGCCCTTCCTGCGCCAGCTGATCGCCATGTACGGCGATTCGATGCAATCGATGGTGCCGCATTATCTCGAAGCCTCGATGGAGGCTTTCCGCAAGAACCAAGCCCAGTTCCGCACCGCCGTCTCCGGGGCCTTTGGCGCAGGTGCGTTCAAGCCGTTCGAAACGCTCGCCAAACAGAATATGGCGATGTTCCAGGCCGCCGCCGATATGCTAACCGGCCGCAAACCCACCCCCTCCACCCCCAACGAGGAAATCCAGCAATTGAAAGCCCAAATGGCGGCGCTTCAGGCCCAGCTGGATAAATTGGGGAAGAACTAGGGCTCAAGTCAGCCTGTGATGCCTTTGAAGTTGATGCTTTGCATCATGCCTCCGCACCCAGCGTTTGCACCGTCGCGAAATACGGGTTCATATCGGAATCGACGAACACCATCCTCCACAACCTTGGAAAAAATGAAGGGCGGGTAGGCGATAACTGTGCGAACATTCAGCGGCTTACCGGCAGCATCAATATCATAGGCGACTTGGGTGAATCCGCCAAAGCCCCAGCCCGCCGTTTCTGGTGGATATTCGAATTGTGATGCGCCACCCAACTTTTTAATTGGACTTGAATCGACAATTGCACATTGATCTGGGCTAAGACCCGTTGCGTCGAGCGCCGCACGGGCAACATCGATTTGCTTGTTAGCGGCGGCAATAGATGCGAGCCGCAACAGTGCAACCTGCCGCATCGGATTGTTGTCGGGCAGTATCGTCAGCGGCGCCGAAACAATCGCGCTATAAAGTGCATGCGCGGCGGGTTTATTGCCGGTTTGCTCCAGCATCGTTGCAAGTGTCAGCCGAACAAGTTCCGCCCCCTTGGTTGCACCATCTCCTCGAGATTCTATCCGGACCAAAAGCGCAGGAATTTTTTGGGATAGCGCTAGACCATAGTCTTTCGAATAGGTATTTTTCTTCCCGCTGTTGCTCCCGAAAATTGTTTCGAACCCCAGTTCCCATTTTATGCGGACGTTGGCTGGGGCGTTGGACGAAACCAGAATTTCATTGACGCGCCCTATCGCGTCCTTGGCTTCGGCACGGCTCACAATGCTATTGTTTGCCAGCCCCAAAAGAACGGGCACCAACTGCAGTGACGAAGGGCCATTTGCTGAGACACGCCGCAAAAGTTCTGCCCGAAGCAACGGCAGCTGTAGCACGTCCGACCCCGCGACCGGCCCACCCGCTACGCCCTTGGACCTAGCCCAATCCCCCCATTCACGCCAAAACTCCGAGTCGACGGAACCTCTCGCTCCCGTTCCTACACAACGGAGTTGTAATCGCACCGACTGGCGCCAGAATTTGTGCAGCTTCGCAAGCGACTCCGGGTTCCAGCTCCAGCTTGCGACCGACCGTTCGAACGCATCCTCAATCACGCCGGGTCGGGTAGAATAGACCGTCGTCGGCGCGAGCACCCGACCATCGTCGGCAATGGAAAAATCCACGATCGCCAAGTCTGCTGGATCAACGCCGGTTCCGACGCCACAATATGGCAGAGGTGTTTCAGCCCCGCGCGTAATTCCGCCATCAGGCAATCGACCGGCACCTGTATAGGCAAAATACTCCCGGGCCGATTCCCCGTTCCCTATCAAGAAATTGACGATCCCGAGATCACTGCGGATGCGCGTGTCAGCGACCGACACTTTTCGTCCCATCCCGCCGGCCGATTTCAATCCGAGTTCAAACCACTTCTTGGCCGCCGACAGATTTCCGTGATTGAGTTCGACACGACCTCGCAGACCATAGACGCTAGCGAGCGGTTCACCGTCGACCTTCAGCTTCACCGCCAGTTGGATCGCGGTATCGAGTTCTTGTCTGGCGGTTGCCGGATCATCGAAAATCGACAAGCGGCCGAGTCCGATATGTGCGTTAAGTACGTCCATCTCGGACTGCAGGGCCAATGCACTTGCCATCGCATCCCGGTAGGCCTGCTTGGCGCGGGCGCGCTCCTGAGAGGCGTCGAGCGCGCGTGCAAGATCGAGTTGAACCGCGAGCCGTTCGCGCCGGTCCGCTTCGGTCGCAACCGGCAGGTCTTTGTTGGCCCGCTCAAGCGGCCCAACCGCCGAGGCCGCGTCGTTCATCCGCATATAAGCCGATCCCAATCGCGACCGGATCAGCGCGGCGGTGCGGTTGCCCGGTTTGTCGGCGTTCGGCAGTTTTGCGAGCAGAGCGGAAAATCCCTGCACCGCTTCCTCGTCCTTGCCCGCATCGAGCGCTGCCTGGGCGGCATTATAGGCGTCCTGCATCGGGCCTGCCGTTGCCGGTACCGCCATCAGCATAAGGGTCGAAGCCAGAAAGCTGCGCATCGATGAAATACTCCCCCAGTTTCACCGGACTTTGCCGGTCAAATTCCAGATCGGCAACCCGCCCGTTCGGTCGGGTGCTTGGCGGGCGGCGGCGGGTCGGGTATCGCGCGCGGCGTGAAACAACGGCGGACAGCAGTGGTCCTGCTTTCGGGCGGGCTTGATTCGACGACGGTCGCGGCGATGGCGCGGGCGGCCGGTTATGATCTGCTGGCGCTCACCATCGACTATAACCAGCGGCACCGGATCGAGCTCAGCCATGCCGCGCGGGTTGCCGCCGCGATTGGTGCAGTCCGGCATGTGACGCTGCCGCTCGATCTACGCGCCTTTGGCGGATCGGCACTGACTGCCGATATTGCCGTGCCCAAAGACGGCGTCGAGCCGGGAATTCCCGTCACCTATGTCCCGGCGCGCAATACGGTGTTCCTCAGTCTCGCCCTCGCGTGGGCGGAGGCGGAAGGGGCGCGGGACCTGTTCATCGGGGTCAATGCGCTCGACTATTCCGGCTACCCCGATTGCCGTCCGGACTTCATCCGGGCGTTTGAAGATATGGCGGCAACGGCCACCAAGGCCGGGGTGGAGGGGCAACGGTTCACCGTCCACACCCCGCTGATCGCCATGTCAAAGGCCGATATCGTGCGGGAGGCGGTCCGCATCGGTGCCCCGCTGGCGCTGACCTGGAGCTGCTATGACCCGACCCCGGCGGGCGAACCCTGCGGTCGGTGCGATTCGTGCCGGTTGCGCGCCAAGGGCTTTGCCGACGCCGGCATCCCGGACCCGGCGCTACCATGACCTACGCGGTCAAAGAGCTTTACGTGACGCTGCAGGGCGAGGGCGCACATACCGGGCGCCGCGCGGTGTTCCTGCGCTTTGCTGGCTGTAACTTATGGAGCGGGCTGGAGCGCGACCGTGCGGGTGCGGTCTGCAATTTCTGCGATACCGACTTTGTTGGAACCGATGGCCCGGGTGGCGGCAAGTTCAGGACTGCCGACGCGCTGGCCAATGCCGTGGCCGCCGCCTGGGGGGATTATCCCTGCCACCGTTATGTCGTCTGCACCGGGGGTGAGCCGCTGCTGCAGCTGGATACGCCGTTGATCGAGGCGCTGCAGGCGCGCGGGTTCGAAGTCGGGGTGGAGACGAACGGCACCCAGCCTGCACCTGCCGGGCTCGATTGGGTGTGTGTCAGCCCGAAGGCTGAGGCCGAAATCGTGCTGCGGTCCGGCCATGAATTGAAACTCGTCTACCCGCAGCCGCTCGCCCCGCCGGAGCGATTCGCCGACTGGGATTTCCGGCATTTCTTCCTGCAGCCGATGGACGGTCCCGAGCAGGCGGCCAACATCGCCGCCGCCACCGCCTATTGCCTCAGCCACCCCCGCTGGCGGCTCAGCCTGCAAACCCACAAACTGATCGGGATTCCTTAGCCCCGCCCGCGATATCCGGCGACGCCTTGCTCTGGCACCCACAGACCGTCCGGCACCGAGCCGCTTTGCCAGAACACATCAATCGGAATTCCACCGCGCGGGTACCAATAGCCGCCGATGCGGAGCCAGTGGGGTCGCATTTCGGCAAACAGCCGCGTCCCGATGCCGACGGTGCAATCCTCGTGAAAGGCGCCGTGGTTGCGGAACGACTGCATGAACAGTTTCAGCGACTTGGATTCAACAATTGTGGCGTCCGGGGCATAATCGATGACCAAATGGGCAAAGTCCGGCTGGCCTGTCACCGGGCAGAGCGAGGTGAATTCCGGCACCGCAAACCGCACCAGGTACAGGTCCCCGGGGCGCGGGTTGGCGACATATTCCAACCGGGCCTGATCGGGGGCCGCAGCGGCGGCGGCGGACTGTCCAAGCTGGGTCAAATGCTCTGTCATGGCGATTCAGCTAATCTCTCCGGCGATAGCCGTCTAGCGTTACGCGCGCCGCCCCGCTATTCGGGCCGTGAAGATCGATCCGAGGAGGATGCATGGACGCGTTGGTGAGCACCGAATGGCTGGCGGCTGAGCTCGGCAAGAGTGATCTGCGCGTCATTGACGCAACCATCTATCTGCCGACCGATGGCAAATCGGCACGGGCGGAATTTGAGGCGGCGCATATTCCCGGCGCAGTGTTCATGGACCTGGACGAAATCGTCGATACCTCGACCGGGCTGCCGCATATGCTGCCGACGCCGGAGAAATTTGCCAGCCGAATGCAGGCCCTCGGCCTTGGCGACGGCAGCCGGATCGTCATCTACGACAACAGCCCGCTGCACAGCTCGGCCCGGGCCTGGTGGATGCTCCACCTGTTCGGTGCGCATGAAGTCGCCCTGCTCGACGGCGGGTTCGGCAGATGGACCAGCGAAGGGCGTCAGGCCGAATCGGGTAAGCCCGTCGTGCGGCACCGCCACTTCACGGTTTGGCAGGACAAGAGCCGCGTCCGGACGCTGGGCCAGATGATGGACAACCTGAAGACCAAGGCCGAACAGGTGCTCGATGCGCGTCCGGCGGGCCGGTTCACCGGTGCAGTGGCTGAACCCCGTGAGGGGCTGCGCGGTGGCCATATGCCGGGGGCAAAGAATTTGCCTCAGGATCAGCTGTTCAATGCCGATGGCACCTGGAAGCGCGGCGATGAGTTGAAGGCGGCGTTCGAGACCGCCGGGATCGACCTTGCCAAACCGGTAACCACAACCTGCGGGTCAGGTGTGACCGCCGCCGTCCTCGCCTTCGGGCTGGGCCTGCTCGGGCACAAGGATGTGGCGCTCTATGATGGCAGCTGGGCCGAATGGGGGGCCGAGGCCAATACGCCGGTGGTGACCGGCGCGGCGTGAGCAAGACCGGCGACCGGGACAGCGACCGGGGTCCCCGCAAACCCGCGACGGTTCTTGCCCAGGCCGGACGGCGGCCGGAGTGGACCCACGGGATCGTCAACACCCCGGTTTATCACGCCTCCACCTGCCTGTTCGAAACGCTGGCCGACCTTGATGCGGCAAGTGCCGCCCCGAACGACGGCCTCTATTACGGCAGGCGCGGCACCCCGACCCAATGGTCGCTGGAAGCCGCGCTGACCGAGATTGAACCCGGCGCAAAGGGCACGAAATTATTCCCGTCCGGCGTTGCAGCCATCGCCACGGCGCTGATGGCGGTACTGAAAACCGGCGATCATCTGCTGATGGTCGATTCGGTCTACGAGCCGACCCGGATTTTCTGCAACACCGTGCTGAAACGAGCGGGTGTTGAGACGACCTATTACGACCCGATGGTCGGGACCGGGATCGCCGCGCTCATCCGCCCGGAAACGCGGGCGATATTCCTCGAAGCCCCCGGCTCCCTGACATTTGAAATCCCCGATGTGCCCGCGATTGTCGCCGCCGCAAAGGCGCGAGGGTTGGTGACGCTGTTCGACAATACCTGGGCCACCCCGCTGCTGTTCCCGGCCATCGCCAAGGGTATCGACCTCAGCATCCAGTCCCTGTCCAAATACATCGTCGGCCATTCCGATGTGATGATGGGCAGCGTAACGGCCTCGCCAGCGGCCTGGGAGGCCCTTCAGAGCGCGAGTCACCGGTTTGGGCAGTGTGCATCCCCAGATGACACCTATCTGGCTCAGAGGGGCCTTAGAACGCTTCACACGCGATTGCAGAGACACGAGTCCAGCGCGCTGGAAGTCGCCCGCTGGCTCAGCACCCACCCCATAGTCGACCGGGTGCTTCACCCCGCCCTGCCCGCCTGCCCCGGCCACACGCATTGGGCCCGCGACTTCAACGGCAGCTCCAGCCTGTTCGCCTTCACCCTGAAATCCGGTGACCGCCCCGCCATGGCTCCCTTCGTAGACGGCCTCGCCCATTTCGGCATGGGTTTTTCGTTCGGGGGCTTCGAAAGCCTGATCCTGCCGGTCGAACCCCACAGCATCCGCACCGCCACAAGCTGGACCGCGCCGGGGCAATTGATCCGCCTGCACATCGGGCTGGAGGATGTCGGTGATTTGATCGCGGATTTGGAGGCAGGGCTGGCGAGGCTGGTATGACCCACCCAAACCCTCCCTCGGCGAGGGAGAGATTCAGGAACGGCAAACCTCAGTCCACATCCTCCACATCAACCTTCTCGCCCGTCACCCGCTGGCTGAGCGCTGCCGCCATGAACGGGTCCAGCGCGCCGTCGAGCACGTCGCCGGGGGCGGTGGAGGTGACGCCGGTGCGCAGATCTTTCACCAGCTGATAGGGTTGCAAAACATAGCTGCGAATCTGATGACCCCAGCCGATGTCGCTTTTGGTGGCATTTTCGGCGTTGGCGACGGCTTCGCGTTCGGACAGTTCCCGCTCGTAGAGGCGGGCTTTTAGCTGGCTCATCGCCTCGGCACGGTTCTTGTGTTGGCTACGCTGGTTCTGGCAGGACACCACGATGCCGGTCGGTATGTGGGTGATGCGGACCGCAGAGTCGGTGGTGTTGATATGCTGCCCGCCCGCGCCGGAGGCTCGATAGGTGTCGATGCGCAAATCCTTGTCTTCGATGACGATATCGATTGAATCGTCGATGACCGGATAAACCCAGACGCTGGCAAAGCTGGTATGCCGCCGCGCGGCGCTGTCATAGGGACTGATCCGCACCAGCCGGTGGACGCCGCTTTCGGTCTTGGCCCAGCCAAAGGCGTTCTCGCCCTTGAACAACATGGTCGCCGATTTGATGCCGGCTTGTTCGCCCGCATGATAGTCGATCATCTCCACCTTGAAGCCGCGCCGCTCGGCCCAGCGGGCATACATGCGTTGCAGCATCTGCGCCCAGTCCTGGCTTTCGGTGCCACCAGCGCCGGAATTGATTTCGACATAGGTGTCATTGGCGTCGGCCTCCCCCGCGAGCAGCGCCTTGACCTTGTCGGTATCGGCACGGTCGGCGAGTTCGGCGAGGGCCGCAACGACATCGTCGACCATCGCGGTGTCGCCTTCGGCTTCGGCGATTTCGATGAGGCCGGCATTGTCCTCCAGCTCGCCTTCGATCTTGCGGGTGGCGGTCACCGCCTCATCGAGACGACGGCGTTCGCGCATCACTTCCTGCGCGGCCTTGGGATCATTCCACAGCGTCGGGTCCTCGACCCGGGCGTTCAGCTGGTCGAGACGGCGGAGGGCGCGATCCCAGTCAAAGAAACCTCCTCAGCAGGTCAAGCGCCTGCTGGATGCGGGTGATATGGTTTTGCGCGTCAGGGCGCATGGTGATGTTCCTTTCTTCCCTCTCCCCTTGAGGGAGTGGCAGGTTGATTTGCCACCGGCAAATCAAGAAGCGTCCGGGGGACGGTTCGACCTACCACTGGTGGCGAGCGAAGCGAGACGGGAGAGGGAGCTGCGGAAACTCCCCTCGCCCCGCGCGGCTTCCGCCGCGTCGCCCTCTCCCTCAAGGGGAGAGGGGGGTCAATAGATTCCGCCGCTGTTGCGCAAGAAATCGCTGTCGCTTTTGACGGCGCCCTTGGTTTCGAAGCCGGTGTCGGCGCGGGCGCTGCGGCGGGGTTCGCTGGCAGGTTTGAATGCCTCCCAGATCACCGCCGGGCGATATTCGTAAGGGTCGGTTGGGAACGCATCGAACACCGGTTTGCCGCTTCGCCGGTCAACGCGGACCATGCGAATACCGGGCGGGATGCGGAACGGTAGTTTGGGTGCGTCCTTCAGGGTCGCGAGCGCGAACTGCTTGAACACCGGGGCGGCAATCCGGCCACCCTGGGCCCAGCCACCAAGCGGACTTGGCTGATCATAGCCGAGGTAGATACCGGCAACGAGATCGGGGGTACCGCCAACGAACCAGACATTGGTCGGCCCGTTGGTGGTGCCGGTCTTGCCGAACAGCGGGCGATTGAGGTCCCGCAGGATTTCGGCGGTGCCGCGCAGCACCACGCCCTCCATGATATGGACCATCTGATAGGCGGTCGCCGGGTCCATCGCCTGCTTGCGCGTGTCGGCAGGGCGCGGCATCGCCTCCCCCCGCCAGTCATCGGCGTTGCAGCCTTCACAGGCGCGGCTGTCTGCCCGGAATATCGCCTTGCCGTGCCGATCCTGCACGAGGTCAATCAGCAGCGGCTCCACGCGCTTGCCGCCATTCGCCAGCATCGAATAGGCATTGGTCAGCCGCTCCACCGTGGTGTCCCCGGCCCCAAGCGAAATAGCGAGCACCGACGGATAATCGCCAACCCCCATGTCGCGCGCGGTCTTCACCACCTTGTCCATGCCAACATTATAGGCGGTGCGCACCGTCATCAGGTTGCGCGACTGTTCGACGCCCCAGCGCATGGTCTGCGGTCCGGCATAGCCGCCGGTGAAATTCTTGAAACATTTGGTGCCGAGCAATTTGGTCTGGAACACGCAGTAAGGCGCATCGACGACGATGGAGGCCGGGGTGTAGCCATTGTCGAGTGCGGTGGCGTAAACGAACGGCTTGAAGGCCGATCCCGGCTGGCGCTTGGCCTGTGTTGCGCGGTTGAACTGGCTGCGGCGGGCATCAAAGCCGCCAACCATCGCCAGAATCCGTCCGGTGTGCGGGTCCTGCACGATCATGCCGCCGGAAATGTCCGGGATTTGCCGGATGGCATAGCGCGTGGCGGACAGGCGCTGCACCGGCACGACATCGCCGGGCTTCAGATAGCGCCAGGCCTCCGCTCCGGGTGCCCCCGCCCGCAGGAAAGCTGCCCCATCGCGTCCCATCGCGCCCTGCGTCCCATCGGTGAAACCAATGCGCATTTCACCCTGGGTGTTCGACATCACCACAGCCGCCCGCCATTCGGGGTAGCCGAGCGGCAGGTTCAGGGCCTTCAGCCGGTCTTCCCACCCCGTCCCCAATTTTATGCGGTCCTTCACCCCGCGCCAGCCGCGGCCGCGGTCATAGCTGACCAGCGCGTCGCGCAGCGCCCGTTCGGCGGCCCGCTGCATCACCGGGTTGATGGTGGACCGTACCCACAGGCCACCGGCGTAGACGCTGTTCGGCCCCTGCTCCGCCGCCTCCCCGAATTTGGCGATCAATTGACGGCGGACATCCTCAAAAAAATAATCACCCATATGATCGACGGTGCGGTCGATGGCCCGGATGGCCACCAGAGGTGCCGCCCGGGCCGCGTCCCGTTCGTCGCCGGTGATATAGCCATTGGCCGCCATCTGGTTCAGCACATAGTCGCGCCGCGCCAGCGCCCGTTCGCGCCGGGTGACCGGGTTATAGTTGGACGGGGCCTTCGGCAGGATCGCCAGATAGGCCGCCTCCGACAGGGTCAGCTGGCCAACCGACTTGCCGAAATAAGCCTGGGCCGCCGCCTCCACGCCGTAAGCATTGCGGCCAAGAAATATCTGGTTGAGGTAAAGTTCGAGGATTTGTTCCTTGGTAAAGCTATTCTCGATCCGCCGGGCGAGAATCGCCTCCCGGGCCTTGCGCAGATAGCTGACCTCGTTGTTGAGCAGCAGGTTCTTGGCGACCTGCTGGGTGATCGTCGACGCGCCGACCGGGCGCTTGTCCGACAGGATGTTGGTCCAGATCGCGCTCAGGATCCCGAGATAGTCGAGCCCGCCGTGGCTGAAGAAGGTCTTGTCCTCCGCCGAAATCATCGCCTCGACCAGCATCGGCGGGATATCAGGATAGGGCACAAACACCCGCCGTTCACGGGCAAAGCTTTTCAGCGGCGTCCCGTCGATGGCGCGGACCTGGGTCGGCAGCGGCGGCTCATAGCTTTCGAGCTGCCTGGCACTCGGCAACCCCCGGCTGAGCATCGCATAGCCGGTCCCGCCGAGCACCAGACAGACGGCCAGCAGGATCAGCAGGATGGTGCCGGCACGGCGCGCCCAGGGCGGCATCGTCTCGATCAAGTTGCGGAGATCAAAGCCCCGCCGCAGCCGCATTGCACCATCATCACGCATGGCCGGGGATATAGCAGGGCGTCAGCGGGACGCCAGCCGCCGTTCAAAATGGGCATCAACGGCCTGCCGGATGCCCTTGGCCAAGGTCTTCTGTCCGGCGTCGGAGAACAGGCGCTTGGAATCGTCCATGCTCGACAGATAGCCGGTCTCGAACAGAACCGACGGCACATCGGCGGCCTTCAGCACGACAAATCCGGCAAAGCGGTGGCCATCGGTCTTGAACGGCACCTCGTCGCGGAGTTCGCGCTGCAGCGCCGTAGCGAATTCCGCCGACACATTCATCGTCTCACGCTGGGCGAGATCGAGCAGGATATTGGCAACATCGGGGCTGGCATCGGTTAGGTTGACCCCCGGCAGAATACCTGCCTTATTTTCCTTTGCGGCAAGGCGGGCGGCTTCCTTGTCGGACGCCACTTCGGACAGGGTGTAGACCGAGGCACCCTTCGCCCCGCTGCCCGGTGCACTGTCGGCGTGGATGGAAATGAACAACGCGCCTTTGGAGGCTTTGGCGATCCGCACCCGGTCCGGCAGCGGTATGAATGTGTCGTCCGACCGGGTCATCACCACACGGTAACCGGCATCCTCCAGCTCCCGCCGGAGTTTCAGGCCGATGGCCAGCACCACATCCTTTTCGCGCTGCTCATCAAGGACGCTGATCGCACCGGAATCATGGCCGCCGTGGCCCGGATCAATCACCACCAGCGGGCGGTAGCTGCTCCTGGCCCGAACCGGGGCGATGGTCCTTTCGACTGGCGCAGTGTCCCGCGCAGCCACTTGCGGCGGCTTCACCGCGACTTCGACGACGGGCGGCGATGACGTTTTGGCCGCAACCGGTTTTGCGACGGGTTTCGGCGCAGCAGGTGGGGGCGTCGTGTCCGGGATCACCAACGATGCCAGCCCCTGCGGTTTTGCAGCGGGCGGAGCAGCGTCAACTGCCGCGAGTCCGGGAACCTTGCTGCGCCGCTTTGCGACCTCTCCCTTAAACGCGGTCGCATCGATTTTGCGCAGGGTGAAGCTCAGCACCGAGGCTTCGTTCTTTGCCTCCACGATGCGCATTGGCTGATCAAGGTCGATGACAATACGGGCGGTGGCGGCGTTGAACTGCGCGCTCCGCACTACCTTCACGCCGCCTTCACCCACGACGGCGCGGTTGTCGGTCTTGCTGTCGGGCAGGTCGATCACCAGGCGCTGCGGCGCATCGATGGCGAAGGACGTCGGGGGCTCAAATGCGCCGGACAGGCTCAGCCGGACCACGACATCGTCGCCGGATTGCGCCACGGTCATGCTGGAAACAACCGCCGAATGCGCAGCGCTTGCCGCCAATACAGCGGCCAGAGCCAAGCTCCAGCGCAGATTCCGCATCAACCTTCTCATGCAACTTGTTGTCCCTACGTGCTGAATCCTATTCCGAACCGAGACGCTTCGCAAGAGTCGGCGTGAAAAAACGGTGCGGCAGGCTGTTGTTCCGCCAGCGATAGGGTGCTAGCAACAGTGGCAGTGCCCATCCGCGCAAGCGGAAACGGCGCGCCACCCACGGGTAACCAACGCCGATCCGCCGCCCTTGCGGCACAGCGCGCTGGCCAGCCGTGACAACTTAGTTTCGCCGTATCGGCGGCTGGGCGCTTTGCCCGCCTGTCTGGTATGGCATCAAGGTCCGAAGACCGTATGACGCTGGTACGCCGCCCTATCGCATCCTTCGCCCCAGCGGGCGGATGCGCGGTGCGCGTTGTCAGTGATCCGGTCGATTTTTCAACTACTTACACACTATCAACCAACCATCGGAGTTCGGGCGACCTGCCCGCTCCCCATTTTCGCGCGGCTGGCCGGTCAGGCTTCGCCACGGACCACCCGCGCGTCCGGAGATCAACCAATGTCAATGCGCATGCTTATCGACGCGCGCCATCCCGAGGAGACCCGGGTCGCCGTCGTCAACGGAAACCGTATAGAGGAATTTGATTTTGAGGCTGCCGACAGAAAGCAGCTGAAAGGCAATATCTACCTCGCCAAAGTCACCCGCGTTGAACCTTCGCTCCAGGCGGCGTTCATCGAATATGGCGGCAACCGGCACGGATTCCTCGCCTTTTCGGAAATCCATCCCGATTATTACCAGATCCCGAAAGAGGATCGCGACGCCCTGCTGCGGGAAGAACGCGAGGCGCACGCCGAACATCATGACGACCATCATGATGACGTGGCCCATGACGAAGATTCGCATCGGGAGGAAGCCCCGGCCGGTGAAGACGGCGAGGATCATGTCGTCGAGGAGACCGGCGCCCATGATGAGACCGCGACCGATGCCATGCGCAAGAAGCGCATGAATCTGCGTCGCCGCTACAAAATCCAGGATGTCATCCGCCGCCGTCAGGTACTGCTCGTCCAGGTCGTGAAGGAAGAACGCGGCAACAAGGGCGCTGCGATGACCACCTATCTGTCACTCGCCGGCCGTTACTGTGTGCTCATGCCCAACACAGCGCACGGCGGCGGGATCAGCCGCAAGATTTCCAGCCTTGCCGACCGCAAGCGGCTGAAAACCATCATGGCTGACATGCAGTTGCCTGCCGGTATGGGCTGCATCGTGCGGACTGCCGGACTGTCGCGGACCAAGACCGAGATCAAGCGCGACTTCGACTATCTGTGCCGCCTGTGGGACGGCATCCGGGAGGCGACACTTGCGTCGTCGGCCCCGGCGCTCATCCATCAGGATTCCGACCTGATCAAGCGCGCCATCCGCGATCTGTACACGCGGGAGATCGAACAGGTTCTGGTCGATGGGGAGGCGGGCTACAAAGCCGCCAAGACCTTCATGAAGCTGCTGATGCCCAGCCATGCGGCAAAGGTGCAGCCCTATGCCGATGCCACGCCACTGTTTCAGCGGTTCGGGGTCGAAGGCCAGCTGGCCGCGATGTACCAGCCGGTCGTCCAGCTGAAATCGGGTGGCTATATCGTCATCAACCCGACCGAGGCCCTGGTGTCGATCGACATCAACTCCGGCCGGTCGACCCGTGAGCATGATATCGAAGGCACCGCGACCAAGACCAACATCGAAGCCGCCGAGGAAATTGCCCGTCAGTTGCGCCTGCGCGACATGGCCGGGCTCGTCGTCATCGATTTCATCGACATGGACGTCAACTCGAACAATCGCAAAGTCGAGCGCGCCATGAAGGAGGCGCTGAAGAACGACCGGGCCCGCATTCAGATTGGCCGGATATCGTCCTTCGGCCTGATGGAAATGAGCCGTCAGCGCCTGCGCACGGGCATGCTCGAAGCCTCCACCCACACCTGTGCGATGTGCGAAGGCACTGGCCTCGTCCGCACCATCCCGTCGGTGGCGCTGGCGGCGCTGCGTGGGCTGGAGGAAGAAGCCATTCGCGGTAAGCACAGCGTGTTCACACTGCGCGCCTCTGCCGATGTTGCGGTCTATATCCTGAACCGCAAACGCAGCGAGTTGGCCGAGCTTGAGAATCGCTATGGCGTTGAAATCGATGTAGTTCCCGATCAGGCACTGGTTGCGCATCATATCGCCATCGACACCGCTGGCGGCGCGCCATCAAAACCACTGCCAGCCGCCGTCGCCATCCCGGCATTTGAAGCTGCCGAGGAGGATGAGGTCGATGAAGCCGATTTGATCGCCGACGATGGCGGTGACGAGGACGGCGAGGAGTCGCCTCGCGACCAACGCTCCCGAGACGAGGACCGGGGCGGACGTGGCCGCCGCCGCCGCCGTGGCCGGGGTCGCCGCAACGAGGGGCAACCAAACCCGGTGACTGCAGCCGAGGGTGACGACGCGGAGCCAGTTAACAGCGAAGCGGTGCAAGACCGTGACGACGCTGCCCCCGCCCAGGGCGACGCCGGGACAGGCGAGGGCCGCCGCCGCCGCCGCCGGGGACGTCGTGGCGGACGCCGCCGTGAAAATGAGCCGCGCCAGGACGGACAGGTCGACGAGCCGGTCGAGGCTGCCGACGAAGCGCCTGCCATGCCGGACGCCGAACCGGTCCAGGAAGCCGCCGCTGAACCAGCCGCCAAGCCTGCCCGGCGCAGTCGGTCGAAAAAGCCGGTCGTAGCAGACACGGAGGCAAGTCCGGCTGAGGAAGCTCCGGCGGAGGCTGCCGAGCCGGTTGCCAAGCCAAAGCGCGCCAGCCGAGCCAAGAAGCCCGCTGCCGTTGAGACTGCACCCGTCGCCGCCGATCCGGTACCCGAACCCGTGGCGGCACCGACACCGGAACCGGCCAACGACCTTGGAACAGAGCTGGAAACAACCGCCACCCCACCCCGCCCGTCACGCAAGGGCTGGTGGAACCGCACCTTCGGCGAGTGATCAACGCAAACCCTTCACCCGGCGTTCAGCGAGCGCCGGGCAAGGTCGCGGCATGATCCGCCCCCGTCCCGTGCGCGCGGCGCTCACCGCCCTCGCGCTTGTTGCCAACGCACAGCCGGTCGCGGCGCAAAGCATCCTGCGCGATGCCGAGACCGAGGATTTCTTCCGGGAGCTGTCAAAACCTCTGCAAATTGCCGCCGGGCTCGATCCGCGTTCGGTGCAAATGGTGCTGGTCGGTGACCCGAGCATCAACGCCTTTGTGACGGGCGGGCAGAATGTTTTCATCCATTCCGGCCTGATTTCGGTCGCCGACAATGTGAACCAGTTGCAGGGCGTCGTGGCGCACGAACTGGGCCATATCGCCGGTGGCCATAATGTCCGGTTCAACGAGGGGGCCGGGCCAGCAACCGGCATTTCAATCCTGTCGCTGGTGCTGGCCGGGGCCGCCATTGCGGCAGGAGCCGGGGAAGCCGGGGCAGCAATTTTGGCAGGCGGACAGCAGATCGCGCTCGGTAAATTCCTGTCCTTCACCCGCGACCAGGAATCCCGGGCCGATCAGGCCGGCGCGCGCTATCTTGAGGGCGCAGGCGTCACCGGTGAAGGCTCCATCGCCTTTTTCAAGAAAATCGGATTTGAGGAGGTCCGCTACGGCATCGCCCAAACCGACAGCTATTCCCGGACTCATCCCATCAGCAGCGAACGCATTTCCGCGCTGGAAGAAGTCTATGGCAAATCACCCTATTGGAAGACCAAACCGGACCCCGCCCTCAATGCTCGGTTCCTCAGGATCAAGGCCAAGTTGACGGGGTTCGTCGAAGAACCAAAACGGACGTTCCAACTCTATCCGGAGTCGGATCAGTCTGTCCCTGCGCACTACGCCCGGGCCTATGCCTATCATAAGCAGGGCTATCAGGCGAAGGCGACGGCGGAGGTCAATGCCCTGCTGAAGACCGCACCTGACGATCCCTATTTCAACGAAATCCAGGGGCAAATCCTGCTCGAATCCGGTAAGATCAAAGAGGCTATCCCGCCTCTGCGGCTAGCTGTTGCCAAAGCTCCGGGCCAGCCGCTGATCGCATCCCTGCTGGGTCATGCGCTGATTTCAACCGAAGATCCCAATGATGCTGCCGAGGCCAAGGCCATTCTGAAATCGGCCGTGGCCCGCGACAACACAAATCCCTTTGCCTGGTATCAGCTTGGCATCGCCTATGAACGCGACGGCGATGAACCCCGTGCCGCGCTGGCCAGCGCCGAGCGCTTCAACCTCGAAGGGGTGCCGCAGCGGGCCTTGCCAAGTGCGCGGCGGGCCATGCAGGGCCTGAAGCCCGGATCACCGGATTTCCTGCGGGCGCAGGATATCGCGCTAGTCAGTGAAGCCGACCTGCAAAAGCTGAAAAAGGACCGCCGGTGATTGATCCGCTCCGCCGCCTGCCACCGCGCGTCCGGCTTGGCCTCGGCATCGGGCTCGGCCTGCTGCTGATCATAGGTTACGCCGCGCTGGTCTATGGGCGGGCGGTGCCCACCACTGCCGGGGCCGACCAGTTCAGCCGCAGCGAGCGCCAGGCGGTCGAACAGATCGTCCGTGCCTATCTGCTCGAACACCCGGAGATCATCCCGGAGGCGATCAACCAGCTGCAGGACCGGGAGGTCACCAAGATGCTGGAATCGAACCGGGCGGCGATTGAAACACCGTTCGGCAGCGCCTGGACCGGTGCCAAGGACGGCGATGTCACGCTGGTCGAGTTTTTTGACTATAATTGCCCCTATTGCCGGGTGTCCCATCCCGACGTGCAGCGCCTGCTGCGGGAGGATAAGGGCCTGCGCGTTGTGTACCGCGATTTTCCGGTGCTGGGACCAGCGTCGGAAGAAGCGGCGCTCGCCAGTTTGTCGGCGGCGAAGCAGGGACGGTACACCGCCTATTACAACAGCAGTTTTGAAGCGCCCGGACGCCCGAACCATGAACGGACCATTCAGATGGTGCGCGCCGCCGGTATGAACGAACGCCAGACCGCATCCGACATGGGGTCGGCACTGCTGAAGGCCGAACTCAAGAAAAATCTGGAACTGGGCCGCGCCCTCGGCCTGACTGGCACGCCGTCCTACGTCATCGGCAACCGCATCCTGTCCGGCGCGGTCGGCTATGCGGAATTGAAAAAGGCCGTGGCGGCCGCACGGGCGAGTTAGAGCGTTTATCGACCAATCCGGATCACCGTGATTGCGGCAGGAGGTCCGCTGGCAAGGCGCGGCGCGAGGCAGGGGCTGGTGGCTCCCTGCAAGCGATGCAACGCTGTCCAGCGGGCCTCCCGCCGCAACCGCACGTGCGGCGGGCCAAATCCGGCCC
>CALRKY020000003.1:0-122194 GCA_943368345.1 Synechococcus sp. UW140 | reverse complement strand
TTCGAACATCCCGAGCTCGACGCCTGGTGCAAGATGCTGACGTCTCAAGGGCTAACGTTCGACCAAATGCCGCGCGACGAGAGCTGGGGGTGGCGCGAAGCCCGCCTCCGCGACCCCTTCGGCAACCGCATCTGCCTCTACTGGGCCGGACCCTACCGCCGCTTCCCGCCGTGGCGGCTACCGTAGATTCGATTGGGTGAGGATCGAATCTGTCAAGGATCGGAGAGATGATGGGGAAAACGTTGATCGGTATTTCAGCTAATAGCTTTCCTCGGCGTAGAGTTTTGACAGGTCACCAGCCCACCGCCCGTGATAGGCCTCCAGCAGTCGGTCGGCGGGGGTTTGGCCGCTTTCGGCGATGGTGTGGAGCGGGTTGAGGAAGCCCTGTTCGCTGTCGCCAGCGGCGTTGAGGCGGGCCCGGTTCTTCAGGCCGAGATCGGCGACCTTCATGACCTGTTTGGCCAAATCCTGCAGGCTGCCGCCACCGGGGATGGTTGCCTTAAGCCCAAGCCTTGGCACCTCGTCGCGGACGCGCTGATGATCCTCGATGCTCCAATGCTTGATCAGGTCCCACGCCGCATCCAGCGCGGTTTGATCATAGAGCAGCCCGACCCAGAAGGCCGGGAGCGCACAAATGCGGTTCCACGGGCCGCCATCGGCACCGCGCATTTCGAGGAAGGATTTCAGCCGCACTTCAGGGAAGGCCGTCGACAGATGGTCTTTCCAGTCGCCAAGCGTCGGCGTCTGGCCGGGCAGGACCGACAGGTTCCCGGCGAGGAAGTCCCGGAACGACAGGCCGGCGGCATCGACATATTTGCCGTCCCGGACCGCGAAATACATCGGCACGTCGAGCATATAATCAGCATAGCGCTCGAAGCCGAAATCCGGGTCGAACACGAACGGCAACATGCCGGTGCGGTGCGGATCGGTATCGGTCCAGATGTGGCTTCGGAACGACAGGAAGCCGTTGGGCTTGCCTTCGGTAAAGGGCGAGTTGGCGAACAAGGCGGTGGCGAGTGGTTGCAGCGCCAGACTGACCCGGAATTTTTTCACCATGTCAGCCTCGCTCGAATAGTCGAGATTGACCTGAATGGTGCAGGTCCGGAGCATCATGTCGAGGCCGAGCGATCCAACCCGCGGCATGTGCCGCAGCATGATGTCATAGCGACCCTTGGGCATGACGGGTAATTCGTCACGGCGCTTGTCGGGCCAGAAGCCGAGACCCAGGAAACCAAGGCCGAGCTTGTCACCGGCCTCCTGACATTGTTGCAGGTGGCGGCCGGTTTCGGTGCAGGTTTCGTGAAGCGAAGTCAGGGGCGCCCCTGACAGCTCAAACTGGCCTGCAGGCTCCAGACTGATCCCGCCGTCGCTTCCGGCCATGGCGATGACCGTGTCGCCCTCCAGCACCGGTTTCCAGCCGAACTGGGCCATTTCGCCGAGCAGGTCGCGGATGCCGCCTTCCTCCGCGTAGGATGGAGCCCGGTGGTCGGCTTTACGATAGACGAATTTCTCATGCTCGGTGCCGATCCGCCAGTCTACGGCGGGCTTGCAGCCCTTTTCAAAAACCGAGATCAGATCGTCGCGGGATTCGATGGGATCGGCATCCCCGATAGCTGTGGTGCGCGTGCTCATAGCCGCCGCAATAGTCCTCGCCGGGGCCGCATGCCAGCGCCGAAATGAGTGAGGCTCAACGCAAGTCGCCCGCAATCGCCTGCCAAAGCGCGACCGCCGCCACCGCCGCCGTATCGGCCCGCAGGATGCGTGGGCCCAGCGAGACCCGGATCGCCGCCGGATGGGCGCGCAGCCGGTCGCGCTCCTCGGGCGCAAAGCCGCCCTCCGGTCCGATCAGGATGGCGGCGGGGCCGGGTTTCACCGAGTCGAGGAACGGCCCACCCCCCTCCTCATCGCAGAAAATCAGTGCCCGCCCCTGCGGCCAGTCCGCCAGCAGCTTGGTGAGCGGCACCGGCTCCGCCAGTTGCGGCAGCGCGGTCCGGCCACATTGCTCGGCAGCCTCGACCATGTGGGCGCGGAGGCGATCCAGATTCATCCGGTCAACCACCGTTCGCCGGGTCAGCACGAACCCGAGTTTGGCGACACCGAGTTCACAGGCTTTCTCCGCAACCCAATCGATTCGGCCCCGCTTGATTGGGGCCGCCAGCAACCAGAGGTCCGGAACCGTCTCCCGGGCTTCGGTCTGTCGTTCGATCAGGACGGTCACCGCTTTGCGGGCTGTGTCAGTGACCCGTGCCAGCCATTCACCGGTCTGATCGTCGAACAGGCGCAGCGAGTCGCCGACCTTCAGCCGCATCACTCCGTTCAGATAATGGCTTTGCGCCGGTGGCAGGGCGAAACTCGCGCCGGGTGCCAGCACCTGATCGACGAACAGTCTCGGACCGCTTGACTCGGAAGGCTCCCGCATGGACTCCCGCTAGCATGTCCGCACCACCTCTGGAAACCGACACTGCGCTGCCAGATACGGTGGCACGATCATGGGTTGGCTATCTGCCCGAACGGTTGCGGCCCTATGCCCGGCTCGCCCGCTTTGACCGTCCGATTGGAACCTGGCTGCTGTTCTGGCCGTGTGCCTGGGGCGTGGCACTGGCCGGAGGTCTCCCGGCGAAGTGGCCGTTGCTGATCTGGCTGGGGGTGGGGGCGCTGGCGATGCGCGGGGCCGGGTGCGTGTATAATGATATTGTCGACCGGGAGCTTGATGCCCGGGTCGAACGCACCCGGGACCGGCCCGTGGCGTCGGGTCGGGTGTCGGTCAGGGCAGCCTGGGCCTGGCTGACGCTGCTCAGCCTTGTCGGGTTGGTCGTGCTGCTACAGCTGCCGCTGACGGCGCAGCTGGTGGCGCTGGCCAGCCTGGGGCTGGTTGCCGCCTATCCCTTCATGAAGCGCATCACCTGGTGGCCGCAGGCCTGGCTCGGCCTGACCTTCAATTGGGGCGCGCTGGTCGGCTATCTGGCGGTGTCCCCGGCGGACGTTGGACCGGCGTTGCTGCTCTATGCCGGGGGGCTGTTCTGGACGCTTGGCTATGACACAATCTATGCGCTGCAGGACATTGAGGATGACGCGCTGGCCGGGATTAAATCGAGCGCGCGCCGCCTCCAAACCCAGGTCCGGCCTGCGGTCGCCGGATTTTACGGCATGGCGGTCGCATTTTGGGCGGGCGCCATGTTGCTGACGGGAGCGCCGGTTGCGGTTCTGGCTTTGGCCCCGACGGCGCTGCATTTTGTCTGGCAGCTCCGCCGCCTCGATCCGGCGGACCCCACCAATGCCCTTCGGCTGTTCCGGAGCAACAGTTTGGTTGGCTTGCTGCTGTTCGGGGCGTTTGTGATTGCAGGATGACTGCGGTGCGTTGACGCCACCAGCCCGCCCGCCTACCTCCCAATGCATGTTTACCGTCGATGCGGCGCTTGACCGCCTGTCCGCCGCCCTTGCCCATGCCCGCCGCCTCGGTGCCGACGCTGCCGATGCCATTTATGTCGGGGACGCCTCGACCAGCATTTCGGTTCGGCTGGGTGTGCTGGAGGATATTGGCCGCTCTGAGGGGCAGGAAATCGGCCTGCGATTATTCTCGGGGAAACGCTCGGCCAGCGTATCAACATCGGACCTGTCGACCGAGGCACTGGAAACCGCCGTTGAACGTGCATTGGCTATGGCGCGTGAAGCGCCTGAGGACCCCTATGCCGGCCTCGCCCCCAAGGACATGCTGGCGCGGGGGCCGTTCGCCGATCTGGAGGCATCGGATCCAGAGGATGTGTCCGCTGAAACACTGAAATCCCGGGCGCTTGCCGCCGAAGATGCAGCCCGCGCCGTTGCCGGGGTCACCAATTCCGAAGGCGGGTCGGCCAGTGCCGGGCGCGCCACGGTCGCCATCGCGACAAGTGGCGGCTTTACCGGTGGGTATGTCACCTCCACCCACGGCCTTTCTGCCAGCGTGCTGGCTGGCGAGGGCACCGGCATGCAGCGCGACTATGCCCATCAGGCGGCCCGCTATCTGGCCGATCTCGATTCACCGGAGGAGACGGGTCGCAAGGCCGGGGAGCGGACGGTGGCGCGGATGAACCCGATCCGGCTGGAAACCGGGCCGATGCCGGTGGTGTTCGATCCCCGGGTATCGGCTGGCCTTGTCGGTCATTTGATCGGGGCGATTTCGGGGTCGGCGATTACCCGGCGGACCAGTTTCCTGCTCGAATGCCTCGGAACGGCAGTCTTCGATACCGGCGTCACGATCCTTGATGATCCGCACCGGCTTCGCGGGCTGCGGTCCAAGCCGTTTGACGGCGAAGGCCTGCCGACGGGCCCAAAGACGTTGATCGAAGCCGGGGTGCTGACTGGCTGGCTGCTCGAAAGCGCCTCGGCCCGGCAGTTGGGCTTGGCACCGACCGGCCATGCTTCCCGTGGTATCGGTGGCCCGCCCGGTGTGGCCCCAACCAATGTGCATATGGCAGCAGGCCGCATCGGTCGCGACGCGCTCATCGGTGGCATCAAGCGCGGGTTTCTGGTCACCGAATTGATCGGACAGGGCGTCAACGGCCTGACCGGGGATTATAGCCGGGGGGCCGCAGGGTTCCTGATCGACAATGGCGAAATTGCCGGTGCGGTTGCCGAAGTCACCATTGCCGGCAATTTGCGCGACATGTTCCGCAACCTGACCCCTGCCGATGATCTGACGTTCCGGCACGCCGTGAACGCACCAACCTGCCTGGTGGAGGGGATGGTGCTCGCCGGTGCTTGAGCAGGACCGCCAATTGCTGGTGTCAGCGGTCGAGGATGCCGCCATCGTTGCGCGGTCTTTTTTCTTCAGCGGCGAGGTGGAGAGCTGGGACAAATCCCCGGACAATCCGGTGTCCGAAGCCGATCTGGCGGTCAACGCCCTGCTGCGCGAACGGCTGATGTCGGCGCGCCCGGACTATGGCTGGCTGTCGGAGGAAACCAAGGACAATGCCGACCGGTTATCGCGCAGACGGGTCTGGATCGTCGATCCGATTGACGGCACCCGGGACTTCCTGCGCGGGCGCACCGGATGGGCGGTGTCGGTGGCGCTGGTTGAGGACGGCGTGCCGCTGCTCGGGGTGTTGGCGGCCCCCGCCCGCAGCCAATTTTTCATTGCCGAGGCCGGGCAGGGCGTTTGGCTCAACGAACACCGGATCGAGATATCGGGCTGCGAAAATATCGAACATTGTCGGTTGCCCGGGGACCCGGCGACCATCGCGGCCAAATGGTGGCCCGAACCCTGGGGGCCGCTGACGGTGGAGAAACCCAACGGCCTTGCCTTGCGGATCGCCAAGGTGGCGAGCGACGAGGCCGATGCTTTCTTTGAAGGGCGTCCGATGGGCGAATGGGATATCGCTGCCGCCGCGTTGATCCTGACGGAATCGGGCGGCGTCATCAGCGACCGCGACGGTGGCCCGCTGCGCTTCAATAAGCCGGAGCCGAAATTGCACGGAGTGGTCGCGGCCCCGCGCCAGTTGCACGGCGAAGTGGTCCGGCGGGTCCGGAACGGTATTGTGGCGCTTCAGGCTTTGCGGGTGACCCGGGCGCAGCAATCGCCCACGGCCTGACTTCGGTGTTCAAAGGGGCGCAATCCCCAGACGCCTGATCTCTATCTTCGGGCAGCGGTCCATGACCACCTTCAGGCCCGCCGCCTCCGCACGGTTCGCCGCTGCCTCGTTGATGACATCAAGCTGCATCCAGACCGCCCCCGCACCAACCGCGATGGCCTCGTCAACGCTGTCCCCGGCGTCGTCCGAATTACGGAAAATATCGACAAGATCGATTGGACCGTCGATCTGCGACAGGTCGGCGCGCACCGGCTCCCCGTGGATGCGGCCGCCGACCAGACGGGGATTGACCGGTATGACGCGGTAGCCATGGGACTTCAGCATCGCCATCACCTCGTTGCTGGCGCGCAGCGCATTGCCCGACGCGCCGACCACGGCAATCGTCCGGAGGCTTTGCAGCAGGGCCCGAATATCGGCGTCTGAGGTGAGTGGCATCGCGGTCTAAATTCCCAGCGCCGCCGCGACGCTGGCGGCGATGGCAGCGAAGGCCGCCGCATCGGGTCCGGTCCCGGCGGCGGGCGGGATTCCGGCGTCCGATGCAGCCCGGATCGAGGCAGTGAGCGGTATGCGGCCCAGGAACGGGACGCCGAGTTTTTCGGCAATATCCTCCGCCCCACCATGGCCGAACGGATGGCTTTCATGGCCGCAGGATTCGCAGATGTGAAAACTCATATTCTCGACGATCCCGACCACACGGACATCGGTTTGCGCAAACATTGAAATGGCCCGGTCGGCGTCAATCAGCGCGAGGTCCTGCGGCGTGGAGACGATGACCGCGCCATTGGGTTTCACCTTTTGCGCGAGTGTCAGCTGAATGTCCCCGGTTCCCGGCGGCATGTCGATCACCAGCACATCCAGATCACCCCAGTCGGCGAGGTCGATCAACTGGGTGAAGGCCGATGCCGCCATCGGGCCGCGCCAAATGACCGCCTTCCCCGGTTCGGTCATCATGCCCATCGACAGGGTTTTGAGTCCCCAGGCCTCCACCGGCTGGATACGGTTGCCGATCAGGTCGGCGCGGACATGGGCGTTCATCAGGGTCGGGACTGACGGCCCATAGATATCGCCGTCCAGCAGGCCGACCTTGCGGCCCATCTTGGCCAGCGCCACCGCCAGATTGGCCGATACCGTTGATTTGCCAACGCCGCCCTTGCCGCTGGCGACGGCGAGGATTGACCGGATCCCGGGCTTCACCGGTTCGGTCGGCATCGCATCGCGGTCGGCGGTCAGGATGATGCGCACCCCGGTGACACCGGCAACCGATTTTGCCGCCACTTCGACGTCGGCCTGCAGTTTCGCCGCCGCCGCGCGGTCGATGCCGTCCACCGCCAGCACCAACCCAACACTGCCGTCGGGGCGCACCGCGATACCGCTCGCCCGACCATCCGCAGCGTCTCCGACCGCCTTGGTGACGCTTCGTGAATCAACTGTCATCGCCTACCCTCGTAAAACGCAATGCTGCTTCGTATATAGTGCGGGCAGTGGTCGCAACGAGCGGGAGCGTGAATTGCCTTGGCAGAATGACGGTGGCTCGGACGGGCCCGGACGAAGCGGCGGTGGCGACGGCCCCCGGAACCCCTGGGGCGGCGGGCCGCGCGGCAATGGCGGCGGCGGCAATCGCGGCAATGGTCCGGACTTTGAGGCGTTCATCCGCCGGAGCCAGGACCGGTTGCGCGGATCAATGCCCGGAGGGCGCGGCCGCATTCCCTGGGCAATGATCGGCGGCGGGGTGGTCCTGCTATGGGTGGGGGCCACCAGCTTCTATCAGGTCGGCGCGCGTGAACGCGGCGTCGTGACTCGGCTGGGCAGCTATGTCGAGACGACCGGACCAGGCGTACATTTCAAACTGCCCTCTCCGATCGATGTGGTGGTCAAGCCCCCGGTTGAGCAGGTCAATTCAGTCGACATCGGCGCGCCCGATGGGGCTGGCGAGAATCTGATGCTGACCGGTGATCAGAATATCATCGACATCGCCTATGCAGTTCGCTGGAAAATCCGGCAGCCTGAACTGTTCCTGTTCGAAATGAAGGACCCGACCGCGACGATCAAGGAAGTCGCTGAATCGGCGATGCGCTCCGAGATCGGTGACGCGACGCTGAATGATGCGGTCGGTCCGCAGCGCGCCGCGATTGCCGATCAGGTGCGCGAGCGCATTCAGGAGGTGCTGAACAGCTACCGGTCGGGCATCGAGGTGCTGGGTGTCGACATCAAGCAGGCCGATCCACCGCAGGCGGTTGATGACGCGTTCAAGGACGTGTCTGCGGCCCAGCAGGAGGCCCAGCAATATCTAAACGACGCGCGGGCCTATTCGCAGTCGGTCACGGCCCGGTCGCAGGGGGAAACGGCCTTGTTCAACGCTGTTTACGCCCAATACCGGCTGGCCCCGGTCGTGACGCGCAAGCGTATGTATCTGGAGACGATGGAAGAGGTGATGAAGAAGGTCGACAAGACCATCATCGATGCCAATGGCGTCACACCTTACCTGCCGCTCCCGGAAGTGCAACGCCGCTCCCGCGCTGCCGCCGCCGCTCAACCTGCGCAGGGGCAGTGACATGACGATGACCCGCAACCCGATCCTTCTGGCCGTTGCCGCAGTCCTGCTGCTCATCCTGCTGAGTGCATCAATTTTCCGAGTTCCGGAAACCAGCCAGGCGATCATCGTCCGGTTCGGGAAGCCCGAAGCGATCGTCAACGCCTATGACCCGAAAGCTGCCTACGGTCGGACCGGGGCCGGGCTGGTGGCGAAGCTGCCGTTCGTCGAGGATGTGGTTTTCGTCGACAAGCGGGTGCTCGACCTCGACATGCCGGCGCAAACCGTGCTGTCGACCGATCAGCTCCGGCTGGTGGTGGATGCCTTCGCCCGTTTCCGCATCGTCGATCCGCTGCGCATGTACCAGACCGTTGGCAACGAAGAACGGGTGGCAGAGGCGCTGGCCCGCATTCTGGGGTCGCGGCTGCGCAACGAACTCGGTGCTCAGCCCTTTGCGGCGTTGCTCAGCCCGGAACGTGGCCGGTTGATGGATGATATCCAGCAGAGCGTGAACCGCGCTGCCAAGGGCTACGGGGCAGAAATCATCGACGTGCGGATCAAGCGCGCCGATCTGCCAACCGGCGCACCGCTCGATTCCGCCTATGAACGGATGCGGACGGCGCGGCGGCAGGAAGCCACCACCATCCGGGCCCAGGGTGCAAAACAGGCGCAGCTGGTCAGGGCCGAGGCCGATTCCAACACCGCGCGTATTTACGCCGAATCCTTCGGGGCCGATCCGGAATTCTATGCCTTTTACCGCGCCATGCAGGCCTACCGCGAAACCTTCAAGGATGGCGGCACCGTGGTCATGGGACCGGGCAACGAGTTCCTGCGGGAGTTTGAAGGAAAACGCTGAACCGAACCGCGTCCGACACATTCCGGCGGTCGTTCATCGCAAGTCCATGTGGGTGACGTAGAAGTGCCTTGACTGTGGCACATCAGCAACGTCAAGAGCCGAGTGTCCATGGCCCTAGCGGAAGCCGACAAATGTGGAGACAGATAGACGTGCGAATTGTGTATGCCCTTACCGCTGGTGCTTTGATCGCCGGTAGCGCCGCAACGCTTGCTTTGGCGCAGGCCGGATCCGGTTCCGCACCGCAAGCCGCGGTGCAAATGGCCTCAGCCGCCCCAGGTGGCGCGCCGCAAAGCTTTGCCGATCTGACCGCCAAGCTGCTGCCCGCCGTGGTCAACGTGTCGACGACCCAAAAGGTCGAGGTCAACCGCTTCGCTGGCATCACGCCCGGCAGCCCGCTGGAGGAATTGTTCCGCAAATTCCAGGAACAGCAAGGGGAACGCAATCCGGGCCAGCGCGGCGGGCCGCCGCCGGTGACCCGTGATGCAACCTCCCTTGGGTCCGGCTTCATCATTTCGGCGGACGGCTATGTCGTCACCAACAATCATGTGGTGTCGGGTCGCGGCGGTGACACGCCGGTTGATACCATCACCGTCATCCTGTCGGATCGCCGCGAGTATAAGGCAAAGCTCATCGGTCGGGACACACTCGCCGATCTCGCCCTGCTCAAGATCGACGCGACGGACCTGCCTTATGTGGCCTTTGGCGACTCCTCCAAGGTCCGCGTCGGTGACTGGGCGATTGCCATCGGCAATCCGTTCGGCCTTGGCGGGACGGTGACGGCGGGCATCGTCTCCGCCCTGCACCGCAACATCCAGTCGGGCAGCGCCTATGACCGCTATATCCAGACCGATGCCTCGATCAACCAAGGCAATTCCGGCGGACCGCTGTTTGACCTGAACGGCAATGTCGTTGGCATCAACACGGTGATTTTCACGCCGTCGGGCGGCAATATCGGCCTTGGCTTTTCCATCCCCGCCGAAGTCGCCAAGCCGGTCATCGACCAGCTGCGCGCCAGCGGCAAGGTCCGGCGCGGCTATCTTGGCGTCAGCATTCAGCCGCTGTCCGACAATATCGCTGCCGGACTGGGCCTGCCCAAGGACAAGGGTGAGATTGTCGCCAATGTCGAGGCCGGCGGCCCCGCGTCCCGCGCCGGGGTCAAGCAGGGCGATGTCATCCTGAAGGTCGCCGACAAGGAAGTGGCCTTTGACAACACGCTGCAGTTCATCGTCTCCAACACGCCGATCGGAACGACCGTGCCTATCGAAATCGTGCGCGGCGGGAAGAAGATGATCATCCGCGCAACGGTTGGTGAGCGACCGAGCGATCAGGTGCTGGCGGCCCGGCTCGGCGGTGGCAGTACCGAAGAGGCGGCGGAGGCCGACGACAAGCCGGACGTGCAATCGCTGGAGGCAGGGCTCGGCATGAAGCTCAGCCCGCTGACGCCGCAAATCCGCACCGAACTGCGTCTGTCGGAAAGCGTGCAGGGCGTGGTGATTGCCTCGGTCAATCCGTCGAGCGACGCAGCCGCCCAGGGCATGCAGCGGGGGGATGTGATCCTCAGCATCAATCAGGTGCCGACGTCCACACCGACCGCCGCGGCCCGAGCGATTTCCGATGCCCGGAAAGCCGGCCGCAGTACCGTGCTACTGTTGTTCCAACGCGGCCCGAACCCACCCGGCTTCATCGGTGTAAAGCTGGCTGCCGAGACGGCACCAGCGAAGAAATAGTCCGTGACCCCGCCGGTGTGAACCGGCGGGGTTGGTCAGCCTTGTGCCGTCCACCGCAAAACGGGTTTTCATTGTGTGGCCACCGCACTATGGACGCGCGGTTCAACTTGGAGTGTTTCCAGATGCGTCGCGTTTCCCTGCTGGCGGTTGCTGCCGCTATGATTCTGTCTGCCCCAGTGTTGGCGACCGAAACAACCGGTCAGACGGTTGAAGAGGCGGCCCCGGCTCCCGCGCCGGTGGTCAAGAAAAAGCGGGTCTGCAGTGAGGTCTTTGAGACAGGGTCGCTGGTCAAATCCCAGAAATCCTGCCGCCCGGCCCGCAAGTCCGCCGCTGCCAAGCCTGCGCCATCGGAAGCGCCGGCTGCAGCACCAGCCGGCACCCCGTAGGTGTAGAACCTCAACAGGTTGTTCATCAGCGAATTGCGCGGACTGACGGGTGGGATGGATTGCACGCGACCGTGTGGACGGGGCCAGGCATGGTTGCGCAACCAGGGTTTGAGTGCGAGCGCTTTGCATACCTCGCGCACGGCGTAGCTTTTGTAGCGTGAGCTGTGGTCGTTCCTCCGGCGCTGACCGTCGCAACCTCAGTCTTCGCGGTCACTCCGGACGAACACCCTCCTGCAAGCTGGCAGCGAGAGCGGCGGGACGAGGAGCCTACAGCTGGTAGGCGGCGCGGACGATATCCCAGCCTTCCTCAGCGGTTTCGACAAAATGGAACAGGTCGAGGTCGCTGCGCGCAATGACACCTTCGTCCGCAAGCGCTTCGAAATTGACGACCCGGGTCCAGAATTCCTTGCCATAGAGCAGGATTGGCATTGGCTTGACCTTGCCGGTCTGCACCAGGGTCAGCAGCTCGAACAGCTCGTCAAAGGTGCCAAATCCACCCGGAAACGCCGCAACCGCGCGGGCACGCAACAGGAAGTGCATCTTGCGCAGTGCGAAATAGTGGAACTGAAACGATAGTCCCGGTGTGACATAGGGGTTTGGCAGTTGTTCGAACGGCAACACGATATTGAGGCCGACCGACGGGGCGCCGACATCGGCGGCACCGCGGTTCGCTGCCTCCATGATCGACGGCCCCCCGCCGGAGCAAACCACGAACTGCCGCATCCCCCTGTCATCTAGCGGTGCCGCCGAACTCAGCTGAGCCAGTTTCCGGGCCTCTTCATAATAGACGGACTTTGCCGCCAACCGTTCGGCAATCGCCTGCGCTTCCGGCGTTTCAGCCGTCGCCAGCAATCCATCGACCTCTTCGGGCGAAGGGATGCGGGCCGATCCGTACATGACAAACGTCGACTCGATCCCGGCCTCGCTCAGCAGCAATTCGGTCTTCAGCAGTTCCAGCTGAAACCGGACCGGACGCAATTCCTCGCGCAGCAGGAAATCATCGTCCTGAAAGGCCAACTTATAGGCGGGATGCTCGGTCTGGGCGATAGCGGTGGTGGTGGCCGCCACCTTTGCCTCCTCGCTTGCAGTCGGGAAGATGCGGGGCGGGACGTTCGAGGTAGGCGTCATCGATCAGGCCGTTCATTCCGATTGGGTCGAACTCCCTACACCAAGATTTGCGCAACGTCAGTGACAGAAGCTGGTGCAATAGTCCGGGGGGCGTTTGCACCGGTACGGCCCGCCTATCGCAACCGAAACGGCACCCGCTTTTTTCGGGCGCATCCAGTTGTCATTCGCGCTCGAAGGCGGCATCGTCGGCGTGGACGTTTTGTGGGGAGCAGTTATGCGTTGGAAGATTGTCGCGTCGAGCTTGGTCGTAGCCTGTTTTGGGGCAGCGGCGTTTGCGCATGGGCCGGTTGGCAGTATCCAGCACAGCCGCCACCAGGGCTTTGAGGTGATGGGGGAGGCGATGAAGGGCATGGCCGGGCAGCTGCGCTCGGGCGCGCCGGTGCCTGCCGAAATCCAGAAGCACAGCGCTGCCATTGCCCGGCAGGCCCCTCTGATCAAGACTTGGTTCCCCAAGGGCAGCGGGCCGGAAAGCGGCATCAAGACCGATGCAAAAGCCGAAATCTGGACTGATATGGCGACATTCCTGACGCTCGCCGCCAATCTGGAGGGGGAATCGAAGAAGCTGGTTGCCGCCTCCAAGGCCCCGAGTTTTGATGCAGCGGCGTTCATGACCCAGTTGCGGGCCACCGGCGGTGCCTGCAAGGCCTGCCACGACAAGTTCCGGGTCGATGACTGACACCCCCGTGGCAGGCCGCATCGCGGTCTGGGACTGGCCGGTTCGCATCGTGCATTGGTCGCTGGTACCGCTGATCATCTTTTCCTGGTGGTCGGCGGAGGAGGGTGATCTGGTCTGGCATGTGCGGTCGGGCCTGCTGATCCTCGGCTTGCTGATCTTCCGCCTGTTGTGGGGGGTGATCGGCAGTTCGACGGCGCGGTTCGCCGGGTTTGTGCGCGGGCCATCGACCATCGCCGCCTTCGTTGCCGGACGCTATATCCCGGGCGTGGGTCACAATCCGCTGGGGGCGCTGAGCGTTGTGGCGTTGTTGCTGGCGCTGGCGGTTCAGCTCGGCCTTGGGCTGGTGGCGACCGATACCGACATGGGCCTCGATTCCGGGCCCCTGAACCATCTGGTCAGCGAGGCGACCAGCAAATGGGCCGGGGAGGTCCACCATGAATTCTTCAATGTGCTGGGTGCGCTGATCGCCCTGCATCTGGCGGCGGTCGGTTGGTATCTGGCCAAGCGGGACAATCTCATCGCGCCGATGCTGCGCGGCTGGCGGGCGGGTGATGGCGACGGGGTGCGGTTCGCACCGGCGTGGCGGGCAGTTGTGGCGGCGATTGTTGCCTTCCTGCTGGTCTGGGCGGTCTATGACGGGTTCCGCTTCCTTGGTTGATCCGGCACCGATGACCCTCAGCCGTCGTATCCGGTCGATCCTCGGTGGGTCGGTTGGCAATCTGGTCGAATGGTTCGACTGGTATGTCTATGCGTCCTTCTCCCTCTATTTTGCTGCCAGCTTCTTCCCCGACGGCGATCCGACCGCGCAACTGCTGAACACCGCCGCAGTCTTCGCGGTCGGGTTCCTGGTGCGACCGTTGGGCGGTTGGCTGCTCGGCTGGTGGGCGGACCGGCACGGGCGGAAAAGCGCCTTGCTGGTATCGGTGTGGATGATGGGCGGCGGATCGATGATGATCGCCCTGACCCCGTCCTATGCAACAATTGGTGTCGCCGCCCCGATCCTGCTGGTGGTCGCGCGGATTGTGCAGGGGATCAGCGTCGGCGGCGAATATGGCGCATCGGCGACCTATCTCAGCGAGATGGCCGCCTCCAAACGGCGCGGATTCTGGGCGAGCTGGCAATATGTGACCTTGGTCGGCGGGCAATTGCTGGCGCTCGCGGTGCTGATCCTGTTGCAGATGACGCTGACCGAGGCCGAGCTGAACAGCTGGGGCTGGCGCATCCCGTTTGCGCTCGGTGGCCTGGCCTCGCTGGTTGCCATTCTTCTGCGCCGTCGGATGGAAGAGACCCCGTCGTTCGAGGCGTTGACGGCCGCCCAGCGTACCGATCAAATGCGGAGGTTGCTCCAACATCCCCGCCAGATCCTGACGGTGATCGGGCTGACCGCCGGCGGCACGCTCGCCTTCTATACCTTTGCGACCTACATGCAGAAGTATCTGGCCAATACCGCCGGATTTTCCAAACCGCAGGCGACGATGATTGCCGCCCTGTCGCTGTGCGTGTTCATGGTGTTGCAGCCGCTGTTCGGGGCAATGAGCGACATGATCGGACGGCGGCGGCAGTTGATTGCCTTTGGCGTGATCGGAATGTTCACCACCGTCCCGCTGATGCAGGCCATCGGCACCGCCGCAACGCCGATGCAGGCCCTGCTGCTGATCACCGCCGCGCTGACGGTCAATGCGCTCTATTCCTCGATCAGCGGTCTGGTGAAGGCCGAGCTGTTTCCGGCGGATATCCGCGCGCTGGGGGTCGGTCTGCCCTATGCAGTCGCGGTGGCGCTGTTTGGCGGAACGGCGGAATTTGTCGCGCTAAAGCTGAAGGATATCGGCCATGAGTCCTGGTTCTTCTGGTATGTGACTGCCGCCATAGCGGTGTCGCTGGTTGTTTATATCAGCATGCCGGAAACCCGTGACCAGTCCGAGATAAACGAGTAACCGACCGCGATGACCCAGGTGCAGCAGCTGACCCTCCGCAAGCCCGACGACTGGCATGTCCATCTGCGGGATGGTGCCATGCTGAAATCGGTTGCCGGCCATACCGCACGGCAGTTCGCCCGGGCGATTGTCATGCCAAATCTGGTGCCGCCGATCACGCTGGCAGCAGAAGCCAAGGCGTATCGGGACCGGATCCTCGCCGCCGTTGGCCCCTCGGCGCCGTTCCAGCCGCTCATCACCTGTTATCTGACCGACGGGACCGATCCGGACGAGATTGAGCGCGGTTTTTCAGCGGGGCTGTTTGCGGCCTGCAAACTCTATCCCGCCCATGCCACCACCAATTCGGCGCACGGGGTCACCGATGTCCGACACATCCACCGGGTGTTGGAGCGGATGCAGCGGATCGGGATGCCGTTGCTGCTGCACGGCGAGGTGACCGAGCCGGGCGTTGATATTTTCGACCGGGAGGCGGTGTTCATCGAACGGGTGTTCGCCCCCCTCTCCCGCGATTTTCCGGACCTGAAGGCGGTGTTTGAACATATCACCACCGCCGACGCCGCAGACTTTGTCGAAAGCGGCGGACCCAATCTCGCAGCCACGATCACGCCGCACCATTTACGTATCAACCGGAACGCCATGTTCGAAGGTGGCATCCGCCCGCACATGTATTGCCTGCCTGTCGCCAAGCGGGAGCGGCACCGGCTAGCGCTCCGCAAAGCGGCGACGTCCGGATCGCCCAAATTCTTCCTCGGTACCGACTCCGCCCCGCATGCCAGATCCGCCAAAGAATCCGCCTGCGGCTGCGCCGGCATTTTCAACGCGCCCTATGCCATCGAAAGCTATGCTGCGACCTTCGACGAGGAGGGCGCACTCGACAAACTGGAAGCTTTCGCTTCCGAACACGGCCCGCGATTTTACGGACTGCCGCCCAACACCGATCAGATCGTGCTGAACCGGACCCCGTTCCAAGTTCCCGACCTTATCCCCATCGGCGACGGCGAACTTGTCCCCTACCATGCCGGTGAAATCCTGCCGTGGCGATTGGTGTGAAGCGTCACGGGTTGGTATTTAGAGGAAGTATATGGAATGAAGGCTAAATCCCGGATCCAGTTGCGGCGCCGAGATCGAGCGGATAGAGGGTTGCGCAAGGCGAATTTCTCTGGAATTCGGAGTTCTCCCCCCCCCCTGACCTGGTCACATAGCCTTATCCTGAAACACTCGAATCGACGGAGATATGGCCCCGATTGACCCGCTGTATCTGGCATGGACCATCTGGTCGGATCGGTTGCGGCAGGCAAGAAAGCCGACTTTGCCGTGCTGAGTGCCGATCCCTATGCTGTGGGTGCCGCCCGACTGCGCGACATCAAGGTGCTCGACTGCATTTTCGAAGGCCGGGTCGGGGCGGGCTGACCGCGTCTCAGCCTCCCAACGGAAAAAGAGGCCAGCGTTGCCGCCAGCCTCTTTTGTCGGGTGTCCCGCGTGTTGGTCGGGGAAAGAGGATTCGAACCTCCGGCCCCTGCCTCCCGAAGGCAGTGCTCTACCGGGCTGAGCTATTCCCCGTCACCGGCGGGAGGCGGCGCTATACCGCCTCGACGACAGCTCGGCAAGACAGGTCAGTGGCGGGTTTCTGACAACATGTCGCCGACCCGCACGAATTTCTCGCGTGGAGCTCCGGTGCGTGCGGCAGCCACTTCCGCTGCTTCAATCTTCTGCCAATCGGCGAAGGTTACCACATAGAGGTCGCGCGCGGCCACCAGCCGGTCGAGCCCGTCGCCGCCGTCGCGCGCGCCCTGCGGGTCATCCACCGCGATCAGGTCGGCGATACCAAAGCCGTCGGGACGGTTGGTGCCGATGGTGCCGGTCGGGCCGCGCCGTGCCCAGCCAACCGCATACAGGCCCGGGGCAATCCGCCCATCCAGATTGGCAAACCGCCCGAGGTCGGCGTCATAAGGGACACCCGGGATCGGGTTGGTCCGGTAGCCGATGCAGGCCACCACCATGCCGCAGTCAATGGCATAGGTTTCCCCCGTCCCGGTGGCGCGCCCGTCGGGGCCCAGCGCGGTGCATTCCACCACCAGCCGTTCGACCCGGCCATCGCCCTCCACCGCGCGCGGCTGGGCGAAAAAGTCGAAATGCACCCGGACCGGCTTGTCGGTCTTGCTCCCCCCGGCGGCAAACTGGCGGAGAAGCCCCACGACCTTGCGCAAGCCCGGCTCCAGGTCGGCGTCGCTCTCCGGCGGGGGCAGGTCTTTCGCCCAGACAATCGGGTGCGCCCGGGCCAGATGCCCCATCTCCCCCAGTTCCTTGGGAGTAAAGCTCACCTGATGCGGCCCGCGCCGGCCGACCAGATGCACGTCGCGAACTCCCGACGCCCCGAGCGCATCAAAGGCATGGGCGACGATGTCGGAGGAGATCAGCTCATCCGGGGTTTTCGCCAGCAGCCGCGCCACATCGAGCGCGACATTGCCATTGCCGACGATGGCCACCGCCTCCACATCCAGCGGCGGGTTCAAATCGGCAAAATCCGGATGGCCATTATACCAGCCGACAAAGGCCGCTGAGCCAATCACCCCCGGTAAATCCTCCCCCGGCACCCCGAGCTTACGGTCAGCAGGGGCGCCCGTTGCGATCACCACGGCGTGATAAAGCTCGGTCAGTTCGTCGATGGTGACGCCCTCCCCGATATCGAGATTGCCGACGAAGCGGACATTGTCGCTGAGGGCAGTCGCTTCATAGCGACGGCTGACCGCCTTGATTGACTGGTGATCGGGTGCCACCCCGGCCCGGATCAGTCCGAACGGTGTCGGCAGCCGGTCGATGATGTCGATGCGGACCGCGCCGCCGAATTTCTTCTGCAACGCCTCGGCGGTATAATAGCCGGCCGGCCCCGAGCCGATGATTGCGACATGCAGCATGAACCGCCTCCCCTGACGAACCGCCATGCTGCGGCAGGCACGTGGTTTGCGTCAAGCGTCGCGGCTGCTACACGCTCCGCCCATGACCGCAGACCTCAGCCTTATCCGCAATTTTTCCATCATTGCCCATATCGACCATGGCAAGTCGACGCTCGCCGACCGGCTGATCCAGCGCACCGGCGGGCTGACCGCGCGCGAGATGTCGGAGCAGGTGCTCGACAATATGGACATCGAAAAGGAACGCGGCATCACCATCAAGTCGCAGACCGTGCGGCTCGACTGGAAGGGTCATGTCCTGAACCTGATGGACACGCCCGGGCATGTGGACTTCGCCTATGAAGTTTCCCGCAGCCTTGCGGCCTGCGAAGGTGCCCTGCTGGTGGTGGACGCCAGCCAGGGCGTCGAGGCGCAGACGCTGGCGAATGTCTATAAATCCATCGAGCATGATCATGAGATCATTCCGGTCATCAACAAAATCGACCTGCCCGCCGCCGAACCCGAGCACGTGCGCAAGCAGATCGAGGAGGTGATCGGCCTTGATGCCTCCAACGCCGTGCTCGCCAGCGCCAAGACCGGTGTCGGCATCGAGGAAATCCTTGATGCCGTCATCGAGCGCATCCCCGCCCCCAAGGGCGACATCGCCGCGCCGCTGAAGGCCATGCTGGTCGACAGCTGGTACGACCCCTATCTTGGCGTCGTCATCCTCGTGCGCGTCATCGACGGCGTGCTGAAAAAGGGCATGCAGATCGCCATGATGGCGGCCGGGACCACGCATCTGGTTGACCGGGTCGGGGTATTCCGCCCGAAGATCGAACAGATCGACACGCTCGGCCCCGGCGAGGTTGGCTTCATTACCGCGCAGATCAAGGAGGTCGCGCAGACCAATGTCGGCGACACCATCACCGACGCCAAACGCCCGACCGCACAGGCGCTCCCCGGCTTCCAGGAAGTGCAGCCGGTGGTGTTCTGCGGCCTGTTCCCGACCGACGCCGCCGACTTCGAGAAGTTGCGCGAGTCGCTCGGCAAGCTCCGCCTCAACGACGCGTCGTTCAGCTTTGAAACCGAATCCAGCGCCGCACTCGGCTTCGGCTTCCGCTGCGGCTTCCTTGGCCTGCTGCATCTGGAGATCGTGCAGGAGCGGCTGACCCGCGAGTATGACCTTGACCTGATCACAACTGCGCCGTCGGTCATCTATAAAATCCACATGCGCGGCCCTTCGACAAGCTCAGGGGAGCCGGCGACGATGGAGCTGCACAACCCCGCCGACATGCCCGATCCGTCGAACATCCTTGATATGGAGGAGCCGTGGATTGAGGCGACCATCTATGTTCCTGACGAATATCTCGGGTCTATCCTCAAACTCTGTCAGGACCGGCGCGGCATCCAGAAGAATTTGACCTATGTCGGCGGCCGCGCACAGCTGACTTACGAACTGCCGCTGAACGAGGTGGTGTTCGACTTTTACGACCGCCTGAAATCCATCTCCCGCGGCTATGCGAGCTTTGACTATGTCCAGATCGGCACGCGGTCGGGCGACCTCGTCAAGATGACGGTGCTGGTCAACGGCGAGCTGGTCGATGCGCTGTCGATGATCGTCCACCGTGCCCAGGCCGAGCCGCGCGGCCGCCACATGTGCGAGCGGATGAAGGACCTGATCCCGCGCCACCTGTTCAAGATCCCGGTGCAGGCGGCAATCGGCGGCAAGGTCATCGCCCGAGAGACCATCGCCGCGATGCGCAAGGACGTGACCGCGAAATGCTATGGCGGCGACATCAGCCGCAAGAAGAAGCTGCTCGACAAGCAGAAGGAAGGCAAAAAGCGCATGCGGCAGTACGGGAATGTGGATATCCCGCAGGAGGCGTTTATTGCGGCACTGAGGATGGGGGAGGAGTAACCACTGCGCAAGTGCGGCGGTTTGCCCGGGGCCCAGGAGCGTGAAGACCACTGCTAGGCGCTTAATTTAACTTTCCGCTTGTATCTCGGGGTCGGGGTAAGGCGTAATAGCGCGCATGACCGTCGAACCCGCACAAACCGCCACGCCCCCTGCCCCACTCTGGCGGCGTCTCCTTCCGCTTGCGCTGCTTCTGGTGGCGCTGGCGGTGTTTCTGGCGCTGGGCGGCGGGCGGTATCTGTCGTGGGAGGCGGTGTCGGCGCGTTATGGCGACCTGACCGCCTTTGTTGCGGCGCACAAGGTGCAGGCGGCGCTGATCTTTGTGCTGGTTTATATTGCGGTGGTGGCAATGGTGTTTGTGCCGGTGGCGTCGGTGCTGACGATTTCCAGCGGGCTATTGTTCGGCACCTTGCTCGGCGGGGCGCTGACCGTTGTTGGGGCGACGGTCGGGGCGACCATCGTGTTCCTGTCCTCCCGCAGTGCCTTTGGCAATTTGCTGACCAAACGGGCTGGTGGCGCGCTCGCCAGCCTGCACGACGGGTTTGAGCGCGATGCCTTTTCCTATCTGCTGGCCCTGCGGCTGACACCGGTGGTGCCATTCTGGGTGATCAACCTGGCCGCCGGATTGTTCGGGGTGCGGCTGTCGCATTTCTTCACCGCCACAGCCTTGGGCATCATGCCCGCGACCTTCATATTTGCCAGTATCGGTGCCGGGGCAGGCGTGGCCCTGGCCGCCGGACGCAGTGTGGCATTCAGCGAATTGGTGCAGCAGCCGCAGATTTTCCTGCCTCTGGTCGGTTTGGGCCTGTTGTCGCTGATCCCGGTCATCGTGAAGAAGGTGCGCGGCAAATGAGCGGTTACACCCATGACATCGCCATTATCGGGGCGGGCGCAGCCGGATTGGTGACTGCGGGCGGCACCGCGCAATTCGGGGCGAAGGTCGTATTGTTCGAGCCCGGCGATATGGGCGGGGAATGTTTGAACACCGGCTGCGTGCCATCCAAGGCGCTGCTGGCGGCGGCGCATGCCGCGCATGTGTCGGGTACGTCTGGCGGGTTCGGGGTGGATTTTGCCCCACCGTCGGTCAATTGGGCTCGGGTCCAGTCGCATGTCCATGACGTGATCGCGGCGATTGCGCCGCATGACAGCGTCGAACGGTTTGAAGGCTTTGGCGTCGAGGTGGTGCGGGAATATGCCCGGTTTACCGGGCGCGACACGCTGGAGGCGGGTGGCAAGACCTACCGGGCCAAGCGGATCGTGATCGCAACCGGATCGGCTCCGGCAGTGCCACCCATCCCAGGCCTGCGGGAGGCGCCGTATCTTACCAACGAGACCGTGTTCGATCTGCCGGAGAAACCGGAGCATCTGATCATTCTAGGCGGCGGGGCGATTGGCTGCGAACTGGCGCAGGCGCACCGTCGGCTTGGCTGTGCGGTGACAATCGTCGAGGCGGACAAGCTGCTGCCCCGTGATGATCCGGCGTTTGTGGCGGTCGTCCGTGCCGCGCTGATTGCCGACGGTGTGACGGTGATCGAGGGCGTCAAGGGAACAGCGGTGTCCGGCAACATCAGCGTGGCGCTGGAGGATGGCCGGACCGTCACCGGCAGCCATTTGCTGGTTGCGGCGGGCCGTGTTGCCCGCACCCAAGGCTTCGGGCTGGAGGTCGCCGGGGTCGAGACCGGACGCAATGGCATCAAGGTTGATGCGCGGCTGCGGACCACCAACAAACATATTTTTGCCGCTGGCGATTGCCGCGACGGCCCCCGGTTGACCCATGCGGCCGGCTATGACGCCGGGATTGTCATCCGCAACCTCATCTTCCGCATCCCCGCCAAGGCCGATTATTCGGTGCTGCCCTGGGTGACCTTCACCGATCCGGAGCTGGCGCAGGTCGGCCCGACCGAGGCGGAGGCTCGGGCCAAATGGGGCGATAAGCTGACGGTGCTGAGTTTCGGTTTTGACCATAATGACCGGGCGATGGCTGAACGGCGGACGGCGGGCGGCCTGAAGGTCATGGCGGTCGGCGGCAGGCCGATTGGCGCAACGGTGTGCGGTCCGGGGGCGGGTGAGATCATCCAATATTGGGAATTGGCGATCCGCAACCGGTTGAAACTCAGCAGCCTGTCCGGCGGCATGGCCCCCTATCCAACCTTTGGCGAGATTTCGAAGGCGACGGCGGGCAGTGCCTTTACCGCGACGTTATTCTCGCCGCGGGTCCGGTCGATCGTCCGGCTGCTGCTGCGTCTTCCCTGACCGGGCCCGCCGCCTGAGCGCCCAGTCCGACCAGCTGCCAGCCTTTGGGTAGCGGCGCTTCAACACGGTGTAATGCCGCCGCGCCCACAGTGAATTGCGCAGCACCAGCGCTAGGCCCAGCCCGAAAAACAGGAAGCCGAGCGGCCCCGGGAGCGGTCCGCCGATCAGCGGCCCGAGCACCATCAGCACCGCCCCGATCACCAGTTGGATGATCCGCACCGGTTGGCTCTGCAAGACGCGACGAAGGGGGCTACGCTCGGGCACGATCTGCGACGTATGGGTTGATCACGGCGGCGGCAAGGCGGACGGACCGCTACCGCTGCAAAAACCCGACGATGTCATAGACCTCGCGGCGGACGGCATCGGCGATGGCGGCGGCGCGGTCGGCTCCTTCGGCGAGGATGGAATCGAGGAAGGCGGTTTCGGGGCGCAGGGTGTTGAAGCGAGCGCTGATCGGGGCAAGCGAGGTCACGGTCAGGTCGGCGAGCGCTGGTTTGAAAGCACCAAAGCCCTTTCCGGCAAAATCGGTCAGCACCGCCGTTTCGGTCATGTTGGCGAGGGCGGCATAAATACCGACGAGGTTGCGCGCTTCCGGTCGGTCGGCCAGCAATTTGGGGTCATCGGGCAGCAGTTCAGCGTCGGTCTTGGCGCGTTTGATCTTGTTGGCAATGGTGTCGGCATCGTCGGTCAGGTTGATCCGGCTCATGTCCGACGGGTCGGACTTCGACATTTTCGCGGTGCCATCCCGCAGCGACATCACCCGCGCCGCCTGCCCCAGGATCACCGGTTCGGGCTGCGGGAAATAGTCGACCCCGTAGTCGGTGTTGAATTTGGCGGCGATGTCGCGGGCGAGTTCCAGATGTTGTTTCTGGTCCTCCCCCACCGGAACATGGGTGGCGCGGTAGGCAAGAATGTCCGCTGCCTGCAGCACCGGATAGACATAAAGCCCGACCGACGATCCTTCCCGGTCCTTGCCGGATTTTTCCTTGAACTGGGTCATGCGGTTGACCCAGCCGACCCGCGCGACGCAGTTGAGCACCCAGGCGAGTTCCGCGTGCGCCCGAACCTGGCTCTGGTTGAACAGGATGGAGCGGTCGGGGTCGATGCCGCTGGCGAGCAGCGCGGCGGTCATCTCGCGGGTCGCAGCGCGCAGCGCTGTCGGCTCCTGCCACACCGTGATCGCGTGCAGGTCGACGATGCAATAAACGCATTCAAAATCGGCCTGCATCGCGGTCCAGTTGCGGATCGCACCCAGATAATTGCCAAGGTGCAGGTTGCCGGTCGGCTGGATACCGGAAAATACGCGATTCACTCGATCAGGCCTCCCGGCGTCGCAATTGTTTCAGCAGGGTGCGGTCAAAGGCGCCCGACACCCAGGCCAGCGCAAAATACACCGCCATGCCGCCGCCGACCAGCGCTCCGATCCCGACAAGCCGGTCGCCGGTCGATCCAGCAAACAGCCCGGCGGTGAGGCCGCGCAGCCAGAACAGCATCGCCCCCATCGCTAGTGCGCAGGCCAGTTGCCGGGCCAACCGCCACCAGAGCGGTGTGGAAATATGGAAATGGCCGCGCCGGACCAGGATCACATAGAGCAGGATCGAATTGATCCACGCCGCCGCCGCCCCCGCCAGTGCCAGCCCGACAATCCCGAAGCGGCCGATTAGCAGGAAATTCAGCGCGATATTGACGCCGAGCACCAGCGCGGCGGTCTTAACCGGGGTTCTGGTGTCCTTCCGGGCGAAAAAGGCCGGGGTCAGTACCTTCAGCAGCACATAGGCCGGGAGGCCCGCGACCAGACAGGCGAGCACCTGCGCCGTGGTTTGCGCATCGCTCAGGGTGAATTTACCGCCAACATAGAAAGCGGTAACCAGCGGCTCGGCACAGACGGCGAGCGCGACTGCCGCCGGCAGGGTCAGCAGCATCGCCAGTTCGATCGCCGTCGCCTGCACCGTGGCGGCGCGGCTTTCGTCATTGGTGCCGATATAGCGCGCGAGCGTCGGCAGGATCGCGGTGCCGAGCGCAATGCCGATGATGCCGAGCGGCAGCTGGTTCAACCGGTCGGCAAAGTTCAGATAGGCCATCGACCCTTGCGGCAGGGAGGTGGCAAAGAAGGTATCGATGAAAATCGACAACTGATAAATGCCTGCGCCAAAGGTGGCGGGCAGGATGATCCGCCCGAGTTCCCGCACGTCCGGGGTCAGGCGCGGCCAGCGCAGCCGGAGCGACAAACCGGCCCGTTTCACCGCCCACATCAGCCAGGCGAACTGGATGAGCCCGGACACGGTGATCGCCACCGCATAGGCCCGTGCGACGACCACATCATCGCCGCCGGGTCCGCGCAGTTCGGCCCCGACCAATATCCCGCCAACCAGCACCAGATTGAACAGGATCGGCGCCGCTGCCCCTGCGGCAAATTTCGACATGGAATTCAGCACACCGGTCAGCAGCGAAACCAGACTGATCAACAGCAGATAGGGGAAGGCCAGCCGGGTCAATTCAACGGTCAGTTCAAATTTGCCGGGCACCGATTGAAAGCCGCTCGCCATCGCCCATACGATAGCGGGCATGATGATTTCCATCAGCGCGGTGAACAGCAGCAGCACCGGCACGAATACCGACAGAACATCCTCGGAGAAAGCCCGCGCGCCGTTCCGCCCATCCGGCCCGTGCAGCTTGCGACTGAACATCGGCACATAGGCCGCCGAAAATGCCCCTTCGGCGAACAACCGCCGGAACAGGTTCGGCAGGCGGAAGGCAACGAGGAACGCATCGGCGGCAAAGCCTGCGCCAAGGATGCGGGCCGCCAGCATGTCGCGGGCAAACCCGGCAAAGCGGCTGACCAGCGTCAACCCGCCGATGACGCCGGTGGCCTTGATCAGCCCGCCGGAGGTGGACGCAGGGGATTTGGACTTGGACATGCGGCCAGCCTTACGCCCTTCCGCGCCGAACGCCATGCCCGGACCGCAACACTGACGTCAGACCCGGCCCGAACGGACAGCTAGGCATTGCCCTCGGCGGGGCCGGCGAACACGTCAAGCTCGCCGCCATTCGCGTCGCGCTGCGCCATGTAGAGCGCGGCGAAGTCGATGGGTTCCAGCAGCAGCGGCGGGAAACCGCCGTCGCGGGTGCAGTCGGCAACGATCCGCCGCGCGAACGGGAAAATCAGCCGCGGAGCCTCGACCACCAGGAACGGCTCCAGCGCCTCGTCGGGCACATTGCGCATCCCGAACAGCCCGGCATAGACCAGCTCGACGATGAAAGCGGTGGCGTCGTCGGTCTTCGCCTCGGCATTGATCTTCAGCTCGACCTCAAACACATCATCGCCGACCTTGCGGGCGTTGACGTTGATGCCAATCTCGATCTGCGGCTGCGGAGCCCCGGCCTGAAAGCTCATCGGCGCGTTCGGATTCTCGAACGACAGATCCTTCACATATTGCGCCAGGATGCCGACCTGCGGGCTGGTATCCTCCCCGTTTGCAGCTGGAGCGGACACGCCTTCGTCGGTTTCGGCCATGGATTCATCTTTCAAAGCAGGAAATGCGCCGCTGCGCTAGCAGGGGTACCGTGGCGAGGCAAGCGTGGGGATTCCCCACGGTAGCACAACCGCGTCCACCCTGTTACAGGGGGCGGGCGTATGCGTATGTGGATTGGACGGACAAGCCGATGTCGGATGATAACTGGTGGGTCGAAATTGTGTTCCTGGCGATGCTGGCCGGGTTCATCGCGCTGCGCCTGGTGAGTGTGCTCGGGCGGAGGACCGGCCATGAAAATCCGGCTGGCGATGCCTTTGTCGGCAACCGCACGGAAGTGGCGCGGCCGGCGGCGGCGGTTCGGGATGCCCGGTCGCCGGCCCATGTCGAACTGCCTGCCGGGACCGATCCCGCTCTGCAGTCGCCGCTGGAGGCCATTGCCGAGGTTGACCCCTATTTCGAGCCGATCCGCTTTGTCGAAGGCGCGACCGGGGCCTACCGCATGATCCTGGAGGCGTTCTGGAAGGGCGACGAGGCCGCCTTTGCCGGGCTGGTGTCCGACGATCTGGCGCAGCAGTTCAAACAGGCAATTGCTGACCGGGAAGCCGCTGGCCATGTTCTGGAAAACCGGTTGGTGCGGATCGACAAGGTTGGGATTGAAACGGCGCAGCTGTCAGGATCGATGGCCGAAGTCACCCTGCGCTTTGATGCCGACCTGATTGCGGTCACGCGCGACCGGGACGGCAATGTCATTTCCGGGTCGCTGTCCGATGCGGCGCCGACCCATGATGTCTGGACCTTCAGCCGCCATGTCGGGTCGAAGGATCCCAACTGGCTGCTGATCGAAACCGACGACGTCGTCTGATCGCACGGGTCGGTAGCGGGAGTATCGCGTGCGCCGGTTTGCTGTTTTGGCCTTGCTCTGCCTGCTCGCCGCCTGCGGAACGCCGCGCCGCGTGCCGCCGCTCGCGCCTGTTGCACCGCCACCGGTGGTCACACCTGTTGCGCCAGTCGTCCCGCCGATAGTTGCTGCGCCGAAAACTGCGCTGGAAACTGGGGTGCGCGCCGGACCGGCGTTGGCGGAGCTGCCGGGCTGGGCCGAGGCTGACCTAGCACCGTCGCTCGCCACCTTCCGCAAGTCCTGCCGGGTGTTGGCGCGGCGGGCGGACCCCAGTGGTCTGACGACCGCTGCCGACTGGACTGCTGTTTGCGCCAACCAAGCCACAGATGCGCGGGCGTTTTTTGAAGGCGAGTTTGGAACGATCATCGTTGGTGAGGGAACCGGGCTCAACACCGGCTATTTCGAGCCGGAACTGATCGGTGCGCTGACCAACAAGCCAGGCTCGCCCTTCCCGGTCTACAAGCGTCCGCCCGAACTGGTGGAGGTTGATCTTGGCCAGTTTGCCGAAAGCCTGAAGGGCAAGCGCATCCGGGGCCGGGTCGCCAACGCGACGCTGGTACCCTATTTTGACCGGGCCGAGATTGAGGATGGCGCGCTTGCCGGGCGCGGGCTGGAGGTTGCCTGGGTCGCCGACCCTTACGAGCTGTTTTTCCTGCATATCCAGGGGTCGGGCCGGGTCCGGCTGGCCGACGGCAATGTGCTCCGGATTGGTTATGATGGTCAGAATGGCCGCGACTATGTCGGCATCGGCAAGCTGCTGCGGGACCGCAATTTACTCGGCAAAGGCCAGGCCTCGATGGACGGCATCATCAGCTGGATGAAGGCCAACCCTGAGGCTGGCAAGGCGCTGATGCGGGAAAATGGCTCCTATATTTTCTTCAAGCTGCTGACCGGGGATGGGCCGCTTGGCGCGTTGAATATAGCCCTGACACCAGCGCTGTCGGTCGCCGCCGATCCGGCCTTCACCCCGCTCGGCGCGCCGCTCTGGCTCGACACCAGCATCCCGGAGCCGGCCGCGACCCCACCCGGCTATGCGATGACGCCGTTTCGCGCGCTGATGGTGGCGCAGGATACCGGCGGTGCCATCAAGGGTGCCAACCGCTTTGACCTGTTCTGGGGTCCCGGCGACCGGGCGCGGAAGATCGCCGGGGGGCTGTCCAGCACCGGACGGGCGGTCTTCCTGCTGCCGAAGGCGGCTGTGGCGCGGTTGCTGGCCAATGGCACGCCCGCTCGACCCTGATGAACTCTCGCTCTGGTCGCGGGTATCGGCGACCGTCCGGCCGCTGACCGGACGCCGTATCCGGCCACCCGCCGCCGGTCCGGTGATGGCCATTCGGCCAACCGAGGCGGTGGCTCCAAAAACCTCCCGCATGGAGCTTGCCAAACCGGTGGTCGCGGCAACGCTTGATGGCGGCTGGGATCGCCGCACCCGGCAGGGTCGCCTCGAACCCGACCGCAGCATCGACCTGCACGGCCTGACGGTGGCAGCGGCCCATGCGGCATTGATCGACGCCGTTGAGCGCGGCTCCACCCAGGGTGCCCGCACTCTGCTGGTGGTAACTGGCAAGGGTGGCGGCGCGGGAGAGGGCCGCGGCATCCTGCGCGCTTCCCTCGCCAATTGGCTCGATACCCCGCGCCTGCGCCCCTATGTGGCGGCCCTGCGCACCGCCCATCCGCGCCACGGCGGGGCCGGGGCCTGGTATGTGATCCTGCGGCGACGGCGCTGAATTTCGCATGCACGCGTAGTTCCGGTGCTTTTCGGGGCGGGACGAACATGCAAAGCTGGGGCGATGACCGGGAGACTGACCATGAATTTACGCCGCCGCCTGCTGACCGCTGCACTCGTCGCCAGTTTGATCCCCGGTGCGGTTCACGCCGCCCCGGCGGCCATCGCGGCGGCTGTCGCCAAGCCCGGGCGGCCAGCGGGCGATGTTGCGCTGGATGCCAGCCGCAAGCCGGTTGAGGTTCTGTCTTTCCTCGGCCTGCGGAAAGGTGACCGGGTTCTCGATGTGATGGCGGGCGCTGGCTATTATGCCGAGTTGATGGCGCGGGCGGTGGGGCCGACCGGGTTGGTCATCGCCTATGAACCCACGGTATTTCACAGCAGTGACCGGGCGCAGAAGGCTTGGGCCGAGCAAAAGGCCCGCAACACCAATCTGACCCTGCTGGTCCAGATGCCGTCAGACATTACGCTCGCCCCCAACAGCCTCGATTTCACGATGATGCACCTGACCTACCATGATCTGTACTGGGAGAGTGCGAAGTTCAAATATCCGCGCACCGATCCAGCGGCATTTCTGGAGAAACTGTTCATCGCTACCCGAAAGGGCGGGATTGTGGGCGTCGTCGATCATGCCGCCGCGCCGGGAGACGCCCGCGAGATCGCCGACAAGCTGCACCGCATCGACCCCGAAACGGTGAAGGCTGATTTCAAGGCGGCAGGCTTCGTGCTCGAGGGTGAATCCTCAGCGCTGAGTGTGCCCGAAGATGATCGCACCAAACTGGTATTTGACGCTGCACTGCGCGGCAAAACCGACCGGTTCGTCTACCGCTTTCGCAAACCGCGTTAGCGAGACGTCGCACTGGTCTGCTGCTTCGCCGGTCCCTCCAATGCAGTCGAACGGAGCCGCGCTATTGGTGAATTTCTGAAAACATAGACAAACCCAAACGGCAGCTATGGGAACAGTATTTTCGGTGATCTCCAACGGTCGTGTCGACGCCCCCCGCCCTTCCCCCGCCGCACCGCCCTTGCTACAGGCGGGCGATTCGTTTTGCTCTCCTTGAAAGGCCCCCCATGACCGCCATTGGACATGACAAGCTCAACACGCGCCGCACCATGAAGGTCGGGGGGGCGAGCTATGATTATTATTCGATTCCGGCGGCGGCAAAGGTGGTGGGCGATGTGTCGCGGCTGCCTTATTCGATGAAGGTGCTGCTCGAAAATCTGCTGCGGTTTGAAGATGGTGGGTTCACCGTTTCTACCGATGACATCCAGGCGCTGGTCAACTGGCAGCATGACACCAAATCGACGCGGGAAATCCAGTATCGCCCGGCCCGGGTGCTGATGCAGGATTTCACCGGCGTTCCCTGCGTGGTTGACCTGGCGGCGATGCGCGATGCGATGACCAAGCTGGGCGGCGATGCGCAAAAGATCAATCCGCTGGTGCCCGTTCATCTGGTCATCGACCATTCGGTGATGGTCGATGAATTCGGCACACCAAAGGCGTTCGAGGACAATGTCGAGCTGGAATATCAGCGGAACGGGGAGCGGTATGACTTCCTGAAATGGGGGTCGAAAAGCCTTGATAATTTCAAGGTGGTGCCGCCGGGCACCGGCATCTGCCACCAGGTCAATCTGGAGAATATCGCCCAGACCGTGTGGACCAGTGTCGCCGCGGATGGCGCGACCATCGCCTACCCTGACACCTGCGTCGGCACCGACAGTCATACGACGATGGTCAACGGCCTTGGTGTGCTCGGCTGGGGCGTTGGCGGGATTGAAGCGGAGGCGGCGATGCTTGGCCAGCCGGTGTCGATGCTGATCCCCGAGGTTGTCGGCTTCAAGCTGACCGGCACGCTGGCGGAAGGCATCACTGCCACCGATCTGGTGCTCACCTGCACCCAGATGTTGCGCGCCAAGGGTGTGGTTGGCCGCTTTGTCGAATTTTACGGCCCCGGCCTCGATGCGCTGTCGCTCGCCGACCGGGCGACCATTGCCAACATGGCCCCGGAATATGGCGCGACCTGCGGCTTCTTCCCGATTGATGATGCCACGCTTGATTACATGCGCCTCACCGGCCGGAGCGAGGCGGCAATTGCGCTGACGGAGGCCTATGCCAAGGAACAGGGCTTCTGGCGGCATGCGGATGCGGTCGATCCGGTGTTCACCGACACGCTGGCGCTCGATATGAGCAGCGTCGTGCCGTCGCTTGCCGGGCCGAAACGTCCGCAGGACAAGGTGATCCTGACCGAGGTTGATGACGTGTTCAACGCCGACCTCGTGAAAACCTACAAGCATGATGGCGCCAAGCGGGTGCCGGTCGAAGGCGCGTCGCATGACATCGGCGACGGTGATGTGGTGATTGCCGCCATCACCAGTTGCACGAATACCTCTAACCCCAGTGTCTTGGTCGCAGCAGGGCTGGTGGCCCGCAAAGCGCGGGCCTTTGGCCTGAAGCCGAAGCCATGGGTTAAAACCTCGCTGGCCCCGGGCAGTCAGGTGGTCACCGATTATCTCGACCGGGCTGGCCTCACCGCCGATCTCGATGCGGTTGGCTTCAACCTGGTCGGCTATGGCTGCACCACCTGCATCGGCAATTCCGGACCACTGGCCGAGCCGATCTCCAAGGCAATCAACGGCAATGACATCGTCGCCGCCTCCGTCATCTCCGGCAATCGCAACTTCGAGGGCCGGGTGTCACCCGACGTGCGCGCCAACTTCCTCGCCTCCCCACCGCTGGTCGTCGCCTATGCACTGAAGGGCACGGTGACCGAGGATTTCACCACCACGCCGATCGGTCAGGCAACCGACGGGACGGATGTGTATTTGAAGGACATCTGGCCGACCAATCAGGAGGTCGCGGCAACGATGGCCGCCAATATCGACCGCGACATGTTCCAATCGCGCTATGCCAATGTCTTCACCGGTGACAGTCGCTGGCAGGCAATCAACGTGGCCGGGTCGGACACCTACCGCTGGCGCGCCGGCAGCACCTATGTCGCCAACCCGCCCTATTTTGACGGGATGACGATGACCCCGGCCCCGGTGACCGACATTGTCGGTGCCAAGCCGCTGGCCATCCTTGGCGATTCGATCACCACCGATCACATCTCCCCCGCTGGCAGCATCAAGGCCGACAGTCCGGGCGGCAAATTCCTGATGGAGCATCAGGTGTCCCGTGCCGATTTCAACAGCTATGGCGCGCGGCGTGGCCATCATGAGGTGATGATGCGCGGCACCTTTGCCAACATCCGCATCAAGAATGAAATGGTCCCCGGCATCGAAGGCGGCATGAGCCGCTATGGCAGCGAGGTCATGCCGATCTATGACGCCGCCATGCGCCACAAGGCCGATGGCACGCCGCTGGTGGTGATCGCCGGCCAGGAATATGGCACCGGATCGTCACGCGACTGGGCCGCCAAGGGCACCAACCTGCTCGGCGTTCGGGCCGTCATCGTCGAAAGCTTCGAGCGCATCCACCGCAGCAATCTTGTCGGCATGGGCGTGTTGCCATTGCAGTTCGTGGACGGCCAGACCCGTGCCAGCCTTGGCCTCAACGGCGACGACAGCTTCACCATCACCGGCGTCGCCGACCTGTCCCCGCGCCAGACCGTGACGGTCCAGGTCACCCGCCAGGACGGCAGCCAGTTCAGCTTCGACACCCTCTGCCGGATCGATACAGCCAATGAGGTCGAGTATTTCATGAACGGCGGGATTTTGCATTATGTGCTGAGGAAGTTGGCGGCTTGATGGCAGCGGGTCTGGGGTTTGCAAGCTGCCCTGCCGTCCCAACCGACGTCAGCGATATGTCGATGCGGGTATTAAGTGAAAGCTGTGCGGAGCAGCAGATCTGATCAGGTCGTGCATCCATAAAATGCGCGGCTGTCTACGCAGGACCGGAAGGGCAAAAATTGGGTGGATTGCCGACAGGCAGCTCTTAACCCCTCAAGGGCAAAAGCTGCCGTTTCCAGAAGTGTCAAAGCCATTTGGTTTTGACACCGGTGTTTGTCGAATCCTCAGAAGCGCCTTTGACACTTTGAAGCACCCGAGTGACGTTCATGCCGATCGCCCAGCGCGCGAGCGGCTCCCAGTAAAACACGGGGTCGATGCGAAGGCGGTGCGTCGCGCGTGCCACGAGCCGCGTTCCGCCCGATGGCAGCTGGGTCAATTCGAAGCTCGTCGAATCGGTCACGAAATAGCCATGGAGGTGCGGCGCGTGGACCTGTCGATAAGGGCTCATCTCCTCCATCATCGCTGGCTGATCTACAACCGCGAAGGCCAGGCGCTTCGCTGGCACCCACGCCGTTACCCGTTCGCGCGCGACTCCGGTCGAGAACTCGCCGAGGCGCGTTGCGCCGACCTCGTGACCGAGCAGCCGCCCGCGCACGGGATAGGCAAAGCCTGCGAGCGCCACGAGCCGCGCCTCGCCCGCGATCGGCGCGTCACTGATCAGTGCCTGCCAAACGCGCGGGGGCGGCGCTGCGATATGGATGTTCTGCTGCGTGGCGATTGTCAGCGATGGGAGCAGCGCGGCTTCGGCCACGAACACCAGCGGCAGGATTGCAACGCTTAGCAGCGGGCGACCACGGCTATGGCCAACGTCGGCGAGCTTGCGCCCAACCGCGCCGCCGAGCGTTGCCATCAGCGCGCCGAGCGGGATGACGAGGACGATGCACATAAACCCTTCGAGCGCGAACATGAGCAGCGCGAGCACGCCCAGAGACGCTGCAGTCAGCACCACGGGCAAGGTCATCCCCTGCGGCAGGGCGGCATCGCGGTTGGCGATATACGCGGTCGTCAGCCCAACGAGAAACGGCGTCGCAATAAACAGGCCCCAGCCATAGGAACCGAACGTCACCGCCGACAGCAGCACAGCAAGCACGACAATCGCCATGCCCGCGAGCACTCCCTGCAATACATGTGCGAGGTTGATGCCAGTGCGCGGGTCCGCAGCTTCAACGGCGCGCACTGGCAGGATGGCAAGGATGAGGACCGCGACAAGCTGGAACCCCGGTATGATCGACAGCGCCGCAAGCACGAGGCCGAACCCCGCCTGCCCGGACGTCGGTACGACAGGATCGCCAGCCCCCAAGCGATAAGCAGACTAAACGCAAAAGTGAGCGCCGACGTCCACGGGCTCATCGTCGGCAGCGCGATCAACCGCCGCAGCGGGAGCAGCCAGAACAAGGGATCGGCTCTCAAGGGCTCACCCGCAAGGCGGTAGAGAGCCGCCACGGCAAGGTGCTGCGAGAACAGCAGCGCGGGTGCTAGCAAGGCATAGCGAAGCGCCCCAACCGGCCCGCCGAGCGGAAGCAGTCGCCGCAGCATCATGCTGGCTCCGCTTGACCAAGCGCGGGGCTCGGCACTCCCGGCGCGTGTCCCATCCACCGCAGCGTGCGGCGTTCGGGCAGGTCGGTCGGCAGGACGATGTTCCACGCCAACCCAAGCCGTTCCAGCAATCGGATGAAGGCATATCCCCAATCGTGTTGCCCCGGATACAGCCCGATCCGCGCGGAGCCGGGGAAGGCGTGATGGTTGTTGTGCCACGCCTCGCCCATCGTCGGAATCGCTGCCCAGGGCACGTCGTGCGCCTGCACGCCCGCGCCGTCGACGTGCCAGCTCTGCGGTCCGACACGATGCGCGAGGTGCCCGACGAACCAGTGCCCTGTCACCGAGACGGCAACGCGCACGCACACGCCCCAGATAAGCCAGCTCCAGCCACCGAGCGCGAACAGCACGAGCGCGACCGGCAGTTGCTGCGCCATCCAGCTGCGCTCGAGCAAAGTATAGAACGGGTCGCACCCCGCCTCGTCGAGGTCGAACTGCGGCGGATGGTCGAGCTCGAGCCGACAATGCAGCTGCTGCCAGCCGTCGACCAGCATGGACCGGCGATGTGCAAGATAGTCATGACAGTGCGGCTGGCGCTGCGCCCAGTCACGCAGGTCGTGCGTACGCACCATCCACAGCGGCCCACTCATGCCGACGAGCGTGCCAATCCAGACGAGTAGCCGTTCGAGCCAAAGCGGGCAGTCGAAGCTGCGGTGAATCAGCCGCCGGTGGAAGCCGACGCTATGACCGAGCAGCAACATAGCGCCGGTCAGCCCGACGAACAACGCAAACGCACTCCAGGTAAAGGTGACCGGCCCGAGCGCGACTGCGACGATGAGCATTCCCCCGTTCCACAACGAGTGCGCCGGGTCCCAGCGCACTTGACCGGCAACAGGATCGCAGCCCGGCACTTCAATCAATGTGTTGACAGCGTTGCTGGCTGTACGGTCCATGGTGCCACCTCGTTTAGGCGATTAAGACATTGCTTAAACAAGCTGCCGTCCCGCTTTGTCCTTGTCAAGTGGTTAGCTCACTCCTTAAATACACCACATGCAAAAGATCTTCGAAGCGCTGGCTTCCACGCAACGGCGCAAGATGCTCGCCTATCTCGCGCATGCCGAACTCAGCGCGGGCGAAATCGCGTCGCGGTTCGACATTTCGAAACCCGCAGTATCGCAGCACCTCGCGGTGCTCGAAAACGCAGGTCTCGTTGAAAGCGAAAAGCGCGGGCAGTTCGTGTTTTACCGGCTTGTTCCCGATAATCTAACCAACGCTCTTCATGGCTATGCGCAAGAGGTCTGTCCCGTATCGCGCCCGCTAAAGGCCGAGAGTGCGGTTCTCGCGCGCCAACGAGTTTCCAGCAAGGACAACTGATCATCCGGAGTGGCGTGTGTTGCCATGCTGGTATCAAAATAGTCGGGTTTGACACCGCGAGCTAATCGACACTCGTTTTGGTAGGATTGCAGGTGTCAGGGCCGTCGGTCGCCATGGTCGCTTCCGATGGTCATGATTCGAACCCAGTATGACTGTAGTTGAGTCGGAAGCGGACTGCCCGCTCAGCAAGCCTAACCTCTACGCCGCAATCCGCCGCAACACCTCCACCGTCCGCGCAACCTCCGCCGCTGTGTTGTAATGGCACGGCCCAAGCCGGACGAGGCCTCCGGGGAGGTTTAGGCGGTCGATGACTTCCTTGGCGTAGAAGCTGCCGGACCAGACGAAGATATTTTCTGCCGCGAGCGCCTGCGCGATGTCGTCTGACGCATGGCCGTCTATGGTTATCGCAAAGGTTGGCACCCGGCCTGCCATCGTGGGCAATCCGTGCAGCTTCAGTCCGCGCACCGTCTGTAGGCCCTCCAGCATTTGCGCACCCAGTCCGGCCTCGTAATCCGCCACCAGCGCCATGCCGGCCCTGAGCGCCTCCCGCCGACCGCCGTTGGCCCCGGCCATCGTCTCGCCAATCCAGGCGATATGCTCGACTGCGCCCAGCGTCCCGGCCTGCGCCTCATAGGACGGCGTCCCGGTTTCGAGTTTCGCCGCCGCCGGGGTGTCGGTGGCGGGGCGGACCTTGTAGACATCGAGTTCGGCCAGCAAATCCTCCCGCCCCCAGAGCACGCCCTGATGCGGGCCGAAGAATTTATAGGGGGAGGCGACGACAATATCCGCGCCAATGGCCGCCACATCAATCGGCAGATGCGGCATCGCCTGCACAGCGTCGACATGCACCAGCGCGTTGGAATGCGCCCGCACGATCCGGGTGATTTCGGCAACGTCATTGATGGTACCGAGCGCATTGCTGGCATAGTTCACCGCCACCAGTTTCGTGCGGGCGTTCAACAATCCGGGCAGGGTGTCGAGCCGGTAACCCCAGCTGGTCAGGTCAAAATCCAGCCAGCGGACCGTCATCCCGAGGTCACGGGCAATGTGCAGCCACGGCGCGACATTGGCGTCATGGTCCATCCGGGTGAGCACGATCTCGTCACCCGCTTGCCACTGCCGCGCCAGCGCCCGCGAACAGGCGAATACGAGGCTGGTCATGTTCGCGCCGAATGCGACCTCGCTGCGTTTGCCACCGAACAGGTCGGCCACCGCCTCATGCGCCGCCTCGCAGACGGTTTCGGTGTCACGGGATGTCCGGAAATAGCCGCCGTCATTGGCGGTGCCGCGCTCCATATAATCGACCATCCGGGCCACCGCGCGGCGGCAGACCTGAGTGCCGCCCGGTGCGTCGAGATAGATGCGCGACTGACCGCTATCGGTGATGGACAGCGCCCGGAATTCGGTGCGGACGGCGTCGATATCATAGGCCATGGCGATCCTCGGGCTGGTGATTTCACGACAGTATAGCAACCGGCTGACGTCGATATCCACCACTGGACAAGGCATCGCCATTGCGCCGACAAAGCCGGACCTTCGAATGTCAGTGTGGGGAGCGCCGCCGTGATGGTGAATCAAGCATCAGCCGCAGTCGTCGGGGTCAGCCAATGATCGGGCGGCGGCAGGCGCTCGGGCTGATAGCAGCGGGTCTGGCCGCGCCCGGACTGGCAGGATCGACGCCAAAGCGACCGCCCAATATCATCATCATACTTGCCGATGATCTGGGTTGGGGCGACCTTGGCAGCTATGGCAACCGGGCCATCCGCACCCCGAACCTTGACCGCATGGCGCGCGAAGGGCTGCGGATGACCGACTTCTACGCCTCCGCCAATATTTGCACCCCGTCGCGCGCCGGACTGTTTACCGGGCGTTACCCGATCCGGACCGGGCTGGCGCATGAAGTCATCCAGATGACCGACACCAACGGCCTGCCGCAGTCGGAGGTGACCATCGCGGAGGTGCTGCGGCCCGACTATGCAACCGCGCTGATCGGCAAGTGGCATTTAGGGCATGTCGCGCCGTTCTGGCCGCCGACGACGCAGGGGTTCGACCTGTTTTTTGGCCTGCCGTACAGCCATGACATGAAAGGGGTGCGGCTGTTCAATGCTGAACCGGGGGTTGAGCTCACTTCCGAAGATGTGGTGTTCGACAAGCTGGAACAGCGGTTCTTTGATCGGGGTGTGCAATTCATTGAGGCAAATGCCGCGCGGCCGTTTTTCCTGACGCTGGCCCTCACCGCCCCGCATATTCCGCTGCGGCCCGGCGCTGCACACGCCGGGCACAGCGTCGCCGGGGCCTACGGTGATGTGGTGGAGGAGGTGGATGCCGGTGTCGGCAAGCTGCTGGCCACGCTGAAACGCTTGGCGGTTGATGACAATACACTGGTCATCGTCACCTCCGACAATGGCCCGTGGTTTGAGGGATCAGCGGGCGCTTTGCGCGGCGACAAGGGGGCGGCCGGGTGGGACGGCGGCTACCGGGTGCCGTTCCTTGCAAGGATGCCGGGGACGATCCCGGCCGGCCGGGTCAGCAATGCCATCGCGATGAACATAGACCTGCTGCCGACCATCGCGGCGCTCGCGGGGAAGGCTCCGCCGTCCGGCGTCACCCTTGACGGACGTGATCTTGGTGCGCTGTTCCGGCGTGCAGGTACCGGGCCGCATGATCAGCTGGTTCTGTTCAACAATGAACGGGTGGCCGCCATCCGCACCCAAAGGTGGAAATTGGTCGGGCGCAGTTATTACCGCAGCTACAATGTCCCGCTGTCAAAGGCCGGATATTGGCTGTTGTTCGATTTGGAATCGGACCCGGGCGAGAGTTACAATGTGGCGATGCGGCATCCGCAGATTCTGGCCGACATGAAGGCCCGTTATGCGGCTGCGGTGGCGACCTTTGAACCGCTGGGGGTCAAGCAACAGCCCGACCAATTGCCGGGGGCGTCCTGACGGCGCGCTACTGCCGCTGATACCGGATTTGCGACCCGTCCTTCTGCTTCGCCAACAGGCCGGCCCAGGTTTGATCGTACCACATGTCCCACCGGACATCGCCGCTTAGCACAAATTTCTGCGCGTTGACCGTCTTGCCCCCGGCGACTGGCACCGATTCCATGCCGGACTTGGTGACGGTCGGGCGGGTCAGCTTGCCATCCTGCGGGTTGATCCACGGCCCGTCCAGCTGACGCCGATTCCAGTGGGTGGCGGGTAGCGCATTGGTGGGCGCGACATAGCGGGATATGGCCGACCCTTCGACCACGAAGCCCGCCGCTTCACGCCGCGCCTTCACGGTAAACTGTTTGCCATTGTCATTGGTCGTGCTGTCGAGCGCGACCACCTGATCGCCCTCCCACCGCTCGGTGACGCGCAGATTGTAGCGGTAGACCGTCACGAAGGCGATTTTGACAACCATCTGGGCCACGACCCGGACGATCAAACCACCCGGCGTGCGTTCAAAGGTCAGCACCTGGGTGCCGATCTTGCTGCCGTTGCGGAAAATATCAAAGCCGACCCGGTCCCCCGGCGGCACCGGCAGAGCTGCCAGTCCGGGAGACGGAATTACTGCCAGCGCCACACCACCAAGCAACACATCACGCCGTTCGATCACAATCATCCCTTCAGCACGTACAATCCGACATCAATGGTACCGGTCTGGAACCCAGCCTCGCAATAGCTGAGATAGTAGATCCACATCCGCTGGAATTTTTCATCGAAGCCCAGCGCCTCGATATCGGGGCGCACCGCGATGAACCGGCGACGCCAGGCGGCGAGGGTCGCGGCATAGCCCTCGCGGAAGGTTTCCAAAGACGCCAGCGACAGGCCGACCCGGCCGGCTTGTTCCGAGATGATATTGGGCGACGGCAGCATTCCACCGGGGAAGACATAATGCTGAATGAAGTCAGACCCGTTACGATAGGGCTCAAATCGGTCCTCCCGGATGGTGATGACCTGCAACACGGCGGTGCCACCGGGTTTCAGCCGCGCCCTGAGTTTCTCGAAATAGACCGGCCAATATTCCTCCCCGACCGCTTCAAACATTTCGATGGAGACGATCCGGTCAAACGCCTCGCTGGTGTCGCGGTAGTCCTGCAGCCGCAGGTCAATCCGGTCGGCGAGGCCAGCCGCGGCAATCGACTGGTTGGCAAAAGCCAGTTGTTCCTGCGACAGTGTCAGCCCGGTGACATGCCCGCACAGCGGCGCGATATGCCGGGCGAGCGCGCCCCAGCCGCACCCGATCTCCAGCACCCGCTCCGTGCCGGTCAGCTCCAGCAATTCGGTGATCCGCGCCAGCTTCGCCTGCTGCGCCGCCTCGAGCGACTGGCCCGGTTTCAGGGCGCAGGCCGAGGAGTAGGTCATGCTGTCATCCAGCCACAGCCGGTAGAAATCATTGCCGAGGTCATAGTGGAAGGCGATGTTCCGCCGACTGCCCTTGCGCGAATTGGGCCGGAACAGGTGGCGCACCCGGTTGAACAAGCGCACCGGGGCGAAGCCGTCCATCACTTCCTGCAGGTGGACGACGTTCTCTGCGGCGACGGCAATCAGCGCCACCAGATCGGGGCTGGACCAATCCCCGGCGATATAGCCTTCGGCAAACCCGACATCGCCGCCAGTCATCAGCCGCGACGCCGCCCGCCAGTTGTGGATGACCATGACGGCCTCCGGCCCAGGCTGCGCGGCCTTATGGTCGAAGCGTTCGCCCGACGGGGTGATGATGGTGATCCGCCCGCTGACCAATTTGCGCAGCACCCGCATCATCAGCCACGGGCCGATGCCGCGCGGTGCCGGGCGGGGGTTCGCGGTGACAATGTCGTCCGGGCTCGGGCTGTTCAGCAACATGGGGACGCCTTTCAACGGGACTGCAGCAACGGGCTGGTGACGGGGTGATCGGGGGCCTGTGGCAGTCGGTGCACGGCAACGCCTTTCAACCACAGGAGCAGGGCTTCCCACAGGATGCCGGCAACGACCTTCGCGGTCAGCAACGGATAGACAATCGCGGCGCGTGCCAACGCCGCATCTGACAGCGGGCGGCGGGCGGCGGTGTGCAGCGCGGTCATCATCCGGCCATCGGCATCACCCACAGCAATGGAGATGGCCAACCGATCTGCGGGCGGCATCACCCGGAAATCATAGGTCATGTCCATCGCCATGAACGGCGAAACGTGAAAACGCTTGGGCGTGGTCTGCCGGATCGGGGCGGCTACGTCCGCGGCGACTGGCAGCAGATAGCTGTGCCGCTGCCCAAAGGTGTTGTTGACCTCGTACAGGATCGCGACAAGCTCGCCGTCCTTCCGGTGGCAGAAATACACACTGAGCGGGTTGAAGGCGAAACCGAGCAGGCGCGGCATGGTCAGCAGGCGGATCGGTCCACCATCCGGGGCCATGCCCGCCGCCGACATATGGGCCTCCACCTGCGTTCGCAGCGGCTCGGCGGTGCCCGCCCCATAGTCGCGGTCGTGCAGGGCAAACAGGTTGAACCGCCCGCGGGAGAACAACCGCAGCCGTTTCGCCAGTCCGTCAATCTCGTCCAGATCGAGCAGCAGCGAAAACATCCGGTAGCGCAGCTTGTGAACGCGCGGGCGGACCCGCCGGTGCATGACATGCCCGGCGTAGATGGCGGACGCTGTCATGCGGCAACCAATCGCAGCGCCGCAGCCGGTGCATCGGTGATCTGGATTCGGCCCGATTCGTCGGCCACCGTCCAGGGACGCCGCACCCCGCCCAATTGCTCGGCCACCGCAAGTCCTGCCTGTAGCCCATCCTCGTGGAACCCGGCCCCGAAATAGGCCCCGCAGAACCAGCTGTTGCGGACCCCCTGCAACGACCAAAGCTCGCCTTGCGCAACGCGGGTCCCGGCATCAAACACAGGATGCTCATACAGGTCGCGGCGGATGACCAGCGCCGGATCGGGTTGCTCGATCGGGTTCAAGGACACGAACAGCGGACGTTCACTAACCAAGCTTTGCAGCGGGTTCATCCAATAGGTGACCGACAGCGCGGAAGCGCCTTTCACCGTACCCGACAGATAATTCCAGCTCGACCACACCCGGCGGCGCTTGGGCATCAGGGCCGGGTCGGTGTGGAGGATGGTGTCATTCGGCTGATATTTGAACGCACCGAGAATGCTGCGCTCCCGCGCATCCGGGTCAGCCAGCAGGCGCAGCGCCTGATCGGCGTGGGTGGCGATGACGACATGATCGAACCGCTCTGGTGCAGTCCCCGCTGTGGTGATTTCTATCCCGTCGGCCAGGCGGCGGATGGACGTGACCGGCTGTCCCGGCCGGATTCGATCGGCAAAGGACCGCGTCAATCGCTCGACATAGGCCCGGCTCCCGCCATCGACAGTCCGCCACGGCGGGCGGGCCGACAGTTTCAGCAGCCCGTGATTTTCCCAGAAGCGGATGAACACCGCCGCCGGGTAGCTCGGCATGTCGGTGGCAGGTGTTGACCAAATTGCGGCGGCCATCGGGTAGAGGTGATCATCCCGGAACGCCTGACCATAGCCCCGGCTGTCGAGGTAATCGCCAAGGCTCATATCGCCCAGAGCGGCAACATCGCTGCCGGCGCTACGATAAAATCGCACGAGATCGCGCAGCATCGACCAAAACCGGGGGCGCACCAGATTGCGCCATTGGGCAAACAGACCGCGCAAATTGGTTCCGGAATATTCCAGCCGTCCATCACCTAGCGAAATGCCAAGCGTCATCACCGCCAATTTGGTCGGCACATCCAGATGCCGGAACAGCGCGGTCAGGTTTGGGTAGGTCTGCTCGTTGAAAATGATGAACCCGGTGTCGACCGCTACCGGCCCAGCATCGACCGTATGACTATGTCCGCCGATCCGGTCATCCGCCTCGAACAGCGTGACCCGGTGGCGCTGCGACAGCAGCCAAGCCGCTGACAGGCCGGATATGCCGCTGCCCACCACGGCAACGGTCATCGCCCCCTGATCCCTCATTCCCGTCACGCGCAACATCCTCCCGCCCCTCGCGGGCCTTTTCTATCATACGAAGCCGGATGCGCTTTGGATTTGCGATCACGACCAGCATCCGAAGATTCTATCTCCACGTATTTGCTGCCAATCACGTGACCCACACTCCCACGGCTGCAAACTGACATTTGCAGACCAGTGTTTCCATTCTATTCCGTCGCCTGTCCCTGAACCGAGGATGCCATTTCATGAGCCTGATCGAAGTTGCCACCCGTGCCGTCGAAACCCTGCCGCTTCCGGATTCCGTCACACGCCTTGGCATCGAATTTTTGGTCGGGCGTACCAATCGTCGACTGGCCAGCGTCCCGGCGAGCACCGAACCGGCCTTCGCCCTAACCATGACCGACCATCCGATTGCCGAACATACCGATGCAGCGAACGAACAACATTATGAACTGCCTCCGGAATTTTTCGTGCTGACCCTCGGGCCGCGCCGGAAGTACAGCAGTTGTCTCTACCCGACAGGCAAGGAAACGCTGGCAGAGGCCGAAGATCATGCGCTCGCCGAAACCGTCAGCCATGCCGACCTGAAGGATGGGCAGCGCATCCTCGAACTCGGCTGCGGCTGGGGCTCGCTGACGCTGTACATGGCCGCCCGCTTTCCCGGCAGCCAGATCGTCGCCGTGTCAAACTCCGCCCCGCAGCGTGCCTATATCGAAAGCCAGGCGAAGGCCGCCGGTCTCACCAATGTCACGGTCATCACCGCCGACATGAATGATTTCCAGCCCGAGGGTCTGTTTGACCGGGTAGTGTCCGTCGAAATGTTTGAACATATGGCCAATTGGACGGCGCTGCTGGCCCGGGTTAAGTCTTGGCTGAAGGCCGATGGCCGGTTGTTCATCCATGTCTTCACCCACCGCAGCCAGCCCTATCGCTTTGATAGGGCCGACAAGGACGATTGGATCGCCCAGCATTTTTTCACCGGCGGGATCATGCCGAGCCGGGGCCTGATCGGGCATTTCCCCGACAGCTTTGCGCTTGAACAGCAATGGCATTGGAGCGGGCGGCACTATCAGCAAACCGCCGTCCACTGGCTTGAAAATTTCGACGCGAACCGTCCCCGGATCGATCAGCTGCTACGGGAGGTCTACGGCGATCTGGCCCCACTCTGGCGGCGGCGCTGGCGGCTCTTCTACCTCGCCACCGCCGGCCTGTTCGGGCACGCCAGCGGCGAGGCGTGGGGCGTCAGCCACTATCTGCTAAAACCCTCAGCCTAGGCGGGCTGCGGCGCGAGCCGTTTGGTCAGCAGATATCCGACAGTCGCGGCGGTTCCAGTGAGGAACGTCCCCCAGATCAGATCGGCGACGGTCACGAGGGTTGACCAACCTTTCAGCGTTGCCTGATTGGTAAGGTCATAGGTCGCATAGGCGATGAGCCCGAACAGCGCCCCCCGCCAGGTGGCGGTGGACCATTTGCCGTCGCCGAGCGCCGGAGCGACGGCAAACACCACGATCCCGACCATGTACATCAGGTAGAACAGCACGGCGGGCGCCAGCTTGAACTCCGGCAGCAGCATATCGCCAAGCTCCGGCTGATACAGCAGCTCCGCCGCATTGGTCAGCCAGATCGCATCAATACAGACGAACGCGACCGCGGTGCTGAAATAGGCAATGATGTAGGTTTTCATCGATTTTTCCTTCGCGGCAGCCCTGCGCCGTCGAACCAAAGCTAGCGCGGCAGGCCGGTGCCGTCCACCGCCTCTCCACATTGACAGCGGCAAGGTTGCGGCATTCACGGCCCGGGGTATTGTTGACCAAAATGGCGCGATTATCGGTGACCTTGGGGGAATCTCAAAATGCTGCCAGGCCCAACTGGCGCAGGGATGGGGTCGAGCAGGGCGTTTCGGCGGATTCTCGACGGTCTACTTTTCGAACCGTGCCGGACCCGAGACCGTGTTGACCGGGGTCGCCTAAGGCCTATCGCCTGTCTCCACTACGCCTTGTGGTGCGAGCGCTGCCGCCTCGATCTGGGCGAGGGCGGATTGGGCGGCGCGGTAGCGTTTGGCGTCGGCGAGCCAGGTTGTCAGGCTGCGGTCGGGGGGCAGGCGGGACAGGAGGGCGATGGCCCCGGCAACGTCACCGCTGTCGAGCCGTGCCGAGGCATTGGCGGCGACTTCGGCTGGGTCGATCTGAACCGCGCCGCTGCGGCGGACCGTGGCGATCTCGCCAATCGCCGCCATGAAAGTTGCCCACCAAGTCTCAGGCGGTGCCGACTTCGCACTCAAAGTCTCGGCCACCCGGGCGAAATCCTGCTGGAGCCGGGTCAGGGTGATCGGGCGGTTGCCCGCTGCCACCAGTGCCTCGACCGGCCCCGGATAACTTTGGCCAAAGCGGGCACGGAGCGGCGGTTCGAGCGGCCCTAGCGCTTGTCCGCTGTCGATGACCCGGCGCGCCGATGCCGCCAGCATCACGCCCTGCGCGGTTTGCGCGTCCTGTGCCGCCTCGGTCACCGCGCCTTCAACCTTCACCCCGAGCGCTCCGACCTGTGATTGCAGGGCGTTGACCTGGGCTTCGGCGCGCACGATCCGGGCCGGATCACCGCCCGACTTGGCCGGTGCCCGCTCCAGGGCCGACAGTCGGCTGTTCAGGCTGGCAATCTCCTGAGCCTGGGTCTGAACCAGTTTCTGCATGGCGGCTTTGCTGTTCGACCCGCCACCGGGCAGGCGGTCGCGGACATTGGCTTCGAACCAGGGATTGAGCAAAAGCCCGAGCGCAAACATGATCGCGGCAATGGCAATGATCCACGCCCAGCGCGTACCGCCGGGTTTTGCAGGCGGTGGCGGCGGCGGCGTGGCACTGTACGAACCATAGGCCGGGCGATCCGCGATAAAATCATCCATGCCGGTGTGTCTCCCAATTGCCGGGTCAGGACCCTATGGCTGCTTGTCGCACGTTAGGCCCGCCGCCGCCAAGACGGCGAGTTCGCTGGTGGCGGTGGCCTGGACGGCATTGCGCCACCCCGAGCCCGCCGCGGCCAGCACATCTTCGCTGATCGCGGCAATCGACACCCGCTCCCGCTCCGGGCAGGCGGCGGCAAATTCGGTGGCGCTCCGGGTGGAAAATAGCAGCGCCCAGTCAATCTCGCCGGCATGAAGTGCGGCAACGGCCTCTGCCGACAATCCCCCGATTTCAGCGGCGTAGACGGTGCACACCGTGATATTCGCAAACTGTGGCGGAACCGGTGTCCGGTCGCGGGCAGCAAGGTGCAGGATGTGGCGGAACCCCTCCGCCGCAATCATTTTAGCGAGCGGAACCGCCCCACCCGGTCCCGGCCGCGCATCGGCGAACCCTGCTGCCTTCGCGGCGGCCAGCGTGACCGAGCCGACGCAGAATGTCGGCAGATGGACGAATCGCCTCGCCCCCGGTCCGGCCAGCCGGGGTGCGGCCTCGCTGGTCAGCATCACCGCATCAAAGGCGTCGTCCGGCACCTCCCAGGCAACCGGGACGGTGGAGAGGATCGGGGAAATGATCGCCCGATGCCCCGCCGCACGAAGGGTCGCAGCGGTCGCCGATGCCCCGGGTTCCGGTCGGGTGATCAGGACGGTCGCCAAGGCCTAGCGCCCAAAATCTGCTCGGAGAGCGGGGCTGGCCCGGCACAGCAATTCGGTGGCGAGCTCTCCAGCAACGACGGCAGCGTCCGCGACGGCGAAATGACGGTCGCCTGTCACACGCTCCCGCCCATCCGGTGTCAGGATCTCTGCACGGAGGTGCATGTTGCCGTCGGATATCTCTGCATAAGCCGCCAGTGCGGAATGGCAGCTGCCGCCCAGCGCATCCAGCACGGCCCGCTCGGCGGCAACAGCAGCAAAACTTGCCGGACAGGTGATCGGGGCCAGTAACTGAAGCGTCGCCGCATCCGCCAGCCGCGCCTCTATCCCGACGGCACCCTGACCGGGTGCCGGGAGGAACTGCCCCACCGGCTGCGCACTGCCCACGTCGCCGCGACCGAGCCGGTCGAGGCCTGCCGCCGCCAGCAGCGTGGCCTCAACCTCCCCCGCCGTGACCTTGCCAAGCCGGGTATCGACATTGCCCCGCAGCGGCACAATGCGGAGGTCGGGCCGGATCGACAGGGCCTGCGCAGCGCGGCGCGGTGATGATGTTCCAAGCCGTGCCCCCTTCGGCAACGTCTCAACATGCGAGACCGAACCGATCAAACGGTCCCTGACATCGGCACGGGGCAGCATCGCCGCGACCGTCAGCCCGTCCGGCCTTCGGGTTTCGACATCCTTCATCGAATGCACCGCAATATCGATCCGCCGGTCAAGCAGCGCCGCGTCGAGTTCCTTGGTCCAGAGCGCCTTGCCACCAATGTCGGCAAGCGGCCGGTCCTGAACCCGATCGCCTGTGGTCGAGACGATGACGATTTCCACCGCCCCGTCCGCCCAGCCATGCGCGGCGCACAGCGCGGCGGCGGTCATCCGGGCTTGAACCAGTGCCAAGGGGGACCCACGCGTGCCCAGTTTCAACATTGTGGTCATGGCCGGTGCTTATGCTAGGGCAGCGCGGACGCTGCAAGGAGCCCGCGACCAATGTCTGCAAAGCCACTCACCGATCTGGCGACCCGCCTGATGGTTGTGTCTGATCTCTACGCATCGTCGCACAAGATCGACCGCAGCGGCGACTGGCCGGTCCTGAAGCTGGCCGAAGAAGTTGGCGAGCTGACCCAGGCCTGGTTGCGGTTGGACGGACGCGCCCGGCGGGAGACCAACTCCGACCTGCGGGCCGATCTGGCCGATGAGGCCGCCGACGTGGTGGCAACGATCCTGCTGTTCGCTCTCCGGGAGGGCATCGACCTCGATGCAGCGCTGGAGGCCAAATGGTTCGCGCACCTGAACGGCTCGCATTCGGCATGAGCCTCGTCCTCGGCCTTGAATCCAGCTGCGATGAGACGGCGGTCGCGCTGGTCCGGTCCGACCGGACCATCGTCGCGCAGCGGATCGCCAGCCAGGACTCGGCGCACCGCCCCTTTGGCGGGGTCGTGCCGGAGATTGCGGCGCGCGCCCATGTCGAGGTGTTGACGCCGATGGTCGCCGACGTGCTGCGCGATGCCGGTATCACGCTGGCGGGTGTCGATGCCATAGCGGCAACGGCTGGGCCAGGGCTGATCGGCGGCGTGATGGTCGGGTTGGTCACCGGCAAGGCGCTGGCGCTGGCTGCAGGCAAGCCGCTGATCGCGGTCAATCATCTGGAAGGGCACGCGTTGTCGCCGCGCCTCGCCGATGCCGGTCTCCGCTTTCCCTATCTGCTGCTGCTGGTGTCTGGCGGCCATTGCCAGCTGCTCGCCGTGCACGGAGTCGGGCGCTATCGGCGGCTGGCGACGACCATCGACGATGCGGCGGGCGAGGCTTTTGACAAGGTTGCGAAGATTCTCGGCCTTGGATTCCCCGGTGGTCCGGCGGTTGAGCGAGTGGCCCGGGACGGGAACCCCCGGGCGGTCAAATTCCCACGGCCCTTGGTTGGATCTGGGGAGCCACATTTTTCCTTTGCCGGGCTGAAAACGGCGGTGTTGCGGGCCTTTCAGGCAAACCAGGCCCCGGTTGCCGATCTTGCGGCGAGTTTTCAGGCGGCGGTGGTTGATTGTCTGGCGGATCGGACCCGGATCGCCATCGACGCGATGCCAGAGGCGACGGCAGTGGTCGTGGCAGGTGGCGTGGCGGCAAATGGCGCAATCCGCACCGCGCTTGAGGCGCTTGCCGTCCGGCACGACCTGCCCTTTGCAGCGCCACCGCTGTGGTTGTGTACCGACAACGCCGCGATGATTGCGTGGGCGGGAGCGGAGCGGTTCGCACTCGGATTGACCGACGGGTTCGACGCACAAGCGCGCCCGCGCTGGCCGCTGGATGCGGAGGCACCACCAGCGCGGGGGGCAGGAGTGAAGGCATGATCGGTATATTGGGGGCGGGGGCGTGGGGAACAGCGCTGGCCAATGCGATTGCGGCCGACGGGGAGGACATCCTGATCTGGGCCCGCGAGCCGGAGGTGGTGTCGGCCATCAATACCGACCATGAAAACCGCCCGTTTCTGCCGGGCTTGCAGCTCGACCACCGGGTCCGGGCGACTTACGTAACGGCCGACCTCGCCAGTTGCGACATCTGGCTGGTCGTGACGCCCGCCCAACATCTGCGTGCTGTCCTATCGACCAGCGCTGTTCCCGCCGACACCCCGCTGGTCCTGTGTGCCAAGGGGATAGAGGCCGGGACCTATCTGCTGATGAGCGAAGTCGCGCGCGCCGCCGCGCCGATGTGCCCGGTGGCGGTATTGTCCGGTCCGACTTTTGCGCATGAAGTGGCCGCCGGTTTGCCGACCGCTGTGACGCTGGCCTGCGAGGACATAGGTTTGGCGGAACGCCTCGCGGCCCGGATCGCGCGACCGGCGCTGCGGCTCTATCTTTCGGACGATGTCGTCGGCGCGGAGATCGGCGGCGCGGTGAAGAATGTGCTCGCCATCGGTTGCGGCGTGGTGATCGGGGCCGGGCTTGGGGAGAATGCCCGCGCCGCCATCATCGCGCGCGGGTTTGCTGAAATGACCCGGTACGGATTGGCGCGCGGTGCACAGGCGGAGACGATGGCCGGCCTGTCAGGTCTTGGTGACCTGGTCCTGACCTGCGGCAGCACCGCATCGCGCAACATGAGCTTCGGGATCGGTCTGGGTCAGGGCCGACTGGCAGCAGACATGATGGCCGACCGTACGTCGGTGGCGGAGGGGGTTTTCACCGCCCCAGTGCTGGAGGAGGATGCTGTCGCCCGGGGTGTGAACATGCCCATTGTCTCCGCCATAGCCGCGCTGATTGCCGGGCGAGCCAGCGTTCAGGATACGGTCACGGCTCTGTTGGCGAGGCCGCTGCGCGCGGAACGGGACTAGGGTCAGGACCTAGACGCCGCCGATTCTGCTTGGCAAAGAGCGGGCATTGGGTGTCAGTATAATCGCGTGAGAGACTGATGAACCGACAGCTGCAAATTCAGGCGGTATTCTGGGCGGCATTCACCTTTGCCGGTGCGGTTGCTGCTGCCCCGCTGTCGCTCGACGCCAATCGCAACCTCTTGCAGCAAAATCTTGTGGTCGCGAGTGCCGCCGATATCAACAACCCCTATTTCCGGGTCCCGGCCTCGACCTGGAGTGGGGCTGCCGGGTTGATCGTCAACACCGATCAGCTCGATACCGCTGGGTTCGTCACGACCTGCAGCGCGACATTGGTCTCCAACCGGGTGTTGCTGACCGCCGCCCACTGCGTTGACGCGGTGGACCTCAACCGGGTGCGGGTGCGCTTTGGGTCAGCCTCCTCCGCCTCCGGTGGAACCTTTACCGAATATGAGGCCTCGCATGTCTGGGTGAACCCGGCGTGGACCGGAAATGTCGGGGCCAATGATATTGCCGCCCTGTACCTCGACGAGGATGCCGCGGCATCGTTCGATCGGTATGGCATTTATCGGGGCAATGACGAATTCGGCCAAATCCACACCAAGGTCGGCTTCGGATCGACCGGCGAAGGGACCGGCGGCACCAACAATGCCATCGGCGGTCGGTCGAAGCGCGCGGGTCAGAATATCTATGAAGCGAGCGGCGATCAGGTATTTGCCGACGTTGGAAACGATGTGTTGCTCTATGATTTTGACAGCGGATTTTCGCAGAATGATGTGTTTGGAGCGCTAGGCCTGCCGCAGACCGGTGTCTATCGGCGGCTGTCGGACGGACAATTATTTGCCGGCATTCCCGGCAACGAGAATCCAGCAGACTACCAGTTGGTCGAGGCCAATTCCTCACCCGGGGACTCGGGCGGCGGAACCTTTATTGGCAGCTTGCTCGCCGGGATCACCTCTTTCGGTATCACCGGTTCAATCATCGACGGCGCCTGCGGCCCCGGCCAGATCGACCCCGATTCGAACCGGTTTCCGGGCGCGGACAGTGGTAGCACCCCGGTATCGGCTGCGTGCACCAATTCCAGCTTCGGTGAATTATCGGGCGACACACGGGTGTCGAGCTTTGCCAGCCTGATCGACAGCCTTATGCAAACCCAAGGGATGTTCTCAGCCATCCCGACTCCTGGCATGCTCGGCCTGTTCGGTCTCGGATTCGCCGGTCTGGTGCGTACCCGCCGCCGGCCGCCGCCAACCGCCTAAAAATCAACCGCGATGCCGCCTTTTTCCCAGTCGCCATACCGGGTCGGCTCGGGGCCTTTGCGGCCGCCATGTTCGGTTGGCAGGTCGGGTTTGACGTCCGGCGTGGCGGTCGGCGGTGCCGGTTCCGGGGTCTTGTCGTCCTGCCTATCCATCCAGCTTCCCGTCTTCCTGTCGTGGGTTTAGGGTCTCCATAATTTCAAGGGGGCAAAATGCACAGTCTTTCAGGACGGACGATTGCGATCACCGGGGCCGGCAGCGGGATCGGGCGGGCGTTGGCGCTCAATCTGGCGGGGCGGGGTGCGAAACTGGCCTTGGCTGACAAGGATGATGCCGGCCTGCTGGAAACCTCTCGCATGCTCGGCAATTATCCGCATTTCGCCGATGCGTTTGATGTGACCGACAGCGACCGGCTGCGCGGCTGGGTTGACCGGGCCGTCGCCGAATTCGGGGCGCTGGACGGCATCATCAACAATGCCGGGTTGACCGTCGTCGCGCCATTTGCCGATTGCCCGAAGGCGGATTTTGACCGGGTGATGGCGGTGAATTTCGACGCAGTGGTGGAGGGGTGCCGCGCCGCGATGCCACATGTCCGCAAATCGGATCGCGGTTGGATCGTCAATATCTCGTCGGTGTTCGGGATGATGGGTTACCCGACGCAAAGCGCCTACAATGCCTCCAAATATGCGGTGCGCGGGCTGACGGAGGCCATGCATCTGGAACTCGCCGTCACCGACCCGCACGTCACCGTCATCCGGGTCCACCCTGGCGGCATCAAGACCAATGTCGCCAAAAATGCCAAGTTCATCGCCGGAATGGGCGGTGAGCCGCAGGCACTCGATTCGGATGAACAATTCCAGCAGGCCGCGAAAACCACGCCGGAGCAGGCCGCCGAAACCATCGTCCGCGGCATGGAACGCGGCCAGCACCGGGTGCTGATCGGCCCGGACGCCCGGATGATCGACTGGATCACCCGGCTGTTCCCGGTCCGTTATTTCCGGATGATTGGCCATTTCCTCGGTGGAAACCGACCATCGGCAAAATAGGGTTCCGGGGGCGCGGTGCATTGACAGGCGTGCGGGTCATCCCCGACACGCCGCACCATGCATGACAATGACCCCTCGGGCACGGCGGCGCGGCGCGCGGCGCTCCGGCTGCTGATTTCCGTCCTGTGGCAGGGCAAGCCGCTGGAGGCCGCACTCGGCAATGCATTCAACGAGGTCACCCGTCCCGACGACCGGGCGCTGGCCCGCGCCATCACCGGCGGGGTGCTGCGCTGGTTGCCCGATCTTGATGACCTTATCGACGGCGCGACCGCCAGGCGATTGCCACATGATGCCCGCGCCCGGATGGTGCTGCGCCTCGCGCTGGCGCAGGCGATATTGCTTGATACGCCGCATCATGCCGTGGTGGCGACCGCCTTGCCGCTGGTCGAATCCGGGCCAAGGCGTCTGGTCCACGGCGTGCTGTCGCGGTTGCTTCGGGAGGGGGTCATTTTGCCAGAGACCCCGACGCTGCCCGAGGTCGTCGGAATGCGCTGGCACACGGCCTGGGGCGACGACGCACTGGAGGGCTTGTCAAAGGCGCTGGCGCACGAACCGCCGACTGATCTTGCCCTGCGTGATCCGGCCCGGACCGCTGAGTTTATGGCCGCACTGGAGGGAACATCGCTCGCCCCCGGCCATGTCCGCACCAGCCGCAAGGGCCCGCTGACCGATTGGCCGGGCTTTGCCGAAGGGGATTGGTGGGTTCAGGATTTCGCCGCCGGCCTGCCCGCGCGCCTGCTGGGCGATGTGCGCGGCAGGCGCATTGCTGACCTGTGCGCCGCCCCCGGCGGCAAGACCATGCAGCTGGCCGCTGCCGGGGCCGAGGTGATTGCGGTGGACATCGCCGAGGCCCGGTTGGCCCGCGTCCGCGAGAATCTCGCCCGCACTGGCCTGACCGCCGAAGTGGTCGCCGCCGACGCCCGAGAATGGGCCCCGCGCCTGCCCGTCGACGACATCTTGCTCGACGCCCCTTGTTCGGCGACCGGCATCTTCCGCCGCCACCCAGACGTGCTCCACCTGAAGGGCGAACGCGCGCTGGCCCCGCTGCTTAAACTGCAAGCCGAACTGATCGACAGCGCCCTCGGCCTGCTGACTGCCAACGGGCGGCTGATCTATTGCGTCTGCTCACTGGAGCCCGAGGAAGGAGAGCACCAGATCAAGGCGCTGCTGGCGCGCTATGACAATATCCGGATTGACCCGGTGGCGCAGGATGAGTTGCCGCCGACAGTCGCGCCGTCGCCTGAGGGCTGGGTGCGGACGATTCCGGGGGAGCTGGATGGGTTCTTCATTGCGCGGTTGAAGCGGCGGTAACCGAATTTAGCGACGGGATGGCATCGGTCCGTATTCGTTTAGGCCCTTTGATCCCGGCATCAACATACAGACCCAGATAAAAATTATCAGCGCAAACGCCGCTGCCACGACCCCAACGCCCAAGTAGGCCAGCGCCATGATTTGGGCTGAACCGCCTGCGACGACCAAGGACAGGCCGCTTAATCCGACGATCAAACTATTTTTCACCTGATATCCCGAAAGGCCCACGTCATGTAGACGCCGCACTTGCAACGCCAACTGGGGGACAAACAACGCCACATAGGCCATGTCCGCTAGGCCGAAACGGCCATCCCGGCCCAAAGTGGCATCGGCGACGACCAGCATGATCGTGAGGATCAGATACCACAACATGAACCGCCAGAACTCTCGTCGGGAGGCGCGGCCCGAAAGGTCGGCATAGTGCCGTAGCGCGAAAAGAAATTCCCTCACGACCGCCAATATCAATCAACTGGCGCTGTATGACAATATCCGGATTGACCCAGTCCGGCCGGATGAACTCCCAAGAGGCGTCGACGACCGATGGCTGGGAGCGGAAAATTCCAGAAGAGCTTGACGTGACTTTATTGCGTACTTGAGGCGAGCCTAGCCGGCATCGATCAATTCAATTCGGTTGCCGAACGGGTCATCGACAAAAAATCGTTCCATTCCCTCGACTGCAATGTCGTCACGGGTCGCATGACCATGGTCATCAAGCTGGGTGCGCAGCGCAGCTAGGCCTGCGACCCGAAACGCCGGATGGGCCTTCTTCGCGGGACGAAAGTCAGCCTCGACGCCGAGGTGGACGTGGACATTGCCGCGCGCGAACCAGCAGCCGCCACGACCCGCAAGTTCGGCAGGTTTGGGGATTTCGGTCAGCCCGAGAATGTCGGCATAAAATACCCGAGCGGCATCCTCGCCGCCGGTTGGCATGGCAAGTTGGACGTGATCAAGAGCGATGATGGTCATGCCATCTTCTGACATGAAATACGCTGGCCTGTCACCCATCTGGACGCCTGCGCCCACCCCCTGCTACATCCTGCAAATGCAGCAGCCCATCCGTATCGCGCCGTCCATCCTCAGCGCTGATTTTGCGCGGCTTGGTGAGGAGGTTCGCGCCATCGATCTGGCCGGGGCCGACTATATCCATGTCGATGTGATGGACGGGCATTTCGTGCCCAATCTGACCATTGGCCCCGCCGTGGTGAAGGCGCTGCGCCCGCACACGGCCAAGGTCATGGACGTGCATCTGATGATCGCGCCGGTTGATCATTTCCTCGATGCCTTTGCCGAGGCCGGATCGGATATCATCACCGTCCATGCCGAGGCGGGGCCGCATCTGCACCGCACGGTTCAGCGGATCAAGGCGCTCGGCAAGAAGGCGGGCGTGTCGCTCAACCCGGCGACGCCCGCCAAAATGCTCGACTATATCCTCGAAGAAATCGACCTGGTGCTGGTGATGAGCGTCAATCCGGGCTTTGGCGGGCAGTCGTTCATCGAGTCGCAACTGCGCAAGATTGAGGCGATCCGCAAATCGATCGACAAGCTGGGCAAGGTCATCGACCTGCAGGTTGACGGCGGCGTTGATGCGGTGACCGCTCCCCGGGTGATTGCCGCCGGGGCCGATGTGCTGGTGGCGGGCACTGCGACCTTCCGGGGCGGTCCTGGCGCCTATGCCACGAATATCGCCGGCCTGCGGGGGTGAAGGACGACGACACGCCGCCGGCCGGACAACGGCTGAGCCGGGATGGCGGCGACAAAGGGCTGTCGCTTGGGGAGCGGCTGTCGCTGACCCTGCACCGGCTGCAACTCGGCAGTCCGCTGCACCAGATGCGCCTCAAGGGCCGTTTCCCGCTGAAATTGCTGGCAGTGCCGCATGATCCGGTGGCGGGGGATGTATCGCACGGTCGGGCATTGGTTGCCGATGGGAAGCTGATCCACGCGGGCACCACCATCGAAATGCGCGATTTTGCCAGCGCGCTGACCGCCGCACCGGAGGCATGGCGGGACTGGGCGCACAGCTTTGCCTTCCTGCGCGATATTGCGGCGGCAACCGACCGGGAGGCTGGCGCACGCGCTGCGGAAAAACTGGTGCGGGCCTGGCTGGCGCATTTCGCCGAGTTTGAACCGGCAGCCTGGCGGCCCGACTTGTCGGGGCAGCGTCTGGTCGCCTGGGCCAGCTACGCCCCTTATTTTCTCGGCGGACATGACCTGGTCCACCGCTCCAACGTTCTCAATCACCTCGCCCGCGCCGCCCGCCATATCGAACGCGCAGTCGACAAAACCCCGGATGGACTGGCGCGGCTCGATGCGCTGACCGGACTGCTGGCGGCGGCGCTGCTGCTGCCGGGTGGGGAGGCACGGCAGGTGAAGGTGGAAGGGCAGATCGACAAGGCGCTGTCGGCACTGCTGCTGCCCGACGGCGGGGTGGTCAGCCGCAGCCCGCTCGATCATGTCCGCGTGCTCGAACGATTGTTGACCATGCAGGCGCTCTATGTGGCCCGTCAGCTGCGTCCGGCCGACCTGGTGGCCGATGGTTTGGCGCGGGCGGTCCCGGGCGTGAAGGCGCTGCTGCTGGGCGATGGCGGGCTGGTGGCGATGCATGGCAGCCCGTCAGGCTTTGCGTCCCGCGCCGCCAAAGCGGTCGATGCATCAGGGATCATGGAAAAGGCGACACAGAATGGCCGCTGGTCCGGGGTTCAGCGCATGACCGCGAACCGCACGACCTTGGTCCTCGACGCCGGGCCGCCACCGGTTGCCCGCGCCTCCACGTGCGCCCATGCCGGGACGCTGGCCTTTGAGCTGTCGGACGGGCCGAACCGGATCATCGTCAACTGCGGCGGCACCTCCGGCTTGCCAAGGCCGCTGCCTGCCGAACTGGCAGATGGCCTCCGCACCACGGCGGCACATTCGACGCTGACCCTCGCCGATACCAATTCAACCCGCATCCGTGACGATGGTACATTGGGGCGCGGGGTTGAGGAGGTTGTCGCCAGCCGTCAGGAGAGCGAGGAAGGCATTTGGGTCGAGGCTAGCCACGACGGCTATGTCCGCCGCCACGCCCTTGTCCACACCCGAAAACTCTATCTCTCGGCGGATGGGGGCGACTTGCGCTGCGAGGATGAACTGGCGCCGCCCGGCGGCAAGCCGTCCCGCAAGGCTGCCGATGCACGCTTCGATGTCCGGTTCCATCTGGCAACCGATGTGGAGGCGTCTCCCACTGCTGACGGCAGCGGGGCGCTGCTGAAGCTGGGTTCGGGCAACCTCTGGCAGTTCCGGGCGCGGGGCGGGGCGTTGAAGCTGGAGGATTCGCTGGTCATTGCCGACGATGGCCGTCCGACCCCAACCCAGCAATTGGTGGTGAGCGGCGAAACCACCCGGGACGGGGCCAGTGTCAACTGGTCGCTGAAACGGGTCCGCTGACGTTCCGCTCTTGCAATCCGCGCCGTGCAACGCGAATGCAGACGCAAATTTTCCCGGGAGATACTCATGTCCGATGCCGTGAAGGTCACGCGCGCGCTCATTTCGGTTTCTGACAAGGCGGGTCTTGCCGATCTGGCGCAGGCTCTGACGCGTCACGGGGTCCAGATCCTGTCGACCGGCGGCACCGCCACGCATCTGCGCACGCTTGGCCATGCGGTGACCGATGTCTCAGATCACACCGGCTTTCCCGAAATGATGGACGGCCGGGTCAAGACCCTGCACCCGACCATCCACGGCGGGTTGCTGGCGCTGCGCGACCATCCCGACCATGCCGCATCAATGCAGGCGCACGGGATCGGTGCGATCGACCTGCTGATCGTCAATCTCTACCCCTTTGCCGCGACTGTCGCCAAAGGGGCGGGGCGCGACGAGATTATCGAGAATATCGATATTGGCGGTCCGGCGATGGTGCGGTCAGCGGCGAAGAACCACGGATTTGTCGCTTGCGTCACCGATGCCGCTGATTATCCGGCGCTGATTGCCGAACTGGATACGTCAGGCGGAGCAACCTCGCTTGGCTTGCGCAAACGGCTTGCTGCCAAGGCCTTTGCGCATACGGCGACCTACGATTCGATGATTGCCTCCTGGTTCGGATTTGCCGATCAGCAAAAGCTGTTCCTCGACACCCTGCCGATGATCGCCGAACTTGGCACCGAGCTGCGCTACGGGGAGAACCCACACCAGAAGGCCGCATTCTACACTCCGGCAGGGCCGCATTCACGCGGGATCGGGCAGGCCACACAGGTGCAGGGCAAGGAACTCAGCTACAACAATCTGAACGACGCCGACGGCGCACTGGAGTTGATCGCCGAGTTCCGGGACGGCCCGCCCGCTGTTGCGATCATCAAACATGCCAACCCGTGCGGCGTTGCAACCGGGGCGACCCTGGCAGAGGCTTATGCCGCCGCCTTTGCCTGCGACCCGGTTTCGGCCTTTGGCGGAATTATTGCGGTCAACCGCCCGCTCGATGCGGCCACGGCCGAGGCAATAGCTGCGATCTTCACCGAGGTTGTCGTGGCACCTGACGCCGACGAAGGCGCGCGGGCAGTGTTTGCAGCCAAGAAGAACCTCCGGCTGCTGCTGACCGGTGCCCTGCCCGACCCGCGTCGCGGCGGGCTTTCAATCAAGACAATTGCCGGCGGTTACCTGATCCAGACCCGCGACAATGGCGCGGTGACCGAAGCCGACCTGAAACTGGTCACCAAGCGCGCCCCGACGGAGCGGGAGATGGCGGACATGCTGTTCGCCTGGACCGTGGCGCGACACGTCAAGTCCAACGCCATCGTCTACGCCAAAGACGGTGCGACCGCCGGTATCGGGGCAGGACAGATGAGCCGGCTCGATTCCGCCCGTATCGCCGCCTGGAAGGCCAAGGATGCCGCCGCTGCCGCCGGGTGGGCCGAACCGCGCACGATCGGGTCAGCGGTCGCCTCCGACGCGTTTTTCCCCTTTCCCGACGGCTTGATCTCCGCCGCCGAGGCCGGAGCCACGGCGGTCATCCAGCCGGGTGGTTCAATCCGCGATGCCGACGTAATCGCTGCAGCCGATGAACGCGGGCTGGCAATGGTCTTCACCGGCATGCGCCACTTCCGGCACTAAGCAGACAGCAGCCGCCGCGCGTCGTCGCAGTCTTTGGCGATCTGCGCCCGAAGCGCGTCCAGCCCATCCAGTTTCCATTCCGGGCGGATGAAATGGTAGAGCTCGACGGCAATGGTCTGGCCGTACAGGTCACCCGACCAGTCGAACAGGTACGTCTCCAGCAATTCCTTCGGCGGCGTGAACATCGGTCGCACACCGAGATTGGCGACTCCATCAACACGTGACCCATCGGCAAGGCAGACCCGGACTGCATAGACCCCGTAGGCTGGGCGCAGATAGGGGCCGAGCGCCAGATTGGCGGTGGGAAAATCGATGGTCCGGCCGCGCTTGTCGCCGTGCTCGACGATGCCCTTGATGGTGAAGGGGCGGGTCAGCAGACGGGTTGCGGTGTCCGGATCGGCGGCTTGCAACGCCTCCCGGATCAGCGTCGACGAAACCGTACTGCCATCGGCGGCGCAGATCGGTGCGACGGTTTCCGCGCTGAAACCATATTGCGGGCCATCCGACGCCAGCATCCCGACGCTGCCGCCCCGTCCTTTGCCAAAGGTAAAATCATCGCCGGTGACCACGCCCGACAGGCCGAGCCGATCCCGCAGCCAATCCGCCATGAAACCCTCAGCCGTCACTTGGGCAAAGGCCTGATCAAAGTGGAGGATGGTTGCCGCGTCGACACCGGCGGCGGCGAACAGGTCCAGTCGCTGATCAACGCTGGTCAGCGAAAACGGCGGCGCGTCGGGGCGAAACAGCCGGGCGGGGTGCGGGTCAAATGTGACGACCAGTGCCGGAACCCCGCGCGCCTTGGCCAGCGCCACTGCCCGCGCCACCACCGCCTGATGGCCGAGGTGGAACCCGTCGAAATTGCCGAGTGCTGCGACGCCGCCGCGCAACCGGTCCGGCAGGACGCCACCGCTGTCGAACCGCTCCATTCCGTCTCCGCCGCGACACACTTGCCGGTCGGGATAGCCCGGTTGCAACGCCCCGGCAATCTCAGCGTCGTTCAAGGGTCACAAAGCTGTGCGCGGGCGTGTCGCCATCGGCCCCGTGCCCCTCTCGCGCCACTTCGACCCAGCGATCTGCGCCAAAGGCTGGCAGGACCGTATCACCTGCGGGCGTTGCATGAACCTCGGTCAGATAGATGCGCGTCGCAATCGGCAGGGCGTCGGCATAGACCTGCGCGCCGCCGATGATCATCAGCTCATCGGCCCGCGCCTGGGGATTGTGCCCCGCCGCCGCAATCGCCTCGGCAAGATTGGTGACCACGGTCACGCCTTCGGCGCGCCAAGCGTTGTCCCGCGTCAGCACGATATTGTGCCGCCCGACAAGCGGCTTGCCGATCGAGTCAAAGGTCTTGCGGCCCATGATCACCGGCTTGCCGATGGTCAGGCGTTTGAAATGGCGCATGTCGGCGGACAAACGCCACGGCAGGCCGCCGTTGTTGCCGATGACACCATTGTCGGCCCGGGCGACGATGAGGCTGATCGTCGGGTGGCTCACACCGCCACCGCCGCTTTGATGTGCGGATCGGCGGTGTAGCCCGTTAGTTCGAAATCACCATATTCGAAGGCGAACAGGTCGGTGACCGCCGGGTTGATGTGCATCACTGGGAGCGGGTGCGGCGTTCGCGACAGCTGCAGGTCGGCCTGATCCAGGTGATTGAGATAGAGATGCGCATCGCCGAGCGTGTGGATAAACTCTCCGGGCTGCAAGCCGGTGGCTTGCGCCATCATCAAGGTCAGCAACGCATAGCTGGCGATATTGAAGGGTACGCCGAGGAAAATGTCGGCGCTGCGCTGGTAAAGCTGGCAGCTGAGTTTGCGGTCGGCCACATAGAATTGGAACAGGCAGTGGCACGGCGGCAATGCCATCGCCTCCACATCCCCAACATTCCAGGCGGAGACGATCAGGCGGCGGGAATTGGGATTGGTCCGGATCGCGTCCACCAGCTGCGCCATTTGGTCGATGACCCGCCCGTCCGCCGTTTCCCAGCGGCGCCACTGTTTGCCGTACACCGGCCCGAGTTCGCCGCCTTCGTCGGCCCATTCGTCCCAGATGCCGACATTGTTCGCCTTCAGATAGGCGATATTGGTTTCGCCTTTCAGGAACCACAGCAGCTCGTGAACGATGGATTTCAGGTGCAGTTTTTTCGTGGTGACCAGCGGAAACCCCTCGGCCAGGTCAAAGCGCATCTGGTGGCCGAAAATGCTGAGCGTGCCGGTGCCGGTCCGGTCCTCCCGGCGCACGCCGTGCCGCCTGACCCGGTCCATCAATTCCAGATATTGTTTCATGCGCTGATCATGCCGCGCCCGGCGATGCTTCTCAAGCAATCAGACGCAATCGGTTCGCCGCAATTCATCTGGGGTCGGCGGGGAATAGCTGCTGAGCGCATCCCGCAGCCGCACCTCCAGCATTTCGAGCAGGGCAACGCCGGTCATCTGCCGTTCCCGGTCGGCAACCGCGACCGGGGCCACCAGCAGCCGACTGTCGCGCAGCGCCCCCAATATGGTCAGCGCTTCCCGACAGCGGGATTCGAGCAATTCGGCCGACCGCGCCCATTCGCCGAGCCGGCGGGGGGGCAGCCGGCTCGGCGGGGGGGACAACGCGAAAGGACTGCGCTGTCATCACGCGGCCAGGGCAGGCCTCGGATAGTCAAAGGTCAGGACCGGCTCATGGAAGCCATATTTGTCGCGCACCGCCCGCAAGGCAGCGGCATCAATGTCGATCTGCACCGCTGTCGTCAGTTCCCCGCCGATATCGGTCGGAAAGCCGAGCGGAATGGCGACCCAGCCCGCCGACAACACCGTCGGCAGGAAATCCATCCGCACGATGCAGCTATAGTGGCGAATGCCGATGGACAGGGCGAACTCGACCAACGCCAGCCGCAGCATCATCCGGGTCCGGTTCAACGCGTCAACATTGGTCAGGTCCGGCGAATAGACCAGCCGGGTCATTTCCCAGATATGAGGGCCAACCGGAACCGGTTCGGCGCACAACTGTGGAAACAGGCTGCCAAGGATATGCGGGCGGGTTGACGGCAACAGCCGGGCCGAGCCGAGGTGGCGCTGATCCGGCCCCGAAATGATCAGATAGACCGCGCCATCATGGTCAAACTGGTCGATTTCCTTGTCCCCATCTACGACCGGGACGGACCATTTCAGGCGATCAACGAACACGCGTTTCCGATCCCGGTGCATGTCACGTAGTAACACTTCGTACCGATCGCGATTCTCTGCTGTAACTACATTGATCACGACGGCCTCCTGAACATCTCGGGCGAGATGTTCAAAATAAGCCGCAATGGATTCGACGATACCCGGTCAACCGGACGGGTGCGGTGGATTAGTCGAGGCGACTCCGGGTGAAGGGAATCACATCGGCAAAGCTCAAATTCCCATCGAACAGGCTGCGTACGACCAGCTCCGTGCGCGAGGAAACCCCGTAACTTAGCATGGCTTCCTGCAGATGTTCTTTAACCGTGCGTTCGCCGATTCCGAGGATTTGCGCTGCCGACCAGTTGCTTTTGCCCTTGGCGACGAGGCTCAGCACTTCCATCTGGCGGTTCGATAGATGGACGGGGTCCTGATCCAGCGTCGCGAACTCCTCGGCGATTCGCCGGGCGGCTTCGAAGGTGTAAACCGCAATATGGTGCGCAATCGGCAACGCGTCCTTGGGAATTTCAACCTCGGGGCCGGTCGCCAGATTGACCGAGCCTGAAATCCGGCCCGGGACGTGGATGGGAATCGTATAGCCAAGCCCCAGCCCCCGGTGACGCGCCCCATTCATGAAATCATGCTGCCGCTTGGTCAGGCGGATGATGGCATCAAGCTTGTTCCACAGGAACGGCGACGCGGTCATCTGGCAGGCAACCCGGGTCGGATCATCGGCATAATAACGGTACGTGGTGAAATCCTCCCGCCACGCTAGCGGATAATTGGTGACCTTCACGAACCCCAAGGGCGGTGACACCACATTCACATGATGGACCAAGGCATAATAGGCAAAGCCGAGCCTGCCGAGGATGTCGGACAGGCGCCCCTCCAGCTCGTCATAGGTTTGGACGACCGCAATATCACGGACGTAGGCCTGCACTTCCTTGATCGTCAGCATATTTGCAGCTGCCCCTTGCAATCGATCAGGTCCGGATCGCTGTCGTATGTACAGCATCCGCAGCCATCATGCACAGCACTTGCACAAAAAGCCAAGCACCTGAATGATGCAGCAGGGTTGTAGCGGATTCGACATGGTGAACGCCGATATTTCGATTGAAGTTGCCGCGACCCTCTTTGTCACAATTCGTGAATTTATCATGGTCGTTGCCATCGGCGTTGCGATCAGCAGCCTTGATGACCTGCTTGTCGACCTCATCTATATCGCGCGCTTTTGCTGGCGGCGGTTGTTTGTCTACACCCGCCATCCGCGTGCCCGCGCCGTTGATCTGCGACGTGCCGAGCCAGGCTGGATTGCCATCATCGTGCCTGCTTGGGACGAATCCGCTGTCATCGGCGACATGCTCCGCCACAGTCTCGCGACGCTGGATTACCCGCGATACCGGATATTTGTCGGGACCTACCTCAACGATCAGGCGACGATTTCCGAAGTCCAGGCAATCGCCGATGACCGGATCGCCTGCGTCACCGTTGGCTGGAATGGCCCGACCACCAAGGCCGATTGCCTGAACGCTTTATGGCGCGCCGCCGTCGTCCATGAACGGTCCGCCGGTATCCGGTTCAAGGCACTGGTGCTGCATGATGCGGAGGATGTGGTCGACCGTAACGAGCTGAACGTGTTCGATCATCTCATTCCGAAACTGGCGATGGTGCAGCTGCCGGTGATGCCGCTGCCCGACCGGAACGCGCCCTGGGTCGCCGGACATTATATGGACGAGTTCGCCGAAGCCCATACCAAGGACATCATTGTCCGGGAGGCAATTGGCGCTGCGGTCCCGAGCGCTGGCGTTGCGTGCGCGATTGAGCGCACGATGCTCGGGCGCATCTCGGCCCTGGCGGGCCACCTTCCCTTTGATGCGACCTGTCTCACCGAAGACTATGAACTTGGCCTCAAGATCCGCTCGTTGGGCGGGCGTGGGGCGCTGGTCCGCATCCGCAGTGAAGCCGGCACGGCCGCCGTTGCCACCCGCGAGCATTTTCCCGGGACGCTCGACAGCGCCATCCGCCAGAAATCCCGCTGGCTGCTCGGCATCGCGCTGCAGGGTTGGGACCGGCTCGGCTGGCCGGGCGGGCTGGCCGACCGCTGGATGCTGATCCGCGACCGCAAGGCGGTGGTGACCGCGCTGCTGACCCTGTTCGCCTATTTTGCCTTGCTGCTCGCAGTGCTGTTTGCCGCGGCGCGGGCCGTCTACCCGCCGATCCAGGATTTCCCGGCACTGGTCCCACCCGACAGCAATATGGCGGTTCTGTTGACGCTCAACAGTCTGGTGCTCGGCTGGCGGCTGGTCATGCGCGGCATGTTCACCACCCGCGCACACGGGTGGCGGGAGGGGCTGTTCAGCCTGCCGCGCGCCCTCGTCGGCAACTATATCAATTTCCGTGCCGCCGCCCGGGCGCTTCGCCGCTACATCGCCATAGCGCTGCGGCGGGAGCGCAACATCTGGGAAAAGACCGATCACCGGTTTCCCACCAAGATGCCAGGCTGACCCATCCGCCCGCTGCGCGCCCTGGTCATATTGTCCGTCCTGATCGGCGGCTGGCTGTTCTGGCGCTGGCCGGACCTGAACCGGGAAATTGCCGCGATCGCGGCAGCGGCGCAAACCGGTGTCGCCGTGCCCGCCGTCGCCAAAGCGGCGGAATGGATGGTCGAGGCGGATCAGCAACCCGCCACGCCGCCGCAGCTGGCGCTCGCCGGTGAATATGTGACGCTGGCGCGGCATGAGCCGCAGCCACTCCCGGCCGCAATTGTCCTGCCAGTCCCAAGTCCGGACATCATGACCATCGCCGTTCCAGCCGCAATGGGGATCAACGCAGCGCGACCGCCGCCGTTACCACGCGCCACCGAACCGGAACCTGCTGACCAGGCCTATACCCTGCTGGCAAGCGGCCAAAAACGAGCCGCAGCCCGGAAGTTCCGCGAGGCGCTGGCAGGCCACCCAGACGATCCGCGCGCAACATCGTGGGCGGCACAACTCCGGCTGATGGAAAAACGCTGGTCCGGTTCGGCCTATGTCTTTGGCCGGGAAAGCGGCGTCAGTACGGCCTCAGCGGAACCGGTTCTGGGCGGTGGCCAAAGCGGGGCGCAGCTCGCCTATGCCGTCAATCCATTGGCCCGCAGGCCGATATCGCTCACCGCCCGGGGCAGTGCCGCCAACAATGATTTTGAGACGGCTCAGCTGGCCCTAGGCCTGAAATGGCAGCTGCTGCCCGGCCTGTCCCTATCCGGCGAGCGACTCGTCCCGGCAGGCTCTGCCGCCCGGTCCGCCTGGAATCTGCGACTGGCGGGTGGAACCTACGCCGAGCAGGTCCAACCAAACGGGCAGGTCACCGAGATATCCACCTATGCGGAGGCCGGCATCGTCGGCGCGCGCCGCCGCGATCTCTATGCCGCCGGGACCGCCCGCATCGGTCGGCGGATTGCACTTGGCAAAACCGGCGCGCTGGTTCCCGGCCTCGCCGCCTGGGGCAGCGTCCAGAAGTCGGACGGGACAGTCGCCCGGCTGGAGGTGGGCCCGTCCCTTCAATTGCGCCTGTCAAGACCGGCCGCGCTCAGTCTGACCGGCGACTACCGCCAGGTCGTCGCCGGCAATGCCCGCCCCGCCTCCGGCCCGGCCCTGACCGTCGCAGCGTCCTTTTGACGCCCAACACCCGCAAACAGTTGAGCCGCAGCGCACTTTGGTCTAGGGAGGCCGCCGTCCGCCGGGACAGTGCCGCTTTAGCTCAGCCGGTAGAGCACATCATTCGTAATGATGGGGTCAGGTGTTCGAGTCACCTAAGCGGCACCATTTCTTGAAAATAGACCTTTTGAGGTGGATCGGTGCGGGCTGCGATACGTCTGCGACGCACGCGCAACCGATTGTTCAGGAATTGCCAAGCACATAGCAATTTAACAAACGGAAAATTGGCGCACCCGGAGCGATTCGAACGCCCGGCCCTCAGATTCGTAGTCTGATGCTCTATCCAGCTGAGCTACGGGTGCGCGCCGGGGCCGGACATAGTGGCAGTGGCCCGACTTGGCAAGCGGTTGCGCCGCCTTTAGGGTCCGCCGCCATGCGTATCCCCTTTGTCGCCCTGCTAATGCTGCTGCCCGCCTGCACCGCCGGGTCCGACTGGCCAAGCCTCGCCCGCCGCCCTGGCGAGAGCGCGCCCTTGCCGAGCGCCACTGCACCAGATGCAGCGGTCGCCGCATCCAACGCGGCCTCGGGCGGCGTATCGAGCGTCATCGCGGGGCGGATGGTCGAGGCTAGCCGGGAGATCGCGGCGGTGGCCAAGCGCTGGCAGAGGCAACAGGCGGCAACCGCCAGCGCGGTCGCAGCGGCACAGGGAGCGGCAGACAGCAGCGAGGGAGCCGTCAAGGCCCAGCTGGAATTATCCCGGCTGGACCGGATCGGGGCCCAGATCAGCGACTTGCGGACCCGGTTGGATGCCATCGGCGGCGATATGGCACTGACGGCGGCGGATGGGCAGGAAACCGGCGCGGCGCTCCGCGAGCTTGGCGGGTTGATCGGCACGGTGGAAGCGCTGCGCACCGATCATCTGGCGGCCGTGCGCCAATTGCGCGCCAAGTAGCAGCAACCAATGCCAAACCGCGCTGGGTTGCGCAGCAAGTCGGGCAGGCGGTAAGCGTAAGCCATGACACCGCCCGATACCGGCAACCGGTCGCTGCCTGCTGCTGCCGATCTTTATGGAGACCTGCTGGAGGCGACGCCTGCGTCGCTCGGCTGGCGGGCGCATGTACCGGGGTTGATCGTCACCCTGCTGGCGACGCTGGCGGCGGGATATTTGTCCGATCATTATGGCGCCCCGCTGACGCTGATGGGGCTGCTGGTCGGGCTGGCGCTCAATTTCCTCAGTGCCGATCCGAAATTGGGGCCGGGTCTGGCCTTTGCCTCGCGGACGCTGCTCCGGGTCGGCATCGTGCTGGTTGGGTTCAAGGTGACGCTCGGGCAGATGGCTGATCTAGGATTGCCCGCACTCGGCAGTCTGGCGCTGATCGTCACGCTGACCATCGCGGCGGGTGCGGGTCTATCGCGACTGATGGGCTTCGGCGCGGCCTTTGGGGTGCTGGCTGGTGGCGCGGTGGCGATTTGCGGGGCATCCGCGGCGCTCGCCTTCACCGCCATATTGGGGGAGAAGCGCATCGACCGAGCACAACTGGCGCTGGTGCTGGTCGGCATTGCGGCCTTTTCGGCGTTCGCGATGTTCAGCTATCCGATCCTCGCGACCGCGCTCGGCCTCAGCCAGAGCCAGGCCGGGTTTCTGGTCGGCGCGTCGATCCATGATGTCGCGCAGGCGCTGGGGGCCGGATATGCCGTCGGGCCACATGCCGGGGAGACGGCGGCCATCGTCAAGCTCACCCGGGTTGCGATGCTCGCCCCCGCCCTTGCGGCCACCCTGTGGTTCTTCCCGGCCGAGGGCAAGACCAAGGGCGTCGGCCTGCCGTGGTTCGTCGCCGGATTTTTCCTGTTTGCCGCGATCAACTCCACCGGCGTGGTACCGGCATCCGTTGGCGACCTGTCCGGCGACGCCGCCAGCTGGCTCCTCGCCGCAGCCGTCACCGCGACGGGTATCCGCTCGCCGATGCAAGAGTTGCTGACGCAGGGGCTGAAGCCGTTGCTGGTGGTGCTGGTTTGCACGTTGCTTGCGCTAGGGTTGGCGCTGGCGGCGGCGGTGACGCTGATTTAAGCGATGACACTCGCCGATCTTGGCCGAATGGCTCGCGAGAACGGCTTGGCGATTGTCGTTGCAATCTGCCTCCTCGGGGTAGTCTTCATTGCGGCATTGGGAAGAACTCCCACTACAGCTCATACCGCCAGCGTGGAACGCCTTTGGCTTGTTGACGGCTCCAATGGTGATAAGGTCCTTTATGCGTTCGCCAAACTAGAGACTGGTGGATACGCGACCTTTCCCTTACGCAACGGTAGTCATTGCCGTGTCGGTTCGACATTGCTCGTGCACGGGCTACCCATTAGGTGGGGCGGGCAACCCGTCGCGGATCCGCGGGGTTGCCGCACGCCCTAGACAAACTGCGGGGGCGCCACGAATGCGCCTTCCGCCATCGTGACCAGAAAATCGAGGATGCGGCGGTTCCGGGCTGGGTCGGCGGTGGCGTGGGCTTCGGATAGGGCGGCGAGCAGTTCGGCGTGGGTGCCGTCGATGCGGCCCAGCAGGGCGCGCATCGCCTCGATTTCGGCGGCCTCGCGGGTTGGGCGGGTGACCGCGTCCTGCGCCAGCAGGATCAGCAGCAGGCCGATGGTGCTGGCGCTGCCGCCTTCGTAGCGGCCCTCCAGCGCCGGGGCGACAGTGGTCATTTGCGCCATGCCGAGCGCGGCGAGCATCTGGGCGGGGGCCAAACTCATCCTATGCGCCTCATGCCGCCAAGTCCCGCAACGTCCGGGCTAGCGAGCGGTTGTGGAAGCGGTAGGGGTAGAAAGCGGCGAAGATGTTGACAGGGTCGCCGTTGCGGCCGCTCGCCACTTCGCGCCCCGCCGAGATCCAGATGGCGAGACCCATGACCTGCGCGAACACGCGCCACCAGCGGAAGGCGGCATGGTTGCAGGTCAGGCCGGACGCGGCCTCCCAGATGGCGATGGCGTCTTCGAGGGGGATCGTCGACACCGGATTGTCCGAACCATGCGCCCACAGCGGGTCGCAGACCCAGGCGAGATCTTCGAGCGGGTCGCCGATATGGACCATCTCCCAGTCGACGATGGCCTGAATGCGGTTGGCATCATCGATGAGGAAATTGCCGCTGCGGAAATCGCCGTGGACGATGGTGGTGGCGCTGGTGTCCGGCAGGTTGCGGCGCAGCCAGCGCAGGCCGGCGCGGGCGATGGGTTCGGGGCCGAGCGCGTCGGCGTCGATGGTCGCCTCCCAATGGTCGAGGCGTTGGGCCGGGGTCTGAACCGGCAGGCCCGCCAGCAGCGGCGCAGCATGGATATGCCCGAGAATGGTGAACAGATCGCGGCCCACCGCCTCCCGCGCCGTGCCATAGGGATCGACGTCAAACAATCCGGCGGCACGGACAGCCGGGATTTCGCGCATGATGAAAGCCGGGCTGCCAAGTGCGGTGCCGGGTTCAATGAACAATGTTTCGGGGACAGGGACATTGCTGCCGTGGAAGGCCGCGATGGCGGCATATTCAACGCTGCGGTCAGTCTCGATCAGGCTCGATGGTGGATCGCGGCGCAGGACGAGGCCCTGGCCGTTGGCGTCGAACCGATATGTCTCTCGCGCTGCGCCGCCGTGAAAGCGGCGCAAGCCGGAGACGGTGACGGGTTCCCCCCATTTCGCCGCCAGATAGCCTTGCAGCAGCGGGATCATGGCGCGAGGTCGAACAGGCCGGTGAAGCCTGACGGCGCATGCGGGCCAACGATCAACTGTTCGAGCACGCCGCGTCCCTGTCGGATGGAACCGTCCGGAAGTGTCATCGTCGCCGACACCAGCGCCTGAATATGGTTGTTGGCGAGGATGCCCTCGTCGAGGCTGACGATGTCATGTGTTTCAGCGTGCACCGAATGCTCGCCGTGAAAGGTGCCGTGGGCACGGCTGGTATGGCTATAGCCGATGCCGTGCATGAAGAAGGTCGAATCAGCCAACAATTCGACCCGGACTCCGCCGCCTTCGAGAACCGCCGATACGGCGTGGCGAGTGCCGGGCTTGAACCGCAGCGAGGCGGCTGGGCTGGCCAGCTTGACCGGCGCGCCGCCGTCCAGCGGCACCAGCAGCGCCGAGCGGTTCCACGGGCTGCCATCGCCCTCGTCATTGCTGTGAAAGAACAGCAGATGGTCGTCAAAATTCAGCGGAGCCCAAAGCCAGTAGAACTGCGGCAGCGTCATCGGGGTGGGCAGTTGCGCATCTGGTGCGCCGATGGGCCGGACGCCCCAGCTGCGGTCGCGGGTGCCGAAGCTGCCTGTCACATCATGGCAGATGCCGTCGATGGTCACCGTACCGCTCCAAACGCCGCCCTGGGTCATCCGGGTGACATCCATCAAGGTGCGCGGTCCCATGCGGCGGATGAAGCGCGGTTCCTCAATCGGTGGGGCGCGACCGGTGAACAGCAAATCGGCGGACAAGCCGCTGTCATTCGCCCCGACTGTCAGCCGCAATTGGTGCAGCGGCTCAACGACCTCCACCGCGATGGGCGCGACCTGCGTATCCATCCGCTCCGAATGCAGGATGCGGGAGGCAAAGACCGAGCGTTGCCGCCCGGCGTGCAGCACCGAAAAGGCCGCATCGATGATGTTCAGATGCGGGTAAATGCCCATAGCGGCGGCAAAGAACAGCGAGCCATCGGCGGTCTGGCCGTTGAAGAAGTAGCGGTCATAGAAATTGCGGTCGGTGCCGGCAACGGCCACCGGTTCAGGCGTCTGATGGATCGGGTAATCGTCGCCCTTGGTCAGCATCTGCGCATCCTTGCATGCCGCCAGCCGGGTGCAAGCTGACGTTGCGGACAGGTGCCCGAGGCAATTCACGCGCACTTTGGGATTTTCGACCTTGCCGCAGCGGTTGAACCCCGGTTAGCAGCATCGGCATGCGCCTGCTGATCTTTGGTCTCGGCTATACTGCGACCCGGCTGGCCGACCGCCTGCGCCGGGATGGGTGGACGGTGACCGGAACCGGTCAATCCGCCCGTCCCGGCGTCCTGTCGTTCGAAGACCCCGGCCTTGCCGATGAGATCGCGCAGGCGACCCATATCCTGTCCTCTGTCCCGCCGGGTGCTGAGGGCGATCCGGTGCTGACAACATATGGCCCGTTGATCGCGGCGCGCGCACGATGGATCGGCTATTTATCCTCAACCGGAGTGTACGGTGACACCGGCGGGGCCTGGGTGGATGAAACCGCCCCGATTGGCACCGGACGCCGCTCGGCCCGAGCGGACGCTGATATGGCTTGGCAGGCCCTCCCGGACGCTCATGTGTTTCGCTTGCCGGGGATCTACGGACCCGGACGGTCGGCGATTGACCGGGCAAGGTCCGGGGTGGCGCGGCGGGTCGATGCTCCGGGCCACAACTTCAGCCGCATCCATGTCGATGACATTGTCGAGACGGTGGTCGCTGCGATTCGGCAGCCGAAACCGGGTGTGTATAATGTGACCGATGATCGGGCGGCGTCCGGTGCCACGGTAATCGAGGCGGCTTGCGACCTGCTCGGCATGACCTATCCGCCGATCATCAGCCCCGACCAGCTGCGGCCAGAGGCTCGCGGATTCTATAGCGAGCGTCGGCGGGTTGCGAATGGCAAGATGAAGCGCGACCTTGGCGTTCGCCTGCGCTATCCTGACTATATGTCTGGCCTTCGGGCCTGTTTGGAGGAAGTCCGATGAAATTTGGTGTCGGCCAGTCGGTCACCCGCGTTGAAGACCAGCGTCTGTTGACGGGCAAGGGCAATTTCACCGACGACCTGCAGGCCGAGGGGCAGGTTTACGGCATCACCCTGCGCTCCCCCTATGGCCATGCGCGGATCCTGTCGGTCGATACCGAGGCGGCGAAGGCCATGCCCGGCGTGCTCGCGGTCTATGTCGGGGCGGATGTCGCCCATTACGGCGCTATCCCCTGCATTGTGCCGTTGTCCGGCGATTTAAAAACTCCGCGCCAGATCCTCTGCACCGACCGGGTCCGCTTCGTCGGCGACGGCGTTGCCTTTGTCGTTGCGGAAACCCGCGAGGCTGCGCGGGCAGGTACCGAGGCCATCGAAGTCGAATATGAAGAACTGCCAACAGTCTCCAACATGGACGAAGCCCTCGCCCCCGGAGCGCCGGTGATTTGGGAAAAGGCCACATCCAACGATATTTTCCTTTGGCAGGTCGGCGATGCGGATGCAGCGGCTGCAGCGGTCGCGTCTGCCGCGCATGTCACCCGTCGGCGCATCGTGCAGAACCGCATCGCGCCAACCTCCATGGAAGTGCGGGCCGCAGTCGGGCGGTATGAGGAGGACGCCTATATCCTGAATGTCGGCAGCCAGGGGGTGGCGGGCATGCGCGCCATGCTGTCCGGCCCGATCATGAAAGTCGGTGCCGACAAGGTGCGGATCATCACCCAGGATGTCGGTGGTGGATTCGGGATGAAGACCTTCATCTACCCGGAATATGCGCTGGTGCTGCATGCCGCCAAAGACCTTGGCCGGCCGGTCAAATGGACCGGGGACCGGGGCGATGCTTTCCAGACCGACACGCACGGCCGCGCCATGGTCAGCGATGCCGCGCTGGCGTTCGATAAGAACGGGATGATCCAGGCGTTGCAAGTCGAAACCTGGAGCGAGCTTGGCGCCTATCAGTCGATTTATGGACCGGCGATCCAGACGATGGCGGGCGGTCGCATCATCGGTGGTGTCTACCGGATTCCGGCGATCCACAACAAGGTCCACGGCGTCGTTACCTCGACCGCGCCGGTCGACGCCTATCGCGGCGCGGGGCGCCCGGAGAGCGCCTACATCATGGAACGGCTGCTGGAAGCCGCAGCGCGCGAATTGGGCATGGGCGTTGACGACATCCGGCGGCGCAACCTGCTGACCCCGGCGGAGCTGCCGCATGCCAATGGGCTTGGGCTGACCTTTGACGTCGGCAATTTCCCCGCCGTGCTCGACAAAGCGCTCACCAATGCCAAATGGGCGGACTTCGACAAGCGCAAGGCCGACGCGGCGCGGCGCGGCAAGCGGCTCGGGCGCGGCCTTTGCTATTATGTCGAGATCGCCGGCGGCGGCTCGGCGGACGAATTCGCCGATATCCGGGTTGCCGCTGACGGCATAGTCGAAGCCGCCGTTGGCACCCAGTCCAACGGCCAGGGCCACGAGACGGTCTATGCCCAGGTGCTGGCCGAACGGCTGGGCGTGCCGATGGAGCAGGTCCGGATCGTGCAGGGCGACAGCCTGCGGCTCGATCAGGGCAATGGCACGGGCGGGTCACGGTCGATGGCTTGGGGCGGCGGTGCGGTGTTGACCGCTGCCGAACAAATGATCGAGCGTGGCAAGGAGCTGGCCAAGCCTATGCTTGAAGCAGATGAAGTTGATTATGCCGAAGGCGTGTTCCGCGCCCGCGCCACCAACCGGACGGCGTCCATCGCCGAACTGGCGGCGAAATTCCCCGGACAGCTGGATGGGCGCGCCCGCTACGCCCCGGAAACACCGCGACCGACCTACCCCAATGGCTGTCACGTTGCCGAGGTCGAGGTGGAGACCGAGACGGGCTTGGTCGCTGTCACCCACTATAGCCTCGTTGATGATTTCGGTACCATCGTGAACCCGATGCTGCTGCAGGGGCAGGTGCACGGCGGCGTGGCGCAGGGGCTGGGTCAGGCCCTGCTCGAGAATATCGTGTACGGCGAAGGCGCGCAGCTGCTGACCGGGTCCTTCATGGATTATGGCGTCCCGCGGGCCGACGACATGCCCTGGGTGAGCTTTGACACGCTGGGGACCACATCTCCGACCAACCCGCTTGGGGCCAAAGGCTGCGGAGAGGCCGGGACGATCGGGTCGATGCCGTCGATTATCAACGCGATCATCGATGCGCTGGACGGAACCAATGTCGAAATGCCAGCGACACCGGAAACGGTCTGGCGGGCCGCACAAGGCCTGAAACAGGCAGCGGAGTAAGTCAGATGCGTAACCGGTTGCTTGCAGCGTTCGCCGCCCTCTCCCTCACCGCGCTGGCGCCGGTTCCCGCTCCGGCTCCTGTCGCTGATCTGGTGCGGTCGGTCGATATTCCGTTTGAACAATTTACCCTGCCCAACGGCCTGCGCGTGGTCGTCCACACCGACCGCAAGGCCCCGATTGTCGCGGTCAGCGTCTGGTATGGCATCGGGTCCAAGGATGAACCGGTGGGAAAGACCGGCTTTGCCCATTTGTTTGAGCATCTGATGTTCAACGGGTCGGAGAATAATCCCGGTGAGTTTTTCCTGCCCTTGGAGAATGTCGGGGCCACCGATTCCAACGGCACCACGTCATCGGACCGGACCAATTATTTCGAGACAGTCCCCACCCCGGCGCTCGATCTGGCGCTGTTCCTCGAATCCGACCGGATGGGCTATCTGCTCGGGGCGGTCACCCAGCAAACGCTCGATAATCAGCGCGGTGTCGTTCAGAATGAGAAACGGCAGGGCGACAATCAGCCATTTGGGCTGACCGGGGAGGCGATCCGCCAAGCCCTGTTTCCAAAAGGCCACCCCTATCATCACGATCCCATCGGATCGATGGCCGACCTTGACGGGGCCAGCCTCCAGGACGTGAAATCCTGGTTCCAGGCCAATTACGGGCCAAACAATGCTGTGCTGGTGCTGGCCGGTGATATTGATGCCGCCACCGCCCGACCGTTGGTTGAAAAGCATTTCGGCGCCATCAAGCGTGGCCCCGATCCGGCGAAACGGACCGCGGCCTTGCCGGTTCACACGGGAACCCGCCGAGCGACAATGCAGGACAAAATCGCCACCACGCGGCTCATCCGGACCTATCTGGTCCCGGGCCGGTTTGATCCGGCGACCCCCTTGCTCGACGTCGCCGCGGCCATACTCGGCAGTGGTGGCTCCTCCCGCCTTTACAATGACCTGGTTCGCGACAAGCAGTTGGCCGTCGGAGCAGGCGCATGGATTGAAGCGGAACTGCTGGCCAGTCAGCTTTCGATCAGCGCCGATGTCAAACCGGGCGTCGACCCGGCATTGGTTGAGGCCCGGATCGACGCCGTCGTTGCCCAGTTTCTGAAGGACGGACCCACGGTCGATGAAGTCAGCCGCGTCGCCACCCGCGAAGTCGGGGGCCGCATTCGGGGGCTTGAGGATGTCGGCGGCTTCAGCGGCAAGGCCGCGACCCTTGCCGAAGGGCTGCTCTATACCGGTGACCCGGCCTATTACCGGACCGAAATGAACCGCTATGCCGCCGCAACACCAGCCGCGGTTGTTGAGGCGGCGCGGCTATGGATCAACGGCGGCGATTTCCGGCTGACCGTGGTCCCCGGAGCCCGACCGCAAAGCGCCGAAGCCGCCCGTGAGCCAACTGCACCGCCAACTGCGGCCAAAGTTCCGGCAGCGAAACCAACCCGGATCGCGCCTGCGGTCACCAGCTTCCCGGAGCTTGATTTTCCCAAGGTTGAACGAGCGAGGCTTGCCAACGGCATGGAAGTGACGTTGGCGCGCCGGACAACCGTGCCGGTGGTTCGGATGATCCTGTCCTTTGATGCTGGTAATGCCGCCGACCCGAAGGCAAAGCTCGGGACACAGGGCCTGGTGCTGGCACTGATCGACGAAGGCACCACGACCCGAAGCGCAACCCAGATTGTCGAGGAAGGTGAACGGATTGGGGCGAGCATCGGGGCATCCGCCGGGATTGACCGGACCCGGCTGACACTCAATGCGCTGAAGCCCAATCTGGCGGCGGCACTCACGCTGTTTGCCGATGTCGTCCGCAACCCGACCTTTGCCGAGGGCGAACTGACCCGCGTCCGGGCCCAGATGCTGAACCGCATTGCCGCAGAGCAGACCCAACCGCAGAGCCTCGCGTTCCGCGAACTGCCGCCACTTCTCTATGGCACCGCCCACCCCTACGGAATTCCGTTCACCGGCACCGGCACCGCCACCGGTGTGGCCGCCGTGACCCGGGACGACCTCGTCGCTTTTCAACAGGCATGGTTGCGCCCCGACAACGGCGCATTGTTCGTCGTCGGTGATGTCACGATGGCCGAACTGCTGCCGCTGCTGGAAGCCAGCCTTGGTGATTGGCGCGCAGCGGCTGTCGCCAAGGGCCGGAAACTCTTCCCGACCGTGTCCGCACCATCCAGCCGGATCATCTTGATCGACCGGCCGGGTTCGCCGCAGTCATTGATCCTGGCCGGAACCCCGCTGGCGGTGAAGGGAACCGATGATCCGGTGGCGCTGAGCGTTGCCAACGACATTCTGGGTGGCAATTTTACCTCCCGATTGAACGCCAACCTGCGGGAGGACAAGGGCTGGGCTTACGGGGTCGGCAGTTCGGTGAACATCGTCCGCGAACAGATACCCTTCCTGCTGTCTGCCCCGGTCCAAACCGACAAAACTGGCCCGTCGATTGCCGCAATGATCAACGACATGCGCGAATTCCGGACCAGCAAACCACCAACCACCACCGAGCTGGAGCGCACCGTCAACAACAATGTCCGCTCTCTCCCTGGAGCCTTTGAGAGCGGGGGTGAGGTGCTCGGCTCCATCGAGCGCAATTTCATCTTCGGGCGGCCTGACACCTATCAGATCGCACTTCCGGCGCGCTACCGGGCACTGACGCTGGACGACCTCAACGCAGCGGCAGCGGCTTCGCTTGATCCGGCCAAGCTGCTGTGGATCGTCATCGGCGACCGGGCTCAGGTGGAGCCGCAACTGAAAGCGGTTGGGCTGCCAGTGGAAATCCGGCGCTAGGGGCCGACAGGACCGATTGATGTTTGAATCCACCGATCTGACGCAGCTGCCGAAACCAGAGCTTTATGCCGAACTCGACAGCCAGTTGCGCGGCCTGATCAGCGGGGAAAGCGACAGCGTTGCCAACCTCGCCAATGCCGCAGCGCTGATTTTCCACAGCCTGCCGGATTTGAACTGGGCTGGATTTTACTTGATGCGGGACGGCGAACTGGTCGTTGGGCCATTCCAGGGCCGCCCGGCCTGCGTGCGCATCGCCGTCGGTCGCGGCGTTTGCGGCACGGCCGTTGCCGAGGCCCGGACCCAGATCATCGCCGATGTTGAAGCTTTCCCCGGCCATATCCCCTGCGATGCAGCGTCCCGGTCGGAACTGGTGGTTCCGTTGATCCGCAACGGACAGGTTCTCGGGGTACTCGACCTCGATTCACCGCATCTGGCACGATTTGATGCCGAGGATGCGGTGGGTTGCGAACAACTCGTCGCGACCCTGATCGATGCGGGTGTCGTCTAAACCAGTTCGCCCAGCAGCAATTTCGGCCGGTCGCCGGTCTCGCCGCGCGCCTCCGCCATGAAGCGGCGTTTGAGCCTTGGCATGCGTTCAACAGCGGCAAGGCCCAGCCGGCGGACCAAAGCCGCCGGACGTCCGGGCAGGGCAAACAAGCGGTTGAGACCGTCAGTCGCCGCCGAGACCATGGCGTTGTCCAGGCGACGCCAGCTCTGATAACGATCCAATATCGTGGCAGACCCGGGATCAAGGCCGATCCGGACCGCATCGACCAACACTTCGGTCAGGGCGGCAACATCCCGCAGCCCCATGTTGAGGCCTTGGCCCGCTATCGGGTGGATGCCGTGCGCGGCATCACCAATCAGGGCCAGCCGCTGATCGACATAGCGTTCGGCATGGTGAAACCCGAGCGGGTAGGACGCCGCCGGGGCAATCATTTCAATGGTCCCGAGAAACCCACCCATCCGCGCTTCGATTTCCGCCGCCAACGCCCTGGGTGGCAGGACAAGTGTTGCCGCCGCATCCCGCGCCTCCACCGTCCAGACGATTGCCGACCGGTGCCGCCCAGCCGCATCATCCGGTATCGGCAGGATCGCAAAAGGTCCCGTCGGGTAAAAAAGCTCAAACGCCACACAGTCATGCGGCTCGGCATGGGCGATCGTGGTGACTATGGCCGTCTGGTCATATTGCCAATTGGCGATGCGGATGCCGCTGTCTTCCCGCAACTTGGACCGACGCCCATCCGCCGCAACAATCAGCGGCGCGGTTAGTGTGCGGCCGGTGTCGAGGGTTACCGTCACGCCCGCCTCGGCCCGGTCAATCCGGCTTGCCCGGGCCGGGGCGTGGATATGGATACCCGCTGCAAGTGCCGCCTTTGCCAGCATCGCCGCCCGAAGCTGCCGGTTTTCAAACATATAGCCGAGCGGACCGCCCGTACTGTCGGCGCTGTCGAAATGCAGGTGCAGCGGCGACAGGCCGTCGGTGACCCGGATGGCCCGGATGGCGCAGCCGTCGCCCAGCGCCTCCGACAGGCCAATCGCACCAAACATCCGCGCCGAGGCGCTGGCAATGGCCGATGCCCGTCCGTCAAAGGCCGGTAGCAGCGTTGATGACAGATCGGCGGTGTCGATCACATGACTGGAGAGGCCGTGCGCATCGAGCGCAAGCGCCAGCGTCATGCCGACCATGCCGCCCCCGATGATGATGACATCCGCGCTGTCCATTGCGGGTCTATAGACGGCCCGTCGGCTAGCCCCAAGTGCGCCTGTTTTTTAATCATCGAGTACTTGATGTTTAATTATTAGGCGTTTTTTGCCTTGCCGTCAGAGAAATCGCCCTTCGTCTGGATTGGCACGCTTCCTGAATAGCAACGCTTAGGTGCCTTCGGGCTCCTGTGCTCGCTCGGGACCACATGGTCTTCACTGGCGGCCGGTGGCAATGTCACCGGCCGCTTTTTTTCGGGTGACCTTGACCGTCTGCCGTTCGCGCCAGCATGGTAGGGGCAAGGCAGGGGATGAGCAGCATGACGCGTGAAGGGGCAGGGCAGCGGCGGTCGCTTTTACCCGTGGCGTGGACCGCCTGGCTGACGCGTTCGGCACGGATCGCCGGGGGCGGGTTGGTTATCCTGTTGGCGCTTGCCTTGCTGGCCGCGCTGCTAAGCCATGATCCCGCCGATCCGTCGCTGAACAGTGTCACCTCCCGCGAACCGGCAAATCTGTTGGGGGAGCCGGGGGCCTGGTTTGCCGACATCATTCTGCAAAGCCTGGGATTTGCCGGCGCCTTGCTGCTGCCGCTGCTGGCGGCGTTGGGGGTTCGGCTGATCCGGGACCAATCGCTTGATCGGTGGCCGCGCTACGCTGCGGCGACCCTGTTCGGGACGTTGATCGCGTCGCTGGCGTTGGGGGTCGGGGCGGCGGCGAGCTGGCTGATTGCACCGGACGTCGGGGGTCTGCTCGGCCAATTCGGTGGCGGGGCGATAGCGGGCGGCATTGCGCAGATGCCGGTTGATCTGCCCGAATATGTGTTGGCCGGAACGGTCGCCATCGTCGGTGCGTTGATTGCGGCGTCGTTGCTGATCTGGGGCCTCGGTGTCGACCGGTCGGACTGGATGGCGCTGTTTGGCCGCCTGCCCCAGGACGATAACGCAGATGAGGCCGCGCCAACTACAGTCCGCGCCGAACGGCCCGCTCGAGTGACCGAACCGGACTCGGTCGAGAAGGCCGCTGCCCCCCGGGCCCGCATTCTCGGGCGTGCCGCAGCCCCCGCCCCGTCAAAGCGCGGTGCCCGGGAGCGGCAGTCTTCGCTCGATCTCGGCGACGCCTATAAGCTCCCGCCGCTATCGCTGCTGCAACCCATCCCAAAACCCAGCGGCCCAAAAATCGATGCCGCCAGCCTCGAACAAAATGCCCGGCTGCTCGAAAGCGTGCTGGAGGATTTCGGGGTCAAGGGGGAGATTGTCGAGGTGCGGCCCGGCCCGGTCGTCACCATGTACGAATTGGAACCGGCCGCCGGGATCAAGGCCAGCCGGGTGATCGGTTTGGCCGACGATATTGCCCGGTCCATGTCGGCGCTGTCCGCCCGTGTCGCAGTGGTGCCTGGGCGGAATGTCATCGGCATCGAACTGCCCAACAGCCGCCGGGAGATGGTGGTGCTGACCGAGATGCTGTCCTCCGCCGAATTTGAGGACCAGTCGGCGGCGCTCCCGCTGGTGCTGGGAAAGAATATCGCGGGCGACCCGGTGATCGTTGATCTGGCGCCGATGCCGCATTTGCTGATCGCAGGAACGACCGGATCGGGCAAATCGGTCGGGTTGAACTGCATGATCCTGTCGCTGCTGTACCGGCTGACGCCCGAACAATGCCGGTTGATCATGATCGACCCCAAGATGCTCGAACTGTCGGTCTATGACGGCATTCCGCACCTGCTGGCCCCCGTGGTTACCGAGCCGCAAAAGGCTATCCGGGCGCTGAAATGGGCGGTCGAGCAGATGGAGGACCGGTACCGGATGATGGCGGGCATCAATGTCCGCTCACTCGCCGGGTTCAACCAGAAGGTCCGGGAGGCCAAGGTCAAGAATCAGCCGTTCACCCGGCGCGTTCACACCGGCTATGATCCCGAATCCGGGCAACCGATTTACGAGACCGAAACATTGGAGTTCGAGCCGCTGCCGCTGGTCGTGGTGGTGGTCGATGAGCTTGCCGACCTGATGATGACGGCGGGCAAGGAGGTGGAGTTCCTCATCCAGCGGCTGGCGCAAAAGGCCCGAGCCGCAGGCATTCACCTGATCATGGCGACGCAGCGACCATCGGTTGATGTCATCACCGGGGTGATCAAAGCCAATCTGCCGACACGGATCAGTTTCCAGGTCACCTCCAAAATCGATTCCCGCACCATTTTGGGCGAACAGGGGGCCGAACAGCTGCTCGGCAAGGGGGACATGCTCTATATGTCAGGCGGCAAACAGATCGCCCGGGTCCACGGCCCATTCGTCACCGATGAAGAGGTCGAGTCGGTCGCCAACCACTGGAAGGACCAGGGCACCCCGGACTATGTGTCGGCGGTCACCGAGGAGCCGGTCGATGCCGATCAATTGGGCTTTGAAATGGACGGCGGCGATGAGGAGGCGGACACCTACCGGCGGGCGGTGATGATCGTCGCGGAAAGCCGCAAGGCCTCCACCTCCTACCTGCAGCGGCAACTCCGCGTTGGCTACAACAACGCTGCCCGGTTGATCGAACGCATGGAAAAGGACGGCCTCGTGGGCCTCGCCGACCATGTCGGACGCCGCGAAGTGTTGATTGATGAAAGCGGCAGACCGCTTTAGCCCGCTGCGGATGCGCTCCGGTCGCTGCGAAGGCGACGGGTCAAGGTTGCCGCAGCCATAGGTTTGCCGAACAGCCAACCCTGGAAATGCGTGCAGCCGGCGGTTTGCAGCAGGTCGGCCTGTGCTTCGGTCTCCACGCCCTCCGCTGTGACCGGCAGATTGAGCGCTCGGGCCAGCGCAACGATCGCCGTCGCCACTTCGCTGGCATTGCCACCCGTTGCGATCTCGGTCAGGAATTCATTGGTCAGCTTGATGCGGTCGAGCGGCAGGCGGCGCAACTGCCCGAGGCTGGCAAAACCCATCCCGAAATCATCGAGCACAATCTTCACACCGAGTGAGCGCAGCACCGACAGCGTTGCCGCCGCAGCAGTCGGTTCCGTCACCAGATAGGATTCAGTAATCTCCAGCTCCAGCCGATTGGCGGGCAGCCCGGTCTCCGCCAAAATCCGCAGCAGTTCATCGGCAAACGCCAGGTCCCAGACTTCGGCGGCGGACAGATTGACCGATACGACAATGTCCCAGGCCAGCGCCGCGCGGCAGGCCTGCCGCAGCACCTGCCGGGTCAGTTCGGAAATCATGCCGCTTTCTTCGGCGACCGAAATGAACAGCACCGGATCGATGATGCCGAGCGTCGGACTTGACCAGCGGGCCAGCGCCTCTGCCGCGACAATGCGGCGATCACTGGCCTGAACGACTGGCTGATAACTGACCAGAAGATCGCCGCTGGCGAGCGCCAGCCGCAATTCGGCAGCGATCTGACGGCGGACGGCTCGACCCCGGTCCATGCCATCGTCATAGAGTTTCCAGCGGCGTTTACCGGCGGCCTTGGCAGCGTACATCGCGACATCGGCACGGCGGATCAGTTCCGCACCGTCGGTCGTCGGAGTCGATCCGATGGCAAGGCCAATGCTGGCGCCAACATAGACCTGTCGGCCAGCGGCTTCGATCGGGACCTGAAAACTGTCAACCAACGCCTGGGCAAACAGCCGCGCGCGTTCCTGAAGATTGGTGCCGGTCATCATCACGGCGAATTCGTCCCCGCCGAACCGGGCGAGTTGAACATTCTCTCCGCCTTCCGCTTCGATCCGGCGGCTGGCCTGAACCAGCAACGCGTCGCCAACCGCATGGCCGAAGGCGTCATTCACCTCCTTGAAGCCGTCGAGGTCCATATAGAGCATCGCCACATGCCCACCCGTACCAAGCGCGCGATCCAATGACTCCGCAAAGGCCCGGCGGTTGGGCAGATCGGTCAGCATGTCGCGGTGCGCCAACCGCAGCGCCTGACGCTGACTGACCAACAGCTCGTCCGCACGGCGCCGAGCCGTGCTCGCCCCAACAAATCCGGCATAGGCCAACAGCGCAAAGACCAGCACTGCAATCGGCAGGACGCCGATGGCCGTCGCATAGCCCGGCGCATCGCTTTCCCAGGCAAGCGCTCCAACCCGGAAACCGCGCACGTCACGAATTGCAATCGCCGTATCTGACCAGGCAGCAACCGGGAGAGCCCGCAGATTGCGGAATGCCGCCGCCTGGCCGATTTCTTCCAACGCGCCAGGATCGAGCCGACGAAGAATGACCAGATACCGCACCGGCTGCTCCGGGTCCGGAGGTCGTCCGGCGCGCTTGACGCGGGTCGCACTCGCCACAGCCAAACCGCCACCATAGCGCACAAATCCAGCGGCGCCTGAGGGAAGCGCGGCGCGCGAGGCGTGGTTGATCATTTCTTTCAGCGCCGGACCGATCAGATCCTGCGCTGCCTGCGGGCTTCGAGCACCCTTGACGGAAGCGTAATAGGTTTCGCCGCGATCTCCGACCAGAAACGCGTCGTCATATTCGGCGGTGCCATAGGCGTCCGGGCCCCAATTACCGTCCATCCATTCCAGGTCAACGGACAGGACTGCTGCCTCAAAGGCGTCGTTCCAATTGGCGTTGTCGGCCCCTAGCAACCGTATCCGGTTGAGCAGATAGGACTGCATATTCTGGGCGCGGACCATTTCGACCCGCCGCGTGTCGACATTCTGTTGATCCGCCATGAACCAGATTGTCGCGAACATCAGCGCCGGTGCGACAAGCGCCATCAGGACATGCAATTGCCGGATGCCAGTGGCCGTTGCCGACCCCGGACCCCAGTCCGAAAAACGCACACCAAAACGCCGACCAAAAACGGCCAACAGCCGTTTCAGCCTCGACGATCTTGCTGTCACCGCGCGTGCCATCCGGGCCCGCCCCTTGCGTTAATTCCTCTTGAAGCTACGGCTATCAACAGTTGGAGGATAGGTAAAGCGAACCGACCTGTCCGGACGAGGTTCAACACCCGTTCAAACTAGGGGTGCGAGGCACCGTCACCTTGTTTTTCGTCGGAGAGTGTTCCCATGCGCGCCTTGATGCTTCCATTCGCCGCAATGGCGCTATGGGCCACCCCCGCCTTCGCGTCGCTATCCGAAGTTTCCGCCCATCTGACGGCGGCAAGAACGATGACCGCCGATTTTGTGCAAACAGCAGCGGGAGGATCGGTGGCGCGCGGAACGGTGACGCTGGCCCGACCGGGGCGGGTGCGCTTTGAGTATGATCCCTCGGTGCCGATGCTGGTCGTCGCCAATGGCCGGACGCTGACGATGATCGATTATGAGGTTGCACAGGTTTCCAGCTGGCCGATCCGGGGAACGCCGCTCGCCGTGCTGCTTGATCCGACGATCAGTCTCAACGGCTTTGCGAAAATACTCGGGCCGGATGAAGGTGGGCTGCCGGGCTTTGTCACGGTGCAGGCGCGCGACCGCAAACATCCGGAATATGGCGTTCTGACCCTGTATTTCGCCCGAGATGGCCAGGCCCCCGGCGGATTGACCCTGTCGGCCTGGCGCGCGCTCGATGCGCAGGGGACAATGACCCAGGTCCAGCTGTCGCGCGTCCAGTATAACGTCGCGGTCAGCAAGGCGAAATTCACCTACCGCGACCCCCGGGCCCGCGGCCGGGCGCCCGGCAAGGGTTGAACCGGGCCAAAGCCGGGACCGACGGCAAAACCTGCGCGACCGCCGCCATTGAAACCCGCCTTTTCCAATCCTATTTCAGTGCAGCACGCGTTTGGCGGGTCGGAGTTTACCCCCCTGTTATCCGGGCTGTCGGACGATTGCATGCGTGACGAACGCAGAACGGCCCTCGCTCCAATGCCCCCGGAGCGGGGGCTAATCTGTTTGATGGGCGTGACGGATTGCGCGCAAGCCTGTTAGACAGGATCCATGAAGTTTTCCGTCGCCAGCTGGAACATCAATTCGGTCCGCGCCAGGATCGCCATCGTCGAGCGCCTGTTGCAGGAGGAAGCGCCCGATATCCTTTGCCTGCAGGAGATCAAGGGAGAGGACAGCGTCTTCCCGCACGCGGTCTTTGACGCACTTGGCTACACGCATCGCTGCATCCACGGCCAGCGCATGCATCACGGCGTGGCGATCGTATCGCGGATTCCGCTTGCCGAGGATTTGCGGCATGACTGGCAGGACAATGGCGAGGCGCGCCATGTCGGGGTGCGGCTGCCAAACGGCGTTCGGCTGGAGAATGTCTATGCCCCGGCAGGTGGTGATATTCCGGACCCGGCCCAGAACCCGAAATTCGGCCAGAAACTCGCCTATTATGACCGGATGACCGCTTGGTCGTCGGCGCTGCGGGACCCAAGCATCATGGTCGGCGACATGAATATCGCCCCGCTGCCATCCGACGTGTGGAGCCACAAGGCGCTGCTGGACGTGGTCAGCCATACCCCCATTGAAGTCGCCCGTATGGACGCGCTGATGGCGAGCCACGGCTGGGTCGATATCGGTCGCCGGTTCATTCCGCACCCGGAACGGCTGTATACATGGTGGAGCTACCGCGCCGCTGACTGGAAAGCCTCTGACAAGGGGCGGCGGTTGGACCATATCTGGACCAGCCCGGACGTTGCCGACAAGGTAACAGCCTTCCGGGTGGTGGAGTCAGCGCGCAGCTGGGACAAGCCGTCCGATCATGTCCCAATCATCGCGGAGTTCGACCTCTGAACGCCGCCATCCGGGTGGCGCGCGCGGTTGACGAACTGAAGCGTGGTCGGGCGGTCCGGATCGAGTCTGCCGCAGTTCTCGCCGTCGAACTGGCGGATGAGGCCAGCCTTGCCGACCTTGAGACAAACGCGCGTGCGGACTTGCTGCTCAGCCACCCCCGGGCCGCGACGCTCAACATCGTCAATCAGCGCGCCGCTGCTGTTGCCGGGCCGGTGCGCATCCGCCGCGCTGCCTGGATGGACTTGGCCGAGTCTCTGGCTGCCGCCGATCCGGTTCGGGATTTGGCCACACCGCTGAAGGGGCCGTATCAGACCATCCCGTGCGATGATGTTGATGCCGCTGCCGCTGCCATCCGATTGGCGAAACTGGCTGGATTGCTGCCGGCGGTGTTCATCGCCCCGGTCAGCGGTGATCTGCTCACCGTACCTGCCACCGACGTTCTCGGCTATTCATCGGCGACCGGCCTTCGCATTTCCGCCCGTGCCAGACTTCCGCTGGCCGGGGCCGAGACAACCGAGATTGTGGCATTCCGCCCCCTCGACGGTGGCCCTGAGCATTTGGCGCTGTTAATCGGAGACCCGCCGCGAAGCGAACCCGCCCTGACCCGGCTGCATTCTGCCTGCCTGACGGGTGACGTGCTCGGGTCGTTGAAGTGCGATTGCGGACCACAATTGCACGCTGCGATCGGTGCCGTTTCGGCGGCCGGGGGCGGCATAATCCTGTACCTCCAACAGGAAGGGCGCGGCATCGGTTTGCTGAACAAACTGCGCGCCTATCAGCTTCAGGACCAGGGCTTTGACACCGTCGATGCCAATCTCAGGCTGGGGTTTGAGGTCGATGAGCGTGAATTCGGACTGGCGGCGCGGATGTTGCAGCTGATGGGCTTTGACCGCATCCGGCTGCTGACCAACAATCCGGAAAAAGTGACGGGACTGGAGGCCGCCGGAATACAGGTCACCGCCCGCGTACCGTTGCGGGCAGGCGAAGGCGATCACAACGCCGCATACCTCGCTACCAAGCGCGACCGTACCGGACATATGATGTGATCCGGGTTGATACGGCCAAAGGCGAATTGGTTGTATTTGGTCAGGCGCATGCCTGTGCCGTCGGCCGCGCGGGCGCCTGCGACGCAGCGGACAAGCGCGAGGGGGACGGCAAGACGCCGCGTGGGCGATACCAACTGCGCACCGTGCTCGCCCGCCCTGACCGGACCGCGGTTGCCACCCGGTTGCCGTTTCGCTGGCTGACGACTGACGATGGTTGGTCCGATGATCCAGCTGACCCGGCCTACAACCGACCAGTCCGGCACCCACATGCTTTTTCCGCCGAACATTTGTGGCGGGACGACGGTCTATATGACGTGATCGTCACCCTGTCCCACAATGATGCGCCGCCGATACCCAGGCTTGGCAGTGCAGTTTTCCTGCATTGTTCGAACGGCAATCACCCGACAGAAGGCTGTGTTGCGATTAGCCGGGCCGCATTGATCGCGCTGGTTGAACGATTTGAACCGGGTGCTTGGATCGAGATCGTTTAGCCAAGGTCGCCGAGCAGCCGTTCGAGGGACGGATAGCTGTCAACGATATGGTGGGCCCCTGCAGTGCGCAGTTTTTCGGCATGACCTGGCCGGATATGTGATCCGGCACACATGCCGATCACAGTCATGCCTGCGGCAACACCAGCCATCACACCGGTCGCGCTGTCCTCAATGACAATGGCGCGGTCCGGAACTGCCGCCATGTCAGCTGCGGCGTGGAAAAACAGGTCCGGATGGGGTTTGCCGCGCGTGACATGCACGGCGGCACTGTACAATTGCCCACCGAAATGATGCGACAGACCAAATCGGTTGAGGTTGGTTTGCAGCCAATCGGGTGAGCTCGAGGAAGCGACGCAGCGAGGCCGGGAACCGAGCCTGTCGAGGAATCCAACAACACCGGGGACGGGTTGAATTTCAGAGGTGCTGCGAAGTCGGACCCCGGCGTCGCACCGGTCCCGGAAATCGGCAGGCAATTGCCGGTGCCAATTTGCCTCGATTGCAGCGAGGCAATCGGCCCAGCGCTTGCCCATATACAGGTGCAATGCCTCATCAACGCTGGTCGCCATGCCGAGCGTCGTCAGCTCATCGGCAAGAACCTCGTTGGAAACGACTTCACTGTCAGCGATCACCCCGTCGAAATCGAAGATCAGCAACCGGTCGCTCAATGCCGGTCTCCGAACAGCGCCGTTCCGACTCGGACGCAGGTCGCCCCCAGCATTATCGCAGTTTCAACATCGGCGGACATGCCCATGCTGAGCCCGGCAAGCCCATGATCTCGCGCCAGTTTCGCAAGCAGGGCAAAGAAGGGTGCGGCCTCAATCCCGTCTGGCGGGACGCACATCAATCCGGCAATTGGGACACCGAGCTGGGCTGCCTCGGCTAGCAGGTCAGGCAACGCCGCGACCCGGCAGCCACCTTTCTGTGGCTCATCGCCGATATTCACCTGAACATAAAAATCCGGTCGTCGCCCGGTTTCGGCCATCGCCTTGGCCAGCGCTGCGAGCAGAGAGGGGCGATCAACGCTGTGAATGACATCGAAAAGCTGCACGGCTTCGGTGGCTTTGTTGGATTGCAGCTGACCAACCAGATGCAGCCGCACATCCGGATGGGCGGCGCGCAAGTTCGGCCATTTTGTTTGCGCCTCCTGGACCCGGTTCTCGCCAAAGCTGCGCTGGCCCGCCGCGATCAGAAGCGAGATGGCGGCGCTGGTTTGGGTTTTCGACACGGCGATCAATTCGGCAGCAGCGGGGGTCCGGCCACTGACTTTTGCAGCCGCCGCGATCCGGCCCTGCACCTCGGCCAATCGGGCCCGCATCTGTTCCATTTCGTCCATCACCGGGCGTATAGGGCATCGCATGCCGCACCGCCACGCCCTGCCCCCACTTTGGTTGTTCACAGACGCGCGGCAGGGCGATGCGGTTTGGCAGGCCATTGCCCGGCTCCCCAAGGGGGGTGCCGGGGTCATTGTCCGAACACCCGAGTTGCTCGACCGGATTCGAGCTCTATGTCGCGCGAGACGATTGCTGTGCGTCACGTCCGGACCCACACCCCGCAGGATCGGACTGTCCGGTTCGCACGGACTACATGTCGGTGCTTTAACCGCGACGGCTCACAACCACCGTGAGCTCGTTAAGGCCTGCCGCATCGGGGCCAAACTGGTGTTCCTGTCCCCGGTGTTTCCAACCCGCACCCACCCCGCCGCGCTGGCCCTCGGCCCGGTTCGGTTTGGATTGCTCGCTGCCAATACAAGAGTGGCCATTGCTGCGCTGGGCGGGATGACGGCCAAGCGTTTCAAATATATCAGAAAATTCGGGGCCGTTGGCTGGGGCGCGATTGATGCGCTGACTAGAAGCTGAACGCCGTCCCGAGGAAAACCGCTGGATCGCCACGTTCATCAGTCGGGCGCAGTGTCGGATCAAGCGGGGTTATCAACTGATACCGCATCCCGCCGTTCAACGACAGCCGCGACGTCAGTGCATAGGCGCCACCCAGCTCCAGTCCGTAGCGCCGCTCCCCGGCAGCCGGATCAAGCGACAGGCGGGTTGGGACGTCGCCTGAAGCCTGCAGCGACGCCTTCCAGCGATTGCCGCGATAGCTCAGCCCCAGGTCCATGCCTTCGCGCGACGGGCCATAGACGCTGTCCAGACGGCTATAGCCACCGGTCAGAGAGAAGCCGAGGTAGCCGACAGAAAGCCCGACATTGTAACCGGTCGGCGTTGCCGCCAGCGCCGTCAACGCCGATCCACGGGCCGCATCGGCCTGCGCCACGACCCGCGAGGTCACGCCAAGTGTCAGCGCCTTGCGATCACCGGTCTTGCCTGAAGGGGTGAAACGAAACGACCGCTCACTGGTTTGGGCATTGGTCAACACCGGACTGCGCGACGGATCAACGATGGACGGCGTGAAAGAGCCAAGCGATGCCGTCCGCAGCGGTTCGGTCGCGGCTGCCGCCTCGGCAACAATCGGCGCCCGCTTCGGCTTCGCAGGTGTTGCAACGCGCTTGGCAACCGGGGTCGGCGCGGCAACAGTCACCGACGCCAACCCGAATGCCAGCGCAACGCCTGCCAAGATCGCCCTGCTACCCATGGTAACCGGTTGCTACACCCCTCTGTCTTTCCCGCCCATTAACGGGCAGATGTTTCAAACCTATAACTGTACGTTCGGGCGCCTGCGAGTCCCTCGCTATTGATCAAACCGCAAATAAGTTACGATTCAAAGAAGATTGTGGACGCGGGGCCACAGCGAACGGGCTTTCCGCCGCAGCCTCGCCCGCCTATAACGCCCGCAGTAGCGCGTAGCAGAGAAGGCGACCAACCGTGTTCAACAAGTCCGTTCGCATCGCAGGCGTGTCCGCCCTAGCGATTCTTGTCAGCGCCTGTGGCCAGTCGGACCGCCCCCGGGTTGACCTCGCCGCCTCCCGGGTGACGACGATCGGCATCAACGCCTATCTGTGGCGCGCCTCGCTCGACACGCTGGCCTTCATGCCCATGGCGCAGACCGATGCCGCTGGCGGCGTGATCATCACCGATTGGTATGCCAATCCCGCTGCCCCGAACGAGCGGGTCAAGGTCACCATCTACATCCTCGATAAGGATTTGCGTGCCGATGCCGTCAAGGTCGCAGCGCTCCGCCAGGAGTTCATCGGCGGCAACTGGGTCGCAGCCCCGGTTCGCGCCGGTACAGTCCAGAAGCTCGAAGAAACCATCCTCGGCAAAGCCCGCGATCTGCGCCGTGCTGCAATCGAAGGCTAGTTGCCAACCGATATGACGCGCTTCAACCCGAAGGCTGCCGATCCACGCTGGCAACGCGTGTGGTCGGAGCAGCAAAGCTTTGCGGCGCGCGATGACTCGCCCAAGCCCAAGGCCTATGTCCTTGAAATGTTTCCCTATCCATCGGGGCGCATTCACATGGGCCATGTCCGGAACTACACGATGGGCGATGTCATTGCCCGGGCCCGGCGCATGCAGGGCTATGAGGTTCTGCATCCGATGGGCTGGGATTCCTTTGGCATGCCGGCGGAAAATGCCGCGATGGCCAACAAGGTCCATCCTGGCAGCTGGACCCGCGCCAATATCGCAGCGATGCGGGATCAGTTGAAATCGCTCGGGTTCGCCATCGATTGGAGCCGCGAACTATCAACCTGCGAGCCGGACTATTACGGCCATGAGCAGGCGTTGTTCCTCGACCTGATGGCGGCGGGCCTCGTCTACCGCAAGGAATCGTCGGTTAACTGGGACCCGGTGGACATGACCGTGCTCGCCAACGAACAGGTGATCGATGGTCGCGGCTGGCGGTCTGGCGCCGTGATTGAACGCCGAAAGCTCAATCAATGGTTCCTGAAGATCACCGATTTTGCCGAGGATTTGATCGAAGGCTTGGCTGGTTTGGACGCCTGGCCGGAAAAAGTCCGCACGATGCAGGAAAATTGGATCGGGCGCTCACGGGGCCTTAAGTTCAGTTTTGCGCTGGATGGGCGGTCCGACCGTCTGCCGGTCTATACGACGCGTCCGGATACGTTGTTCGGGGCAAGTTTTGCCGCCATTGCCGCCGATCACCCGCTTGCGGCCGAACTGGCCGCCACCAACCCGGCGCTTGCGGCATTCATTGCGGAATGTCGGCGTAGCGGCACGGCGGCGGAAGAGATTGAAACGGCGGAGAAGCGCGGTTTTGACACCGGCCTTTCGGTCGTTCATCCCTTTGATCCGGCATGGAAAATGCCGGTGTTCGTCGCAAATTTCGTGCTGATGGAATACGGCACAGGCGCAGTTTTCGGGTGCCCGGCCCATGATCAGCGCGATCTGGATTTCGCCCGGAAATATGCGCTGCCGGTAACGCGTGTGGTCGCGCCCGATGGCGACGCCGACACCCCGATCCACGAGGAAGCCTATGTCGGCCCGGGAAAGCTGGTCCATTCCAGATTCCTCGATGGCCTCGACGTTGATACCGGCAAGGCAGAGGTCATCCGCCGTGCCGAAGCGGACGGCTGGGGCAATGGCGTAACGGTGTTCCGCCTGCGCGATTGGGGGGTGTCCCGTCAGCGCTATTGGGGAACACCGATCCCGATCATCCACTGTGATGCCTGTGGGGTTGTGCCGGTTCCCAAGCACCAATTGCCGGTGATTTTGCCGGAAGATGTCAGTTTTGACCTGCCCGGCAACCCGCTCGACCACCACGCCACGTGGAAGCATGTTGACTGTCCCGAATGCGGGAAACCGGCGCGGCGCGAGACAGACACACTCGACACTTTTGCCAATTCGTCCTGGTATTTCATACGCTTCGCCAGCCAGCCGGCGGATCAACCCTTTGATCCGGAGGTCGCATCAAGATGGCTGCCGGTCGGCCAGTATATCGGTGGGATCGAACATGCGATCCTGCATTTGCTCTACGCGCGCTTCTGGACCCGAGCGCTAAAGCATATCGGGCGGCTGCAGGTCGACGAACCGTTCGCCGGGTTGTTTACCCAGGGCATGGTTACCCACGAAACCTACGTATCGGACAGCGGGACGTGGTTGTCGCCTGAAGAAGTCGACCGGCGCGGATCGGCGTTGATCGAAATTGCGACGGGGCGTCCGGTCGAACTCGGCCGGGTCGAGAAAATGTCGAAATCGAAGCGGAACGTCGTCGATCCGACCCCGATCATCGATCAATATGGTGCCGACGCGGTGCGCTGGTTCATGCTGTCCGACTCACCGCCCGAACGGGATTTCCATTGGTCCGAATCCGGCATCGAGGGATCGTGGCGCTTCGTTCAGCGGGTCTGGCGGATTGTCGACGCCGACACACCAGCTGACAGTGAAAATCTCGAGCTTCGGCGGGCAACGCACCGGACGATTGCCGGAGTTACTGCCGATATCGACGCGCTACGCTTTAACAAGGCAGTGGCGCGGCTATATGAGCTGTCGAATCTGCTGGAAAAGGCTGCGCCGTCAGCTGACCGGCGGGCATCTGTCCGGACATTAGCGCGACTAGTTGCGCCGATGACCCCGCATCTTGCGGAAGAGGCCTGGGTTCGCCTTGGTGAAGATGGTCTGGTCACCAACGCTGACTGGCCAGTTGCCGATCCAGCAATGCTCGTCGACACCGATGTGACGATTACCGTGCAGATCAACGGCAAGTTGCGGGAGACGATCCAACTGCCCAAAGGACTGGCAAAGGATCAGATCGAGGCGGCGGTGCTCGCTCTGGACAAGGTGCAAACGGCTCTCGCGGGACAATCACCGCGGAAAATCATTGTCGTGCCCGACCGTCTGGTCAATCTGGTGCTATGATCGGTCGACTCGCCTTGGCAGCAATCCTGCTCCTCAGCGGGTGCGGGCTGCGCCCCGTCTACACCGGCGGGACCGACAGCCTCGCATCGCGGACGTTGAGCGAAATCGCCGTGGCACCCATTCCCGACCGGGCCGGCTTTCTGGTCCGCAAGGCCGTGCAGGCCCGGTTGGGCGACTCGGCAGCATCGGCGCGCTTCCGGCTGGTGATCGAACTGGACGACGCGATCGAGGGATTTGGCATCCGAGGCGACGATTCCATCACCAGGGAACGCCGAACCTTGCGCGCTCGCTACCGACTGATGTCGAGCGACGGGGCCCGGACCTACCTTGATGCAACGGCCCGGTCCGATGCCGGGATCGATGTCGTCCGGTCCTCCGACTATGCCGTCGTTGCCGCCGAAACCAGCGCACTTGAACGGTTGTCCACGGAATTGGCGCAACAAATTGCGGCGCGGGTGGCTCTGCTCGTCCGGACGTCCCCGGACTTTGCCGAACCGGTAAAATGAAATCGATCAACGCCGCCCGGGGTTTTGCGGTTGCAGCCGTTCCACTCACGTTCCGGCTGGCGCTGTTCCACGGGTCGGATGAAGCAGCGTCCACCGATCTGGCCCGACAACTCACCGCCCGCCTCGCCCCGAATATCGACGATATTGTCGCTTTGTCCCCGACCCAGTTAAAGGAGGACCCGGCAAGACTGGGAGATGAAGCCGCCGCCGTGTCGATGTTCTCGTCGCTGCGGGTCCTTCGTATCGACAACGCCGGTGATGAGAGTCTTGAGGCGCTGAGCTTGCTGCTGGACCTGCCGGCCGCCGCCAATCCGACCATCGTCACGGCTGGAAATCTGCGCAAGACGTCGAAACTGCTACAACTGGTCGAAGCCGCTCCCGATGCGCTGGTTGTACAATCCTATGATCCGAGTGAACAGGACACTAAGCGCTATGTCGATCAGGTCGCAGCCGAGTTCGGGTTGACCGTCACCCGCGATGCCGCCAGCAGGTTGAATGTTGCAACAAATCAGGACCGTGGCCTCATCCGCCAGGAGTTGGGAAAATGCGCCCTCTATCTCAATGCGACACCGGAACAACCGCAGACATTGGACGCCGCGCATCTGCTGGAGATTGGCGCAGATGTAACCGACGAGTCCTATGATGCATTGGTCCTGTCAATCACCGGCGGGCGTCCACGAGAAACAGACAGGCAATTGGCCCGCATGACCGCCGGCGGGATCTCTGCAATCCCAGTGCTCAGAGCGTTATCCCGGCGGTTGTGGCAATTGTTCGATCTACGCACCGCCGTTGACGGCGGCGCTGCTCCCGATGCAGCCATCGAGGCGGCCCGGCCACCGGTGTTCTGGAAGGACAAGCCAGCGCTCAAGGCTGAAGTGACAATCTGGCGGCCCACTGCGCTACATCAGGCGCTGGATCGGCTGTTGGCAGCCGAGCGCGCCGTCAAATCAAAAGGGGCAGCGGGCGACGTTCTGGCAACACAGGCCCTGCTCGGCATCGCCGTGCTCGCCAGCCGGAATGCGTGAAACTTGATCTCAGGCAGGCGGCTTGCGTTGCGGCAGCGTCTGGAAGAAGGTCGGGACGTCGAGACGGAGCGACGGGGCGCCCTTTGACATGTTCAGGACCGGAACCGGGTTCGCCACTGGCTTGGGTGGGCCGCTAAGCCTTTCTATCAGAGCATCGAGCTGCGCCAGGCTGGTATAGGCAATCCGGACTGTCCCTGCCGCGCCATTCGAATCGATCTGCACCGTCAGGCCGAGAACCTCAGACAACATCTGCTCGAGCGATTGGATGTCGGGATCGCGCAGCGGCGTTTTGCGGTTCGCTGGTTGTGATGGGGTGCCGCCCGGCTTCGGCAGTGCAGTCCCGGCGACCAGCGCCTCGGTTTGCCGAACCGAGAGCGAATCCTTGATCACCTGTTCGGCCAGCAATTCACAATTATCATTGGCCATCAGGGCCTTGGCGTGGCCAAAACTCAACCGGCCTTCGATCAAATGCTCCCGCATGATCCCCGACAGCGTCGTCAGTCGCAGAATGTTGGCGATGTGGCTGCGCGATTTGCCTACGGTTTTCGCCAGCCCATCTTGCGTGTGTCCGAATTCATCGATCAGACGGCGATAGCCGTCGGCCTCTTCCACCGGGTTCAGGTCTTCGCGCTGCACATTTTCGATCAGCGCAATTTCGAACGCCAGTGCGTCATCGGCATTGATCACCGTGACCGGGACATCATGGCGTTGCGCAGTTTGAGCGGCCCGCCAGCGCCGCTCCCCAGCGATAATCTCAAAGCCACCAGCGGCACGTGGACGCACCAATATCGGCTGCAGCACACCCCGGGCGCGGATCGATTCGACCAACTCGGTCATAGCATCGGCATTGAAGCGGCGGCGCGGCTGGGTGGCATTGGGGTGAAGCTGCGCAACCGGAAGTCGCTGGGTCAGCATCACTTCATCGGAATTGATCGCCATTTTACGGGGGTCAGGGCCGGCATCATCGAGCAACGCCGACAGGCCACGGCCGAGGCCAGACACGCGTTTGATCGGATTGGTCACGTTCTCATCTCCCATGGTCAAGCCGCCTTAAGGGCCGGAACCCGCGTCAGCAGTTCACGGGCAAGGGCAATATATGCGGTCGACCCGGCGCATTGATGGTCATAAAGCAGGGCCGGAAGGCCGTGGCTCGGCGCTTCAGATAGGCGGACATTGCGCGGAATGACCGTTTCAAACACCTGAGCTCCAAGGCAGGCCCGGACGTCCGCCGCCACCTGCTCGGACAGACGGTTTCGGCGATCAAACATCGTCAGCACCACCCCCAGAATCGACAGATGCGGATTAAGCGTCGCGCGCACCCGCTCCACGGTGTTCAACAGCTGGGTCAAGCCTTCCAGCGCAAAAAATTCACATTGTAGCGGGACCAGCAGTGAATCCGCAGCCGCCAGGGCGTTAAGGGTCAGCAACCCAAGCGACGGTGGGCAGTCGATCACCACAAAGTCGTGGCGCGATGACTCCAGCGCTGCGTCGAGCCGGTGCATTCGTTTTTCGACACCAATCAATTCAATCTCTGCGCCGGTCAGATCGACTGTCGAGGGAATGATCGACAGGTTTGGAATTCGGGTTTGAACCGCCGCCTCACTTAGATTGGTATCGCCGAGGAGCAGATCATAGCTGGTCCGCGAACGCCGGACGCGGTCGATGCCCAAACCGGTCGACGCATTGCCCTGCGGGTCGATATCAACAACCAGAACGTGTTTGCCCGTCGCGGCCAGTGCTGTCGCGACATTGATTGCCGTTGTCGGCGTGCCGACGCCGCCTTTCTGATTCGCCACAGCAATGCGTGTCACCGGCGGGTCACTCCCTTTGCCACAACGATTCGGCCGCGTTCATCGGTCAAGCTCGGAACCAGCTCGTGCTGAAAACGGAATCTGCGACCCGCCTCGACAAGCTCATCCGCGACCGATGCCCCTTTCGGCAGCAACCATATGGTAGACCTTGCCGCGAAACGCAGCCCCCAGTCAAACAATTGTGTGAGCGAGGCGCAGGCCCGTGCCGTTATCACGCCCGCCGGAAATGCCGGAAGCGACTCGATCCGGCAGTTCTCGACCGATACAACAGCAGTAAGCTCCAATGCCTCTGACACGGCCTCCAGAAATCCGGCCTTTTTGGCAATGGACTCGACGAGATGGACCCGCGAAACGCCCAATGCCGCCAGCACAAGACCGGGGAAGCCTGCGCCGGATCCAATATCAAGCCACGCCTTCGCGCGGTATTCGGACGGCGGCAACGCCAACAGCTGCGCGCTGTCACGGATATGGCGATCCCAAACAACGGGGAGCGTCGATGGTCCAACGAGGTTAAATCGACCCTGCCATTCGGTCAGGAGCGCGACATAGCGATCGAGCTTCTCCATTGTTCCACGTGGAACATCGAACTCGTCGACGAACGCAGCGCGAGCGTCAGGCAGCACGACGAACATGCGCCAACAAAGCCGTAAGTGCCGCTGGGGTGACGCCTGCCACGCGCGCCGCTGCACCCAAAGTTGAGGGTCGCGCCATGCCGAGACGCTCTTTCATTTCCTGCGACAAGCTGGAAATCCTTGCATAGTCGAGATCGGAGGGAAGATGGAGGCCTTCATCTCGCTGGAACGACGCAACATCCACGTCTTGGCGAACCAAATAGTGCGCGTAGCGGGCATCGGTCACCAAAGTCTCGGCAATCGACGCTGCAATCGCCGCCAATTGCGGCCAGACATCCATAGCCTTAGCCCATGATACATCGGGAAACCGCAGCCATTCAAAGGCATTCCGTACGATGCCGTCCTGCCCAACCGCGAGGCCAAGTTTTGCGAGAGCGTTCGGGGAGGCCTGCGCTGCGTCTAGCAGCGCCCGCCCCTTCGCCAACTCATTTACCCGTCGGTTCAGGACCAACTCGCGAGCCTGACCAACACAACCGAGCGCTATGCCTTTCCCGGTCAATCGTAAATCGGCATTATCGGCCCGCAACCTAAGGCGGTATTCGGCCCGCGATGTGAACATCCGATATGGTTCATTGACGCCTTGTGTAATAAGATCGTCAATCATGACACCGATGTAAGACTCACTACGATCCAGGACAAAGGCAGCCCGCCCCCCGGCCGCCAGTGCAGCGTTAAGCCCTGCGACCAGACCCTGTCCCGCTGCCTCCTCATAACCGGTCGTGCCATTGATCTGCCCCGCCAGAAACAAGCCGTCCGCATCAGCAACCGCCAGAGTCGGTGTCAAAGAACGCGGGTCGACATAGTCATATTCCACCGCATAACCAGGACGCGCAATCCGGGCAGACTCCAGACCGGGGATTGTTGCCAGGAACGCGGCCTGGACCGCCTCGGGCAGAGCCGTGGAAATACCGTTCGGATAAACCAGCGCATCGTCGAGCCCTTCCGGCTCGAGAAAGATCTGATGGCCATCCCGGTCGCCAAACCGCATAACCTTGTCTTCAAGTGAAGGACAGTAACGCGGGCCAATACCTTCGATTCGACCAGAATAGACAGGTGACATTGAAATATTGTTACGAATAACTTCATGTGTCGCCGTCGTCGTCCGAGTAATGCCGCACGGCACCTGCGGACCGTCCAAGCGGGCAGTGAGCGCCGAAAACGGCTGAGGATCGACATCGCCGTCCTGCATCTCGAGTCCTGCCCAATCGATCGTCCGGCCATCGATTCGAGGGGGCGTGCCGGTTTTCAACCGGCCAAGTCGCAGGCCGATCTGAGCCAGCGAACTGGACAATCCCATTGCAGCTGGTTCGCCATCTCGTCCCCCGACAATCTGGCGGTCTCCGACATGCATCAGGCCAGAAAGGAATGTGCCGGTCGTCAGCACCGTCGTCGAACTCCGCAGCTCCTGCCCATCGCACGTCGCAACGCCCAATACGCGCAGTCGGCCCTGTCGCTCGACGATGATCAAATGTTCGACCGCGGCAGCAACAATCGTCAGACTAGGCAATTCGGCAAGCATATGCTGCATCGCAGCGCGGTACCGTCGCCGATCTGCCTGCGCGCGCGGACCCTGCACCGCCGGCCCCTTGCTACGGTTCAACAAACGAAACTGGATGCCGGCCGCATCGGCAGCACGCGCCATTAAGCCATCGAGCGCATCAATTTCCCGAACGATATGGCCCTTGCCCAATCCGCCGATTGCCGGATTGCAGGACATGGTCCCGATGTTGCCGGGTTCGAGCGTTACCAATGCGACGCGTGCGCCCATCCGCGTAGCCGCCGCTGCTGCTTCACATCCGGCATGGCCACCGCCCACCACAATGACATCATAGTCAAACATCGCAGGCTTCCTAGCCCAATCCGCACCATTGTTCCACGTGGAACATCATTTTCCGATGCAGAATCGTCCGAAAATGCCGTCAAGCACCTGCTCGGTACCAATGCGTCCGGTGATCTCATCCAACTCCCGAGCAGATAGTCGCAACGATTCAGCCCGCAGGACCGGATCAAACTCGCTCGCCGCTTCTCCCAGTCGTTCGATGCTGCGGATCAGCGATGTCCGTTGTCGCAGACGACTGATCAACGCAGGCTCCCCCACTTGCAATTGCCGAGCCGCCCAATCCACCAGCCAAGCTTCCAAGTCCAGCAACCCGGCACCGGTTCGTGCTGACACATGCAAATTCTCACCGCGCCACCCCGCAACGCCACCGTTGACATCGCATTTGTTGAAGACAAGCTGCCCGAGCGGTTCGGCCGGCGGCTTGTTGACAATATGCAGAACCAGGTCGGCAGCTTCAGCGCGCGCTCGGGCGCGTGCGACCCCTTGTTGCTCAACCGGATCGTCGGCGTCGCGCAGCCCTGCAGTATCTACCAGGGTCACCGCAACCCCGCCAAGATCCAGCGCAACTTCGATCAAATCACGCGTTGTCCCCGGCACGTCGGACACAATCGCCACATCACGCTTCGCCAAAGCGTTGAGCAACGACGATTTCCCGACATTCGGCTCGCCGACAATGGTAATGGTAAAGCCGTCGCGTACCTTGAGTCCAAACGTGGATCGGGCAACCTCTTCAGCAAGTTCTGTCTGCAGCGTGAGAATTGCAGCGGTGCCTTCATCGGTCACCACATCACCCTCATCGGAGAAATCCAGGCCCGCCTCGACATTGGCCATTAGGCCGATAATCGCCGTCCGCCACAACTCCGCCTGCTCCCGAAGCCGCCCACCAACCAACGCCAGCGCTTGCACACGCTGCGATTCGGTTCGCGCCTCCAGCAAATCCGCCAAGCCCTCGGCCTGGCTTAGATCGAGCTTGCCATTTTCAAACGCCCGCCGCGTGAATTCGCCTGGTTCGGCATGGCGAAGCCCCAGCCCGGCAAGACAGGTCAGGAGCGCGTCGATGACCGCCGGACCGCCATGGATTTGGAACTCAACTACATCCTCCCCGGTGAAACTCGCCGGACCGCGGAACCCAAGGACCAGTCCGCGATCGACAATGTCACCGGTCTCTGGATTGCGAACTGTCGTCAGTTGCGCACTGCGCGGCACTGGCACTTGCCCGGTCAGCCGCATGGCGATGTCGAAACTGTCGCCTCCCGATACCCGGACCACGGCAACGCCGGCGGGTGGGCGTCCGGACGAAAGCGCGAAAATCGTATCGCCCAACATGGAGGCGCTGCTCAGCCTTCCGACTTCTTGGTGCCCGTCCCGGTCGCGGCGTTCCACAGCGTCTGGCCGAATTGCTGGATCCCATCCCCGAATCCGGGCAACCAGGTCTTGGCCAAGCGCTCAAAATCAGCCGGTGTCAGCCCGTCCGAAATAAAGCCCTTCATCCGGTCCAGATAGGCGTCGTGCAGCGGTGTCACGTCAGGCAAACCGAGGAAGATCCGCGCTTCGGTTGGTGTGCAATCGATGTCGATACTGATCTTCATGGTGGGTCCCGTCCTTCCAGCTGGCGCGTCAACCTAGCGTGTCGGCGCAGCCAGTGCAAAACGCTAGCTGGGAACCCTCCCTATTTGGGAATTGACGCCTTCCGCAAGTTCCAGCAACGCTCCTATCCCGCTGCGAAAGGCCACCACATGACGACCCGATCCGGAATTGACCGCTGGCATGATTATATGGCCAATCCGTCCAAGGAGGTCTTGGCCGCAATGATCGCCGAGGATGCGGTTTTTCATTCCCCGGTGGTCCATAGCCCACAGGTCGGCAAGGCCAAGGTTGTCGCCTATTTATGGGCTGCAGCGCATGTCCTGGGCGGCGACAATTTCCGCTACCTGCGCGAAATCGTCGACGACGCCGGCGCAATGCTGGAGTTCCAGGCGGAAATCGATGGCATTCAAATCAATGGTGTCGACATCATTGCCTGGAATGCCGACGGCCTGATTCGGGATTTCAAGGTCATGGTTCGACCCTTAAAGGCCATCAACTTGCTTCACGCGCTGATGGGCGCGCGACTGGCAAGTGCTGCCTGATCAGGCAAGACCCAAAGTCGGCGCCAATTCGCCCCAGCCGTCCACGATCATCTTGACCGCCACGTAGAGGATGATCGCCAATCCCACATAGGCAATCCAGCGGTAGCGCTCGATCAACTGGGCGATATATGTGGCGGCCACTCCCATCAGGGCGACCGAGAACACGAGCCCGATCACCATGATGCCGGGATGCTCCCTGGCCGCTCCGGCCACGGCGAGCACATTGTCGAGGCTCATGCTCACATCGGCAATCGCCACAGCCCAGGCCGCAGACGCCAGCGTCTTCGCCGGTCTAACACCGGGCGCCTCACCCCCGTCCAGCTCCCGGCCATCGGCTGGCGGATGCAGCTCGCGGTACATTTTCCACGACACCCAGAGCAAAAGTATGCCGCCACCAAAGACCAGGCCATATTGACTGAACTGCTCCAGGCCGAACCAGACGCCGAGCGCGAAAATGATCCGCAGCACCAACGCCGCGACGATACCAATCAGGATAACCTTGCGGCGCTGTTCAGGTGGCAGGCCCGCCGCGAGTGCGCCAACGATGATGGCATTGTCCCCAGCGAGCGCAATGTCGATCAAGATCACACTGCCGAGCGCGACAAGCGCAGCGGGCTCAAACATGGCGGCAAGTTCAAACATGGGTGATCAACCGATCCTCAAAATAGCTGACTTTGGGCAGCCGAGCGTAGAACGGATGCAGCAGGGAGCGCCAGTGTTGATATCGCTCCGATTGCCGGAATCCGTCGCGGTGATCGGCGATCGAAGCCCAGCGCACCAACAGCAGATAGCAACCGCCGTGGTCGGCAGGCGGGCGAACTTCAACTCCCAGAAAACCGGGGGAGGCAGCAATTTGCGGCACCGCCTCCCGCATCGCCGCCTCAAACGCCTCACGATCCTCCGGTTTCACCGGCAACAGCGCATGTTCAACGATCATCGATCGAGACGGTCCCTGTGATCGAACGCGTGATCAGTGGTTCATTGCGTCGAAGAAATCCTCGTTGCTCTTGGAATCCTTCATCTTGTCGATGAGGAACTCCATCGCGTCGACGGTGCCCATCTGCATGAGGATGCGGCGGAGGACCCACATTTTGGACAGCGTCGTCTTATCGACCAGCAATTCTTCCTTCCGGGTGCCGGACTTGCCAACATCCATCGCCGGGAACACGCGCTTGTCAGCGATCTTGCGGTCGAGGATGATTTCGGAATTGCCGGTGCCCTTGAACTCTTCGAAAATCACTTCGTCCATGCGACTGCCGGTGTCGATGAGCGCGGTTGCGATGATCGAGAGCGAGCCACCCTCCTCAATGTTACGGGCCGCACCGAAAAAGCGTTTCGGGCGCTGCAGGGCATTGGCATCGACACCGCCGGTCAGCACCTTGCCGGAGCTTGGCACCACGGTGTTGTAGGCGCGGCCAAGGCGGGTGATCGAATCGAGCAATATGACCACGTCCCGCTTGTGTTCGACCAGGCGTTTGGCCTTTTCGATCACCATTTCAGCGACCTGGACGTGGCGCTGCGCCGGTTCATCGAATGTGGAGGACACGACTTCGCCTTTTACGCTGCGCTGCATGTCGGTGACCTCTTCCGGGCGCTCGTCGATCAGTAGCACGATGAGGAACACCTCGGGGTGATTTTCGGTGATCGCCCGCGCAATATTCTGCAACATCATGGTCTTGCCGACCCGGGGTGGCGCCACGATCAGAGCACGTTGGCCCTTGCCCTGCGGTGCAATGATATCGATGACCCGTGCAGACTTGTCCTTGATCGTCGGATCATTGGTGTTCAGGTTGAGCTTTTCGGTCGGGTAAAGCGGCGTTAGATTGTCGAAATTGACCCGGTGGCGAACCACATCCGGATCATCAAAATTGATTTTCGATAATTTGGTAAGCGCGAAATAGCGCTCGCCGTCCTTTGGCGCGCGGATATCACCATCAACGGTGTCGCCGGTCCGCAGGCCAAATTTGCGAACCTGGCTCGGCGAGACATAAATATCATCCGGGCCGGCCAGATAATTGGCCTCCGGACTGCGCAGAAATCCAAAGCCATCTGGTAAGACTTCGATGGTCCCGGCCCCCATGATCTGGGTGTCCTGGTCGGCCATCGCTTTCAGAATGGAGAAAAGCAGATCCTGTTTGCGCAGGGTCGAGGCGGCTTCAACGCCCAGTTCCTCGGCCATGGCCACCAGTTCGGCGGGTGGTTTGCGCTTGAGGTCGTAAAGATGCATCTATTTGGTCCTGTTGGATAAACGCCCGGCCGGAAAAGGTGGGGAAACGGAATCGACGGCCGGGAAAAACGGCGGCGCGAATGGCCTGCCTGAAGGGTGAGATAAGGTCGGCAATGCTGCCTGTCAACGGGGGCAGCAGTGCAATCAGACAAACTGCAAGACGCTGCCTAAAATGGTCGAACCACAACGAGAATGACAATAACGATTGTCGCCAAAGCCGGGACTTCGTTCAACAGGCGCAACGTCTTTTCAGCATAGGGTCGTTCCCCGACCGCAAAGCGTTTGCGCGTCTTCGACAGCCAGCCATGATAGCCCGACAACGCCAATACCAATGCGATCTTGGTATACAGCCAGCCTTCCGACCACCCCATGTTGACAGCCAGCGCCAGACCGAAACCCCAAACCGCAAACATCGCCGGATTGATGATGATGCGCATCATCCGCCGTTCGCGGTCGATCCAACGGCCATCCTCGGGCGTACCCTGTGGGCTTGCCATGTGATAGACAAAGAAACGCGGCAGCATGAACAAGCCCGCCATCCAGAAAATCACGAAAATGACATGCAGTGCCTTGACCCAGGGATAGGCATCGCCAAGCCAGCCGGTCATTGGCGTAACCCCTTCAAAAGCTGATGAACATGCGCAATCGGCGTGTCCTGCAATATGCCGTGGCCGAGGTTGAAAATATGTGGACGGGTTGGAAAGGCCCGCCGGATTGCCGAAACTGCGTCATCCAGCGCCTGCCCACCTGCAATCAGGGCCAACGGATCAAGATTGCCTTGCACAGGCATGTTGGCCGGTAGAGCGGCATTTGCCCAAACCGGATCAACCGTTTCATCCAACCCCACTGCATCAACGCCGGTACCTTCGGCGTAGCGAATAAGTTTGGCACCAGCGCCTTTAGGAAAGCCGATGATCGGAACATTTGGATGACGCGCCTTTACGGCCCGAACAATCGCGGCATTGGGCGAGACAACCCAGCGTTCAAATTGCGCAGGCGACAGCGTCCCGGCCCAGCTGTCAAATAATTGAACCGCCTCAACCCCGGCTTCAATCTGCCCACACAGATAGTCCACCGTCACCGCGGTAATCTGGGCAATCAATGACTCAAATGCCACGGAATTCTGATAGGCCAGACGCCGGGTTTCGGCCTGATCTTTCGATCCCTGGCCTGTCACCATATAGGTCGCCACAGTCCAGGGACTGCCCGCGAAACCCAACATCGTGACCGTTTCCGGCAGGGCTGCAACGACGCGTCGGACGGTGTCATATATTGGCTGCAAAAGCTCCGGCTGCGGTGTCAATTGTTGCCAATTTCCATCCGACAATGCCGGTTCAAGCCGCGGACCTTCACCGACACCAAAACTCAACGCCTGCCCCATGGCATAGGGTATGATTAAAATGTCGGAGAATAGGATCGCACCGTCCAAGCCGAATCGTGCCAATGGTTGCAGCGTGATTTCAGCCGCCGCTTCGCTGTCATAAACCAGCGCAAGGAAACCACCCTTTTCGGCTCTAAGCGCCCGATATTCCGGCAGATAACGACCTGCCTGTCGCATCAGCCAGACAGGCGGTGGATTAATATGTTTGCCTGTCAGGACCGCAAGCAAAGGCTTGGTCGGAACGATATGGTCGTCCGGTTTCATCTAAAGAGTCTTTTCTAAGAATCAGGTAGGAGTGTTTGTTGGTCGCTTTGCAGCGGGGTTTAAACTGCATCCGCGATTCCGCCAACAGATGCGAGATTGCGCGACTCGCCTATTCTCAAGGTGATACCGACTTTCCCCCGTTATCCACAATTGGCCGATTCGGTTTCTTCCCATGTGGACAGGTTGGGGACACAGCGTGAGAGACAGCTTGTGGTCTGGTAGCTTGCCGGTTGTGCTCGGTCTGCCTAAGCGAAGGATCACAGCTTTATCCACATGCAGGTGCGCATGAACCGGTTACATCTCCATCTGGTTTCGGATTCGACCGGCGAAACGCTGGAGGCCATTGCCAAGGCGGGGCTGGCCCAATTTGATGGGGTCGAGGCAATCAAGCATTTTTGGCCGATGGTTCGTTCCGAAGGTCATTTGGACCGGGTTATTGAGGAAATTTCCCGGCGTCCGGGGTTGGTGCTCTATACATTGGTCAATCAGGACGTGCGGCGACGGCTGGAAATGCGGTGCGGCGCGCTCGGCTTGCCGATGGTGTCAGCGCTGGATCCGGTCTTTGACGGTCTGTCGCGGGTGTTGGGGCAGGCTGCACAGTCCAAACCGGGGCGACAGCATTTGATGGATGCTGCCTATTATGATCGGGTTGCTGCCATTCATTACACAATCGCCCATGACGACGGACAAATGGCCGAGGATTGGGAGGAGGCGGACATTGTTCTGGCCGGCGTATCCCGGTCGTCCAAAACACCGACGTCAATCTATCTGGCAAACCGCGGTTACAAAACCGCCAACATTCCAATCGTCCCGGAAAGTCCGCCGCCTCAGAATTTGTTCAATCTTGTCAAACCATTGGTTGTCGGGCTAACGACCGCTTCCGACCGATTGGTCCAGGTGCGGCGCAACCGGGTCATTGCCATGGGGAGCAGCCAGGAAACCAATTATGTCGATCCCGATGCCGTGAACAAGGAACTGGCCTACGCCCGGCGCATGTTTGCGGACAATGATTGGCCGGTCATCGACGTAACCCGGCGGTCCATCGAAGAAACGGCAGCGGCGGTGATCAATCTGCACCAGCTAAGGGGTGACAAGGGACACACGACACTATGAGATTGGTGCTCGCCTCGACCAGCGCTGCACGCCAAGCCATGCTAACCGCCGCTGGTGTCGCGTTTGAGGCGATGGCACCCAATGTTGACGAAGCGGAATTGAAGCGCGCTTTGCTGAGTGAAGGCGCCAGCGTCTCGGCGCTTGCCGAGGCGTTGGCCGAAGCCAAGGCAGTCAAGATTTCCCGCCGATGGGGACCTGATGTGCTGGTGCTTGGCGCGGATCAGGTTTTGGAGGATGCCAATGGTGCGGCGCTTGACAAGCCTGAAAGCTTTGAAAAGGCTGCGGATCAGCTCCGGTCGTTGCGCGGCACTCGCCACAAACTTATTTCGGCGGCCGTGATTGCGGAAAATGGCAAACCGGTCTGGCGCGCGACCGACACCGCCCAATTGATCGTCCGGCATTTCAGCGATGCATTTCTTGCTGCCTATTTGGAGAAGGAAGGCGACGCCGTGCTTGGGTGCGTCGGTAGTTACCGGCTGGAGGCGCTGGGGGCGCAATTGTTCAGCCGGATCGAGGGCGACCATTTCACCATTCTCGGTCTGCCTCTGTTGCCAGTTCTCGACTATTTGCGGCTGCGCGCGGTGATTCCAACGTGACCGGGCGGCCCTATGCCGAAGTGATCGGTGATCCGATTGCGCATTCAAAATCACCGCTGATCCACAATTTTTGGCTGGCGAAGCTCGGCATTGATGCGGAGTATCGCAAAACCCATGTACGCGCCGATGGCTTACAGGCCTATCTCGCGCAGCGCCGGAATGACCCCCTCTGGCGGGGCTGCAACGTGACAATGCCCCACAAGACGGCGGTTTTTCACGCCATCGAGGACCGCGACCAACTATCGAGCACACTAGCTGCCGCAAATACCGTTGCCCGGACCAGCGAAACAGGGCTGCGCGCTTACAACACTGATGTCGCCGGGGTGTCAGAACCGCTGACGTCTATTGCGCCGGGTGCGGAACGCTTCACGTCCTGTGTTCAGATTTTCGGTGCAGGCGGTGCCGCGCGGGCGGCAGTTCTGGGCGCAAAAGCAGCCGGCTATATGGACTTCGCCTTCTACAACCGCACGGAGGCTCTGGCGAAGGAGATGGCGCGGTTTGCTGGCGTGCCCGAACAGTTTGGCGCATCGCTCGCATCGCTCGGATCCCAGAGCGCGACCGTCTTGAACGCCCCGGCGCAAGGCGCAATTATCATCAATGCGACGAGTATGGGAATGTTGGGGCAGCCACCGCTTCCGATTGATTTGAGCGATTGTCCGCCGGGCACCATTGTCTTCGACATGGTCTACGCCCCCCTGGAAACGCCGCTCCTGGCTGCTGCTAGGTTACGTGGTCTTCGCACAATTGAAGGGCTTCAGATGCTCGTTGCCCAGGCTGCTGCGGCCTTTGAGCTATTTTTCGGTGCACCTGCGCCCCGTGAGCATGATGCCGAACTTCACGCGGTGCTGACGGCGTGATCATCATCGGCCTCACCGGATCCATCGGCATGGGGAAATCGACGGTGGCTGCCATGTTCCGTCGGCATGGTGTCCCAGTTTTCGATGCTGATGCGGCGGTGCGTTCATTGCAAGGGCCGGGCGGACAGGCGCTGCCCGCCATTGAGCTGCGCTTTCCGGGGACCACGGGTCCAACTGGCCTTGATCGCATCAAGCTTGGTGCTGCGGTGTTCGGCGATGCGTCCGCGCTTCGTGATCTGGAGCGCATCCTGCATCCGCTGGTCGCTCTGTCGCAGCGGCGCTTCATGACCCGGCATCAGGCGAAGCGAATGCTTGTCCTGGATATTCCTTTGCTGTTTGAAAAAGGCGGCTGGCGGAAATGTGATGTAACATTGGTGGTGTCGGCCCCGGCGCGGGTCCAACGCGCCAGGGTGCTCGCGCGGGGCGGGATGACGCCGCAAAAATTTGCCGCGATCCTGAAAACCCAGATGAGCGATGCGCGGAAACGTTGGCTGGCTGATGTGGTGATCGAAACCGGCCGTGGTCGACGGGTAACTTGGGCGGCGGTCGGCAATCTCGTCGCTTGCCTCCGCAATCGGCCCGGGCATATGGTCCGCCAATGCGGGAAATCATCTTTGACACCGAAACCACGGGGCTTTCACCGGCGGAGGGGCACCGGATCGTTGAAATAGGCTGTGTCGAGCTGGTGCACAGGGTCGAAACTGGGCGGACCTTTCACGCCCACCTGAATCCGGAGCGCGACGTTCCCGCCGAAGTGGTTGCTATTCACGGCCTGACCGGTGAGTTTCTGGCCAGCAAGCCCAAATTTGCCGAAATTGTTGACGCGTTTCTGGAATTTGTCGGCGACGATCATCTGGTCGCGCACAATGCCTCGTTCGATATGTCTTTCCTGAATTCAGAACTGAAACGCTGCGGCAAGCCGCCGATTTTCGCCGAACGCACCACTGACACGCTGGCGATTGCCCGGACGAAATTTCCCGGTGCCAAACACAGCCTGGATGCACTCTGCACCCGTTTTGCCATTGATCGGTCGATGCGGGTTCAACACGGGGCGCTGCTCGATGCGCAGCTGCTGGCCCAGGTCTATGTCGAGTTGCGCGGTGGCCGGCAGATCGGGCTTGAGTTGGCGACGGAGGTGGACGTCGCGCCGATTGTTGCCGCTGTGCGGATCTTCCATCCGGCCCGCGACCACCAAGCAAGTCCGGCGGAACTCGCTGCTCACGCCGCCTTTGTCGCAAAACTGAAAGATCCGGTTTGGTTGAAGGCTTGAACTGGCTTGCCTGTCGGTGGTGGAAGCCCCACATTGGGGGTGCAGCGACCAAATATGAGGGAGGATCGCATGGAAGTCCGCGTTTCAGGCCACGGTGTTGATGTTGGCGGGGCGTTCCGGATGCTGGCGACCGACCGGTTGCAGGGTTTGGCGGAAAAGCTCCATTCCCGCGCGGTGGCCGCCAATGTAACGCTGCAACCCGGACCGCATGACAATGGGTTCGTCTGCGAAATTGTTTTGCCGGTCAATGGCTTGGTGATGAAGGGGTCGGCCCGGAACTCCGAAGCGGGGCAGGCCTTTGCCGCAGCCGCCGACCGGATCGAAACCCAGCTGCGCCGTTATTCAAAACGCCTCAAAGACCGCCATTCAGCCGGTTCCGGCGCGCGCGGTGCGATGCCGGTCGTGGAATTTGACGCTGGCTATACGGTGTTTCAGGCACCCGAGCCGGAGCAGCCCGGCGATCATCCGGTGATCATCGCCGAAGCGCTGGCCGATATTCCGGATTGCAGCGTGTCGGATGCGGTGATGATGCTCGATCTGCGCAATACCACCGCACTGCTGTTCAAGAACAGCAAATCCGGGGCAATGAATATGGTTTATCGCCGCGAGGACGGGAATATTGGTTGGGTCGAACCGCGTAGCTGATCCCGATGGACATGTCTGATCTCCTCCAGGCCGGATCGGTGGCCACCGATTTGCGCGCCTCGACCAAGAAGCAGTTGTTACAGGCGCTCAGCCACCGGGCGGCGGCTTTGACGGGTTTTGAGGAGGCGCAGATATTGGCGGCGCTGACTTTGCGGGAGAAGCTCGGGGCCACGGGTTTTGGCCTTGGAACGGCGATTCCACACGGAAAAATCGCGGGATTGCAGCAGGTCACGGGCCTGTTTGCGCGGTTGAGCCTTCCTATCGACTATGGGGCCATCGACAATCAGCCGGTTGATCTGGTGTTTCTGCTTCTGGCGCCCGAGGCAGCCGGCGCTGACCATTTGAAGGCGCTTGCTCGGGTCAGCCGCCTGTTCCGCGATACCATGCTGGTCTCCAAGTTGAGGGGTTCCACCTCTGCCGATGCGCTTTATGCTATGCTGGCAACGGGCGACGGGGCGGCATAATCTCTAGGGCGCTTGGGGGGAGGCGGCGATGCAGGACGAGCGAGAGGCAAAGCGCAGTACGGTCGTTCTCGCCGGATCAATCATCCATTTGCAGCGCCTTTATCCCTGCCGGATCCGCGACGTTTCGGCGGGCGGATGCCGGGTGGAATGTGATACAATCTTTCCAGTTGCGACCCCCATTCATGTCGAATTGTCCCGGTTCGGGCGGTTTCCAGGAGTGATCGCCTGGGTCGATGGCCGGTTCATGGGCATTGTTTTTGCCGAAGGGGCAGCGGGCGCTTTGGCACGCTTTGGCGACCGCGCGGAAAAGCTCGGCATCGCCGGATGACTGCGCGGATTTCGGCGCACCTATGGGTTAACGCTCTGATCCGGCGGGTAAATACTGCCGGCGGATTTGCCACCGTCATCGCAAAGGGTGACGAAAGCGCTGGCGGCGTCATCCTGATTTTTCTGGCGCAGGGCGGACCGGTTCAGGTGATGCAGCGGGTCAACCTCCCCGACGGCGGGTTCGGCTGGCAACCAGCAACGGGGCTTGGTTCGGGCGAATCCGGAAGCGTCGACAGCTACCTCGACCGGCAACGGAAATATGATCCGGACCTGTGGGTCATCGAACTGGATATCCCGCATCCGGAACGGTTCATCGGAGAACCTATCCTCAACCGTTGACCCGCCAACGCCCCCCCGCCAAATGCGGTTTCACAAGCAATAGGTCTGGCGTCCCGCCCGTTATTTCCGGACGCCTGAACCAGTCGGTGACCCGGTGAAACCCGCCACAGCGCAAGTCTTGCAGGCGAGTGAAGGACCAGCCACCGCACATCAGGTTGGGTGAATGCCAATTTCGTTTCGAGTCGCCTTTACGAGTGCGTGTGCACTGCTTCTTGCCGCCGCCGCCCAGGTGCCGGTCCCGGCTCTCGCCGATACCCCTGCTGCAGCAGTTCGCCAGGAATTGGGGATGTCCGCCTTTACGGATGGCGTGATCGGCAGCCATGACGATGATGTGATGATTCCAGAGGTTCCGAGCAAACCGGAACCAACGTCTTTGCGGGAATTGGTGAGTTCAATTGCGGCGCTTCCTGCCGCCGATCTGTCCGACGATGCCCGCTGCCTCGCGATTGCGGTTTATCACGAATCCAAAGGCGAGCCGGTTGAAGGTCAACTCGCCGTCGCCCAAGTCATTCTGAACCGGGTTGAATCGGGCCATTTTGCCTCCAGCATCTGCGGCGTTGTCCGCCAGCCTGGGCAGTTCAGCTTTGTGTACCGGACGCCGGGCACCAGTGCCCAGTGGCGGACCGCACAGGCCGTGGCGATTGTGGCCATTACCGAGAATTGGCACGAGGTTGCACCCAATTCGACCTATTTCCACGCAAAGCGCGTTGCGCCGGGCTGGACCAGTGTCAAGCGCGTCAGCGCCATCGGCAACCATATTTTCTACGCCCGGCGCTAACTGCCTTCCTGTTCCTGACTTGTTCTGATAGTTGGTGGGATATGACGTCCCGCCAACCCGTTCCGCCGATGGTTGCGACTGAAGTTGCCCGCAGCGTCTGCCGCCTGTTGCACCGGCAGGGCGCGGTCGGGCTTCGGGAAGTGCCGCTTGGCAATGGCCGCCGTGCCGACGTGCTCGCGATTGATGCCGCCGGACGCCTGACCTTGGTGGAGATCAAGGTGTCGATGGCGGATCTGCGGTCCGATCTGAAATGGCCGGACTATCTGGACTATTCAGACCGGTTCTTCTGGGCGGTACCGGAAGGGATCGCGTGCGATCTGTTCGAAACTCCAGCCTTCAGGCCGGACCGCTGCGGTCTCATCATTGCTGACCGTTTTGACGCGGAGGTTGTCCGGGACGCGCCCTGGGTGGCTCTCAACGCCGCACGACGCAAAGCGGAAACGCTCCGCTTCGCCAGACGCGCGGCGGGCCGATTGCTCGGGATCGAAGACCCCTTCCTCAACAGCGACTGGGGCTAACGCGGGCTTCGTTTCGCCAATATGCGCTGCAGGGTGCGGCGGTGCATTTTCAGGCGGCGGGCGGTTTCCGACACGTTGCGCTCACACAGCTCGTACACACGCTGGATATGCTCCCACCGCACCCGGTCGGCTGACATTGGCTCGGCCGGGGCCGAAGGTCGTTCGCCGAGGCCAGCGTTCAGGGCCTTGACGATATCATCCGGGTCGGCCGGCTTGGCGAGATAATCGATGGCACCGGTTTTGATCGCGGCGACCGCAGTTGCGAGATTGCCATAGCCGGTCAGCATGACGGCTTTGACATTGGGGTGCATGGCCCGCAATTCGTCGATAAAATCCAGTCCGTTGCCATCATCGAGCCGCATGTCGACAACGGCATAGGCGGGCTTTGATTGGGCGGCGACGATCCGCGCCTCAGCGATGCTGCCAACTGACAGCACCGCGAAACCGCGCCGTTCCAAGGTTACGGCCAGCCGCTGCCGAAAGGCGTTGTCATCATCGACAAGCAGCAACTGACCGGCGGAGGGTGTCATCGTGACGGGATCATCCATGGCCCAATTCCCCTATTGTTCGGCGGGCAGGTCGCCGACATCGATATGATGACGCGACCAGACGGTTTCTACCAGAGCCCCGCCGGCCTCGGCATTGCGAAAAGTGACAACGGCCCCGGTTCGCTCGAGCAGGTTGGTGGCAATGAACAGCCCCAACCCCAGCCCGTGGACCTCGGTGCGGGACCCCAGGAACGGCTCCCCCAGATGCGGCAGCAATTCAGGCGGAAAGCCGCGCCCGTCATCAGCGACGGTGACGCGCACTTGCTGCGGACCGGGGTCGACCACGATGCTGACCCGGCCCGCGGCGTGGCGGACGGCATTGGCGACATAGTTGGAGAAGCCGTGGATGAGTTCGGGCAATCGCTCAACCATCACCGGGGCGCCGCGCAGGGTTTCGACAATCACTGGCACCGGTGCATTGGCAAAGGTTGACGCCACTTCGTTCAGCAACGCCTCAAGCGGCAGGCACTGGAACGGGTGTTCGGCCTCTGCCCGCCGGGCAATACCCGCAAGGATTTCGCGGGACCGCTTGGCTTCCGCCACCAGCAATTCGATGTCATCCCCGAACTCCGGATCGTCACCCAGGCTGTCCTGCAACTCCCGCGCAATCAGGGTGATCGTCCCAAGCGGTCCGCCAAGCTCATGTGCAGCAGCTGCGGCGAGCGATCCGAGCGCCGACACCCGGGATTCCCGGTCCAGCGCGTCCTGTGTCGCCACCAGCGCCAGCGCCCGTTGCCGCGACTCCGCCGATATCCGGGCCCCGTAAGTCACCAGAAACAACATGCCGAGGGTCAGCGCGACAAACATCGCGAGCATGTAGGTCGGCGGCAGCACCACCGGGTCCCCGGCCCAGGGCAGCGGCAGCGGCCATTGCCAAAGGGCCAGCAACAGACCGACCGCGAGCACGATCAGCTGGACTGCTGCCCGACCGCCGAGCAAGGCTGCGCCAATCGTAACGGGCACGGTCAACATGACGACAAAAGGGTTGGCGATCCCCCCGGTCAGGAACAGCAGCACGCCAATCTGGAGCAGATCAAAGGCAAAATGCAGCAGCGCCTCACCCCCTGCCAGCAGGGCGTTTCTTGCATAGAGTGTGGCCAGCCCAAGGTTCAGCACGATGGCCGCACCAACGGCTGCCAGTGCCGAGGCGACCGGCAATTCAAACCCCAGCCCGAGGCCGACAATGGCAAGGGCCGTTAGCTGGCCGAAAATCGCCAGCCAGCGCAGGCCGACCAAGGTTCGCACTCGGACACCGGGAACCCCAAGGGCAGTGGGCGTATAGGCTGCGGCGCGCTCCATGCCGCCCGTTATGCGGCGGAACCGGCGATGTGGAAAGACTGGTGCTTCAGCCAAGGTTCAGCTTCGCCGGTGTCTTGCCTTGCTACATCTCCCGCGCGCGCTTAAAGGCCAGCCAGATACCCATGGCGCAAACCCCGACCCGCAAACCTTCCTCGTCCGCCCCCCGCAGTCGCGGCGCGGCGATAGCCATATTGGCGGCCAAGATCACCCTTGGGGCGGCGCTGCTGTCGGGGATCATCCTGGCGATTGCCGTGACCATCGCCATGGCGTCCCTGCCGGGATTTCAGGAGCTGATGCGGTCACCCAATGGGCAGGCGGTTCAGGTCCGTGCTGCCGATGGCTCGGTCTTGATTTCGGTCGGGCCCAGCTACGGCGATTGGCTCGGCTATTCCGAGATACCCAAAGTGATGGTCGATGCGATGATCGCGGTCGAGGACCGCCGTTTCCATTCGCATCCCGGCATCGATCCGATCGGTCTGACCCGGTCCCTCTACCGGAACCTCACCACCGGCTCGAAGCAGGGCGGGTCGACCATCACCCAGCAGCTCGCCCGCAACATCTTCCTGACCTCGACCCAAACCTATGCCCGAAAGGCCCGGGAGGCGGTGTTGGCGTTGGCGCTGGAGCGTCAGTTCAGCAAGGAGCAAATCCTCGAACTTTATCTGAACCGGGTCTATTTCGGCGGGGGCGCCTACGGAATAGATGCCGCCTCCCGGAAGTTTTTTGGCCACGGGGCCAACAGCCTTGATCTGGAAGAGGCCGCGATCATCGCTGGTCTGGTCAAGGCTCCGTCGCACTATGCGCCGTCCTCCGACCCTGCCGCCGCCCGTGACCGGGCCCGCACGGTGATCGCGGTGATGGTGGACGCTGGAAAGATATCGGCGGGGACGGCGGCGGCAGTCGATCTGGACGGCCTCGCTTTTGCGCCGCAGCCACGCCAGAACAGCGTCCGCTATTTTACCGATTGGGTGCTGGGTCAGCTCGACACGCTGACCGATGAGGCGGTTGAGCCCTTGATCGTTCACACCACCCTGCTCCCCGGTATGCAGCGCGCCGCAGAAATCGCCATCCAGACTGGCGCGCCCGAAGGGGTGCAGGGCGCATTGGTGTCGATGTCGACCGATGGTGCGGTCCGCGCCATGGTCGGCGGCAAGGATTATGTGTCGTCGATCTACAACCGCGCCGTTGCCGCCCAGCGGCAGCCGGGATCGGCGTTCAAATTGTTCGTTTATCTCGCCGCGCTGGAATCGGGGGTCGAGCCAGACGATATCGTCGTCGATGAACCGGTAACCATCGACAATTGGAGTCCCCGCAACAACAATAACAAATTCGTCGGGGAAATGACGGTCCGGGATGCCTTTTCCCGTTCCATCAACACCATTGCGGTCAAATTGGCATCGGATGTCGGCTTTGATTCGGTAGCGGACATGGCGCGCCGCTTCGGCATCTCGACACCGGTCAGCCGCCTGCCGGCAATGGCGCTCGGCACCTCCGATGTGACGCTGCTGGAGCTGACCACCGCCTATGCCAGTGTGGCGCGGGGTGGGTTTGAGGCCAGACCCTATGCGATCACCCGGATCACCACCACACGCGGCAGAACCCTGTTCACCCATGAAGCACCCGAACCGCGCACGCTGGTGGAGCCGTGGGTTGCCTCCAAGATGACCGCGATGATGCAATCGGTTGTCGAAGGGTCGGGCGGCACCGGCATGGCGGCGGCGATTGGGCGTCCCGTTGCCGGCAAAACCGGAACCACCAGTTCCAACAAGGATGGCTGGTTCCTCGGTTTCAGCGGTGACCTGGTCGCCGGCGTCTGGATGGGCCGGGACGATGCAAAGGCGGTGCCCGGGCTGGCCGGTGGTCGCGCGCCCACCCGCGCCTTTGCGGTGTTCATGCGGGCCGCCACCCGGGGCATGCCGGCCCAGGACCTCAACACCCAGATATTGGCGCCAGAGGGCAGTGAACCGGATGAAGAGGTTTACGGCCTCAACCTGGACGGCCAGTCGTTTGACGAAGGCGCATCACCGCCTGACGGGGCAGCCGCCCCCGCCGAAGCGCAGCCGCGGCTCGACGATCAATGGCTGAACGGCGTGCTGAAAGACGGGCAGCCAGCGACCGCCCGCTAGGAACTCCGGCCGATCCAGTGCAGGCCGGGGCCGTGGGTTTTAAGCCAGCGGCGTGCAGCGGGCATATTGCCGTCATAAAGCTTTGTGGCGAGGGCCCAGAACTCCCGGCTGTGGTTCATGTGGACCAGGTGCGCGACTTCATGCGCCACGACCGATTGGCGAACCTCCGGCGGCGTCAGGATCAGCCGCCAGCTATAGTTTATCGACCCCCGCCCGCTGCAACTGCCCCAGCGGGAAGCGGTGTCGCGGACGGAAACCCGGGTGACGGTCTTGCCAACCCGGGCCGCCAGATTGCGGGTTTCGTCATCCAGCCGGGTCAGGGCCAGTTTGCGCAGATATCGGTCAATCCTGCCGCTCAGCCCGTCGACCGGACCGCCAACCACCATCTCGGAATCCGTCACCTGCACGCGGCGCGGCAGGCTGGGCGCAGTGGCAATCCGCAGGTCCACCCCTTCCACCGGCACCACGCCACCGGCGACAAAGGGCCGGGATTCCGGCCAGCGTGCCACCCGGGCTTCAATCCAGGCGTCATGCGCGTCCAGAAACGCCATCAACTTGGCCGTCGTCGTTCGCGGATGCAGGCTGACGCGCAACACTCCGCGCGCCGCATCCGCCCTAAGGCTCAGCTGGCTGCGCCGGTCTGATCGCAGTTCGATTGGAACGGCGCGGCCACCTCCGTGCCAGAGCAGCGGTTCAGAGGACACGGTCGATCAGATGATGTTCGAAATCGCCGGCGTCATCCTCGCTGACCGTCCAGCCGCGCACCGATTGACCGGCAGCATGGACCGATTCCGGATCGCCACTGATCAAGGGATGCCAGTCGTACAAGTCCTTGCCCTCGGCGAGGAGAAGATAGGCGCAGGTCGAGGGCAACCAGTCGAGATCGAGGATTTTCTCCGGGGTCAGGCGAACGCATTCCGGGACATGGGCCTTGCGGTTCCGATAGTCCTTGCAGCGCCCGGTTCGCCGGTCGAGCAGGCGGCAGGCGACATTGGTTGGCAGCATTTCCCCGGTTTCTTCATCCTCCAGCTTGTGGACGCAGCATTTGCCGCAGCCGTCGCAGAGCGATTCCCATTCCTGACGGCTCATGTCGCGCATGGATTTTTCGCGCCAGAAGGTCATCGGACGTATTTCACCAGCTCCGCCGCCACGTCTTTGGCGGAGGCCTGGGTCACGAAACTGACGGGCTTGCCATCGGGTGCCATCAGATAGGCGATGGCGCTATGGTTCATCAGATAATCAGGCCCTGCCCCTTCCTTGGTTGCATAAATACGGAAGGCTTTCAGGACCGGGTCAATTTCGGCGCGGGTTCCGGTCAGGCCGACCAGACGAGGGTGGAAGGCCGCCGCAAAGACCTTGACGGCCGACTGGGTGTCGCGTTCAGGGTCAAGGGTGATGAAGATCGGCACGACCTTGGCGGCGATATCGGGATGGCTCTTCTCGACACTGCGCAGGCCCTGGGCGATGTGCTGCATGTCGGTCGGGCAGACGTCGGGGCAAAAGGTATAGCCGAAATAGATCAGCTGCCATTTGCCGGGAAAATCCCGGTCGCTGACGGTTTTGCCATCGCCGTCACTCAGGCTGAACGGTCCGCCAATTGCGCTGCCAGTCAACGGACCGTCGGGCGCGGCAGGGGCGCTGCAGGCGGTGATGCCAAGCCAAGCCAGCAGCAGGAACAGGTGATGGTGCAGACGCATGGATTGACAGCGATGCTTTGTGCTAAGGTTGCAGAAATGTCTCTCTACCGGGGGTTTCCGATGTTGACCATGCGTACGGTGCTGATGGGCGCGCTGGCCTTGATGCTGGCAGCGCCAGCCGCCGCCCAATTCTCCGACACCTATTATTTCTTCAAGCATGTCCGGGAGCGAAAGGCGTTTGAGGCGGTCAAGATCATTACCGAGGCGGGGTCCGCCGTCGTCAATTTCCGGGATTCGGAGTCGGGTGATACGGCCCTGGTCATGGTCACCCGGGGCCGCGACCTTGGTTGGGTGAATCTGCTGGTTTCAAAGGGTGCCGACGTCAACGGCAAGGCGCGTGATGGCAATCCGCCGCTGATCGTGGCGGCGAACCTCGGTTGGTCGGATGGTGTGCAGCGGCTGCTGGCGCTCGGGGCCAATATTAATGCGCAGAATTCCTCCGGCGAAACCGCATTGATCAAGGCGGTTCACGCCCGCGATTTGCAGACGGTCCGCGTGCTTGTTGATGCCGGGGCCAATGCCGACAAGAGTGACAGCGTCACCGGCAAATCCGCGCGGGACTATTCGCTGGATGACCGGCGTTATGCGGCGATTGCAAAGGCGATCAAGGACGGCCCGACCAAGGCAACAGCCGCGCCCACCGCCGCCCCGGTGGTCGCGCCGGTTGCTGCGCCCAAATAGCTCAGAGGCCGAGCACTTGCACCTTTGGCCAGCGCGCCGGCCAGTTTTTTGCGGCCATCCGCGCCCGGTAAAACCCCATGTTGCGGTCGTCGGTGGCGGTTGGACGGATGCGGCAGGCGAACAGGTCATCCAGTCCATGCGGGGCAAGAATCTGAATGTCCCGTGCAACCAGCCGGACGCCGACGGCGGTCGGGGTTTCCGCGAAGTGCCGCAGACCATCGTTGGTATCGCTGTAAGGTGGATTGCCGACCTTCAGGTGCATCCGCGCCTGGTTGCGGACTTCCCAATTGAGTCCGGGGCACAGCTGGGCGAGAGTGGTCTCGGCCTGCGTTTCACGGTTCCGCGACAGGTCCGCCGCGTCAAAATACAGGACATCGACATCGGCCCAGTCGGTGGAAACTGGGCGGTTGTGCAAATGATCCCAAACGGTGCTGCGAATGGCCCCCGCCGCAATCCACCCATCGGGCAGCGCAATAGTCTCTACCGCCGCCAGCATCGCCATCAACAACGGCTGCCGCTCCAGAATGTGGCGCAGGTCGGCGGCGTGCCTCACGCCCGGTCGATCCGCCGCCCGATCCCCACTGCCAGCAGGATCACCAACGGTACGATCAGCGCCGATAGCACCACTTTGACCAATATCTGGCCGATAAGCAGCCCCGCAATCGGAAACACGCCGTAAAAGGCGATGGTGATGAACAGCAGCGTGTCGACGACCTGGGACAACACCCCCGCCGTCGCCGCGCGCAGCCACAGCCAGTTCCCGGCGCGCCCCTGCAACCCGCTGAAGACCGTGACGTTAAGCGTCTGGGAAATGCCATATGCGATGATCCCGGCCAGCATCAGCCGGGGGCTTTGCCCAAGTATCTGCTGAAACGCAGCATGGCGCGCCGGATCCATGTCGCTGGCCGGGGGCAGGGCGAGCACCAGCAGGATCAGCGCCATTGACACCACCAGCGGAATGAACCCGAACCTGACCAGCCGGTTGGCGACGTCGCGGCCATGCAGTTCAGCGACCGCGCTCGACAGGACCACCAGCAGCAGGAATGGGAAAATCCCCGCCTCAACCGCCAATTGCCCACCCAGCGCCACCTGCTTGTTGCCGAGCACCCCGGCAATGCAGGTCATCCCGCCATAGAGGATTGCAAACACGAACAGCGACGGTTTGATCATCGCGGATGTTTAGCCTGTGGTGGTCCCGCCGTCGAGGGATCGGGCCGCCTCAACGCGCTCCCAGAACGCCGCCTCCCGCGCGGTCATCCGCCCGATATAGGCCTCATCGCGGGGAATGGTCAGCAACAGGCCACGCCGTTTCGGCAGCCAGACCCAGAAGTCAATTTCGGCATAGCCGGTGACGGCGAGGATATGCTGAAGCTGCCCCAGATAATATCGCGGCACGGTGCCGGTGGCCTCGGTATGGGCATAGACTTTGTCGCCGCATTTGATTTCGACCAGCCGCTTGGAGGCGAGGTCGATCCCGTCAAGGCTGGCGCGCTGCCACGGACGCAGGGTGCTTTGCAGGCACAGGGGCTCCAATGCATGGCCCGTCGCCTCCTGATAGCGTCCGCGCGCATAGGGCTCGAGTGCGGTGCCGCGGGCCATTGCCGACTGTCCGCCGCTGCTGCTGCCACCGCCGGAATGGACGCGCGGGGGAGTGGTTTTCTCGGTGAACAAGCGCTTTTCCGATTTCCACGGATTTTCCCCCATAACGGCGGCGGCTTCCGACGCGCCGATGCCGTCATGCCGCCAGCGGAGCCACGCCGCTGTGCCCTGTTCGTGGTCGATGACATCGAAACTCAAGGCGCTTGCCCGGTGCGGACAAAGCCGAGCAGCACAAGTCCGAGCAGCAACAGGCCGAGCACCGGATAATAGCCGGCCTGCTGGGTGGCGAACCAGAGTGTGAACAGCTGGATCAGCGTCGGGGCCAGCCAATAGGTCATGCTGCCCGACAGCGTGTACAGCCCGAAAAACCGCCCGACCGCCTCTGCGGGCACCAGTTTCACCAACAGCGTGCGGCTTGACGCATAAGTCGCGGTGATTGCGGCGGCATTGATGAAGCCAACCAGGATATAGGCGATTTCAGGGGCGGTCCGGAACATCGGCCCATCCCAAACCGCCACACCCGGTGCAATTGCGACATAGAACAGCATGTCCGGCCGCAGTCCGAGAATGGCGAGTTGGGCCAGCAGGATCATCAATATTTGCACCTGCAGCGCCCGGCGCGCCCCGAAACGCCCGTCGAGCCAGACCGCGAGAAATCCGCCAACCACGGCGAACAATCCCTGCAAAATGCCAAAGGTCAGCAGTTCGCCGGTGCGCCAGCCGAGCACGCCCGCTGCATAAACGCCGGAAAACAGGAGGATCGCAACGGTGCCATCGGCATAGAACATCCTGGCAGCGAGGAAGGTCAGCACATTGCGGTGGGCGCGGGCATCCCGGACCAGCGCTGCAAGATCGCTCAATCCGGCGCGGAACGCCGCAAACACCGACAGCCCGGTCCGTCTGGCATCGGGTGACAACAGGAACAGCGGAAGGCTGCCGAACAGGACGAAGGCGCCGGCAATCGGGCCGGTGATCCGGTCCGGCTCATGGCTTGCCTTGTCGAGCCCGAACAGCGGCACGTCCGGCCAGACAAAGGCGGTCAAAACAAAGATCAGCGCTGCAATTGCCAATATGTTGCCGAGCGCAAGGCCGAAGCCGGAGGCCCGGTGTTCCTGCCCGGGCGCCGCCATCGGCAGCAGCGAATTCTGGCCAAGATCGGCATAGGCGTAGAGCACGGTTACGATCGCCCCCATGGCGATCACCATCGGCACGGTCAGCCCGCTGCCATCGGGAAGCGCGAACCAATAAAGACTGGTTACGCCGCCTAGAAGCATCACGACCGGGGCGAGAAACGGCTTGCGGGGACCGTAGCGGTCGAGTGTCGCCCCGATGAACGGTGCGGTCAGCGCCACGATCCAGCCGCCCCATTTGCCCGAAGCCGCGACAGCCGCCTGCCCCTTCACCGGATCCCCGACAACGACCGTCGCAAAATAGGGGGTGAACACATAGATGGTAACGAGGATCACCAGCGGAATCCGCGCCGCTTCGAACAATGCCCAGGCGATGCCGCCAGCGGAAAGCCCTTTTGTCGGTTGCGCAGCGTCCATCGGCGACGAAGCTAGTCGCTTTATCCCGGCAAGCCAGCGCCAATATCGCTAGGTGTTGCAACGAACGATTCATGCCGCTGCCACGCGACTGTCATTTGGTAGCCTTAAGCGCGACTCGGAGCCGGTCAGGTCCGGTGTAGCTGGAGAGGATGCCCGATGGCGACGATGCCGCTCGCCGATGCCGGACTTCCTGTGCGTGCCAAAAGGCCCGCGCCGGTATCGAGCCTGACCAAATTGCCGGACTGGTTCCATGAACCCGAGCCGGCCGAGAAACGCCACAAGCTGAAATACCGGACGATCTGGATTTCCGACATCCATCTCGGCACCTCCGGCTGCAACGCCGATATGCTGATGGATTTCCTGAAGTCGGTCGAATGCGAGACCCTGTATCTCGTTGGCGACATTATTGATGGCTGGCGGCTGAAGCGCGGTTGGTACTGGCCACCGCGCCACAATGATATCATTCGGCGCATCCTGAAGATGGCCAAACATGGCACGCGGGTCATTTATATCCCCGGCAATCATGACGAGGCCTTCCGGGATTACACCGGATTAAGTTTCGGTGATGTCGAACTGGTCCAGGACGCCATGCATGTGACGGCCGATGGCCGGACTTTGTGGGTCGTTCACGGCGACATTTTTGACGGTGTTGTGCTCTATGCCCGCTGGCTCGCCTTCCTCGGGGACTATGCGTACGAGCTGCTGCTGAAGGCCAATATCACCTTCAACGCCATCCGGCGCCGGTTCGGCCTGCCCTATTGGTCGCTGTCGGCGCATATCAAACGGCGGGTCAAGAATGCGGTGGAATTCGTCTCCCGCTTTGAGGAGGCGGTGGCGCATGCCGCCATCGAACGCGGGGCCGACGGCATTGTCTGCGGCCATATCCACACCGCGGAAATCCGGCAGATTGGCGGCGTCACCTACTACAACGACGGCGACTGGGTCGAAAGCTGCACCGCGCTGGTTGAACATGCCGACGGGCGGATGGAAATTCTCGACTGGGCCGAACGGCTCCGCAAGGCTGCAAACCAGGTGAGCAGCCCGGTAGCGCTGGTCGCTGAGCCAGCCCATTGAAAATCGCACTTGTCAGCGATGCCTGGACTCCGCAGGTCAATGGTGTCGTCCGCACCCTGACGGTGACGACCGAGCGCCTGAGCGCGCGCGGCCATGATGTCCGGACCATAACCCCCGATCTGTTTCGGACCCTGCCATGCCCGACCTATCCGGAAATCCGGCTGGCGCTGGGGGCCGGACGATCCGTGGCGCGTACCCTCACCGACTTTGCCCCCGATGCGGTGCATATCGCGACTGAGGGGCCGCTCGGTTGGGCCGCGCGGGGTTGGTGCCTCCGGGAAGGGCATCCGTTCAACACCTCCCTGCACACCCGCTTCCCCGACTATGTTGCGGCCCGCACGCGCCTGCCCGCCGAATGGTTCTGGCGGTTGCTGCGCCGTTTTCACGCCCCGGCGGAGAAGATTTTGGTCGCGACCCCGCGATTGGCAGCCGAAATGGCTGGGCGCGGCCTCCCCCAAACCCACATTTGGTCACGCGGCGTGGATTTGGCGCGATTTTCGCCAAACGCCCTGCCGCTGTTGGCGATGGCCGGACTGCTGCGGCCCATCCAGCTTTGTGTCGGACGGGTGGCGGTTGAAAAGAATATTGAGGCGTTCCTGCAGCTTGAGACGCCGGGAACCAAGGTGATCGTCGGCGACGGCCCGGCGCTCGCAAGCTTGCGCACCCGGTTTCCCGCCGCGCATTTCCTCGGCGCACTGCACGGGGAGGCGCTTGCCGCCGCCTATGCCGCTGCCGACGTGTTCGTGTTTCCCAGCCTCACCGACACCTTCGGGCTGGTGATGATCGAGGCGCTGGCCAGTGGCACGCCGGTCGCGGCCTTTCCAGTCCACGGTCCGCTCGACGTGATCGGCTCGGACGGGACCGGTGTGGTGCCGGGACGGACGAGCCGGGTCGGTGCGATCTCACCCAACCTGGCGGAGGCCGTTGCGGCAGCCTTGGCGGCGAACCGCGCCGAGTGTGCTGCCTATGCACGCAATTTCAGCTGGAATGCGGCAACCGATCAGTTTCTGGCATCAATTCCACCGACCCCGCTTCAGGCAGCGGCCTGATTTGGAACAGCGGCGGGGCGCATCCGGGCTTCCAGGATGTTGGCGATACGCTGCGTTGCCCGACCGTCGCCGTAGGGGGAGACAACGGACGACATCGCCGCGTGGCTGTCGTTGCGGTCGATGATCCGGCGCACCTCGGCGAAAATCTGGTCCGGGTCCGCCGTCACCAGCCGGGCGTTGCCGGTGGCCAGCCCTTCGGGCCGTTCGGTCGTCCGCCGCAACACCAGCACCGGACAGCCCAGTGCCGGAGCCTCCTCCTGAATGCCGCCGGAATCGGTCAGAACCAGCCGTGCCCGTTGCAGCAGGTGGATTAATTCGGGGTAACTGACCGGGGCCAGCAGAGAGACATTGGCAACCCCGTCCAGTCCGGCTCGCAACCGGTCGTGGACCACCGGGTGCGGATGCACCGGGATCAGGATGTCGATATCGCCGGTTTTGGCCAGCTGGATGACCGAGGCGATCATTGCGTCGAGGACTGCGCCGTGATTTTCACGCCGGTGGAGGGTGGCGAGCATCATCTTACGGCTACCCCCAAGCATTGTCAGCCGGGTCGCCACCGGTTCGGCGAGGGCCGGATCGGTCGCCAGTCGCGCCGTCATCTGGTGCAGCGCGTCGATGCCGGTGTTGCCGGTCATATGGATGCAGTCTGCCCCAACCCCTTCTGCTCGCAACGCGTCCTCTGCCGTGGTGGTCGGGGCAAAATGCTGGTCGGCGATCTGCGATATCTGGCGGCGGTGGAATTCCTCAGGAAACGGGTCGCGGGCATCGCCGCTGCGCAGGCCTGCTTCGACATGGGCGACTGGAATCCGGGTGTAGAATGCCGCCAGCGCGGCGGCATAGGCGGACGCGGTATCGCCCTGCACCACAACGATGTCCGGCATCTCGGCGCGGAGCAAAGGCCCGAGCGCCGCCAGCGCCCGCGCCAGAAAGCCATCGACGCTCTGGCCGGGGCGCATCAACCCCAGGTCAATATCGGGCAGCAAATCAAAATGCGCCATCGCCCGGTCAAATAACTCCCGGTGCTGCCCCGTCGCACAAATTGTGACCGGCAGCCTGCGCCGTCGTAGCTCCTGGATCAACGGAGCCAGCTTGATCGCCTCCGGCCGCGTCCCGGCGACGATCATGATCCCGCCGACCCCGTGTCTGTGTTTCCCCCGAGCCATGGTGGGAGACTAACATCGGCTACCGTGCCGCATACCCGGCCAACCGGACGGGTGGAGGAGCGTGCTCAATTCGCGAAATCAACGATTAAGCGGCTCGACGGTGATCATATTCCTCGGTCGCAGCATCACTTTTTTGGAGACTTGAGAGAACAATACACGACCGCTAGAGTTTGACTCGTCCGGTTTGAATCGATTGGGGATTCACGCGGCGGGTTTATTGTGATTCAACGTGCTGGCCGTTGGAGGTCGGCGCGAGATGCCACGGGCTTATTCTGACGATTTACGGGAGCGTGTTGCGGTGTCGGTTGTTGA
>CALRKY020000002.1:0-131740 GCA_943368345.1 Synechococcus sp. UW140 | reverse complement strand
CTTTGCCAAGCTCGATACCAACACCGACGGTCGGATCGATTTTGCCGAATATGCCGCAAAGACCGTCAGCAAATTCACCGTGGCGGACGCCAACCGGGACGGAAAATTGTCGGTGCCGGAACTGGCGACGACGGCCCCCAAGCGGAACGGCCAGCGCACGCTTGAACGCTGCCGCCCGGAACCGAGCGCCGACGCCTAACCGTTCAACCAATCCTCAAGGTCGGCCCGCGCTCGCGCGGCCATCGCGGCCTTGCGTTCCTTTTTGTGAACGTCGGCAGACAGCGGTGGAAACAGCCCGAAATTGACGTTCATCGGCTGAAAGCTGGAGGCCTCAGCCCCCCCGGTGATGTGGGACAACAGTGCGCCGATGGCAGTCGTCGCTGGCGGGGGCGACAGGGTCTGTCCCTTGCGCTCGGCCGTGGCATATCGACCGGCAATGAGGCCAACCGCTGCGCTTTCGACATAGCCCTCGCAGCCAGTGATCTGCCCGGCAAAGCGAATGCGCTTGTCAGCCTTCAACCGGAGTTGCGGGTCCAGCAGGGCAGGGGACTTGATGAACGTATTTCGGTGCAGCCCGCCAAGCCGGGCAAACTCGGCGGTCTCAAGCCCCGGAATCATCCGGAACACCCGGACCTGTTCGGCATGTTTCAATTTGGTCTGGAACCCAACGATGTTGAACAGGGTGCCAAGCGCATTGTCCTGCCGAAGCTGCACCACCGCCCAGGGGCGCCTACCGGTGCGGGGGTCGGTCAGGCCAACAGGTTTCATCGGCCCAAATCGCGGGGTATCCCGGCCGCGCTCCGCCATTACTTCAATCGGCATGCAGCCATCGAAATAGGGGGTGTTGGCCTCCCATTCCTTGAACGCGGTTTTCTCGCCGGCCAGCATGGCATCGATGAACGCCTCATATTCGTCGCGGTTCATCGGGCAGTTGATATAATCTGCGGTGTCTCCCTTATCCCAGCGCGATTGGTACCAGGCGATGTCCCGGTTGATGCTGTCGAAATGCACGATGGGCGCGATGGCATCGAAGAAGGCGAGGCTGTCCTCCCCGGTCAGGTCGCGGATCGCCTCGGCCAGCGGGGCGGCAGTCAGCGGACCCGTAGCGATGATGACGCTCGACCAATCAGCAGGCGGCAATCCGGCGACAATTTCGCGGCGGATTTCAACCAGCGGTTCGGCCTCAATGGCCGCCGTGACGCCTGCCGAAAACGCGTCCCGGTCGACCGCGAGCGCTGACCCGGCTGGTACCCGAGCCGCATCGGCAGCGCGCAAGATGAGCGATCCCATCCGCCGCATTTCCGCGTGGAGCAGGCCCACCGCATTATTGTCCGGGTCATCGGAGCGGAAGCTGTTGGAGCAGACAAGTTCAGCCAATCCGTCGGTCTGATGCGCGTCGGTTCCCTGCACCGGCCGCATTTCATGCAGGATCACCGGAACCCCGGCCTGCGCCAATTGCCAGGCCGCTTCGCTCCCCGCGAGGCCGCCGCCGATGATGTGCACCGCGTCTGTCATTTCCGGCCTATGCTGTGCCCGATGCCGCGACGCAAATGAATGCGTATTTGCGCCCGAAAATCGGCGGAAACGCTGGTGTTTCGGGCCGCACTTCTTTAGATGACATGGCTGTAACATTCCCTCTCAAGTCAGGATTTTGACCTACCGTGGACGTGACGCAAACGCCGCCGACGGATCCGTCCGATATCCGCCCGATTTCGATCGTGGACGAGATGAAAACGAGCTACCTCGATTACGCCATGAGCGTGATCGTGGCGCGCGCCCTGCCGGACGTGCGCGACGGGCTGAAACCCGTACATCGCCGCATCCTCTATGGCAGTTACGAGAGCGGTTTTACCTCTGGTAAGCCCTACCGCAAATCGGCGCGTATCGTCGGTGATGTGATGGGTAAATATCACCCGCACGGCGACAGTTCGATCTATGACGCGCTGGCCCGGATGACCCAGGATTGGGCGATGCGGCTGCCGCTGATCGACGGGCAGGGCAATTTCGGCTCGATGGACCCCGATTCCCCCGCCGCGATGCGCTATACCGAGGCGCGACTGGCCAAGGTCGCCGACGTCGCGCTGCTGGAGGATCTCGACAAGGATACCGTCGATTTCGTGCCCAATTATGATGGGCAGGAGCGGGAGCCGTCGGTGCTTCCGGCCCGCTATCCCAATTTGCTGGTCAATGGCGCGGGCGGCATCGCGGTTGGCATGGCCACCAACATCCCGCCGCACAATCTTGGCGAAGTGCTGGATGCCTGCCGTGCCTATATCGCCGATCCGGCCATCAGCGTCGAAGGGTTGATGGAGCATATCCCGGCTCCGGATTTTCCGACCGGGGCCTACCTGATGGGGCGAGCGGGTTTGCATTCCGCCTATCATACCGGGCGTGGTTCCGTGACGATGCGGGCGCGCTCCACCGTGGAGGAGGGCCGGGGCGACCGCCGGTCGATCATCCTCACCGAAATTCCCTATCAGCAGGGCAAGAACGCGCTCGTTGAAAAGATCGCCGAAGCGGTCAAGGACAAGCGGATCGAAGGCGTCAGCGACATCCGCGACGAATCGAACCGCGAAGGCGTGCGCATCGTCATCGATCTAAAACGCGACGCAACGCCCGAGGTCGTGCTCAATCAGGTCTATCGCTACACCCCGGCCCAGAGCAATTTCGCCTTCAACATGCTGGCGATCCGTGGCGGCCGCCCGGAGTTGATGAACCTCCGCGACATCATCGAAGCGTTCATCCGCTTTCGGGAGGAGGTCATCACCCGCCGGTCCAAGTTCGAATTGGCCAAGGCGCGGGACCGGGCCCATCTGCTGCTCGGCCTCGTTATCGCGGTGACCAATCTCGACGAAGTCGTCCGGATCATTCGCGGGTCGGCGACCCCAGCGGCGGCGCGGGAAACGCTGCTGGCGCGGGATTGGGATGCAGCGGAAATCCGGCCTTATCTCGAACTGGTTGAAGCGGTTGCCCATGAGGATCAGGGCGATCTCTACCGGCTGACCGAGGCGCAGGTGAAGGCGATCCTCGATCTGCGCCTGTCCAAGCTGACGGCGCTTGGCCGTGAAGAAATTGGTGATGAACTGAAGGAGTTGGCCGATTCAATTGAGGCATTGCTGGAAATCCTGCGCAACCGCGCCCGCCTGTATGAAGTGATGCTCGCCGAGTTTGACACCGTCCAGCCGTTCGTGACGCCGCGCCGCACCGAGATCACCGCCAACCTTGATGACATCGACGATGAAGACCTGATCGAGCGCGAGGAGATGGTCGTGACGGTCACCATGACCGGCTATATCAAGCGCGTCTCTGCGGACACCTACCGGGCGCAGAAGCGCGGCGGCAAGGGCCGGTCCGGCATGTCCACCAAGGATGAGGATGTCGTCACCGAGCTGTTCGTCACCTCGACCCACACGCCGGTGCTGTTCTTCTCCACCCACGGCAAAGTCTATCGCAAGAAGGTCTGGCGCCTGCCCGAGGGCACACCGCAGTCGAAGGGCCGGGCGATGGCCAACCTGTTCCCGCTGGCCGAAGGGGAGGTGATCTCCACCGTCCTGCCGCTGCCGGAGGACGAGGCGGACTGGGGCGCGCTGCATGTCATGTTCGCCACCGCCAAGGGCCGCGTTCGCCGCAATTCGATGGATGCCTTCACCAACGTCCCGACCAATGGCAAATTCGCCATGAGGTTTGAAGAGGATGATGACGACCGGCTGATCGGCGTGGCGCTGTGCGATGCCGGCGACGATGTGCTGCTGGCGGCGCGCGGTGGCAAGGCGATGCGCTTTGCCGCCGATGATGTCCGGGAATTCGTCAGCCGGACCTCAACCGGGGTGCGCGGCATGACGCTCGGCAAGGGCGACGAGGTCATCTCCCTGTCGATCCTGCGCCGCTTTGACGCGACGACCGAGGAGCGGGACGCCTATCTCAAGGGCGAGCTGACCGGTGACCGCGAAGCCGAATTCAAGGCCGCCGAACAGTTCATCCTGACCATCACCGCCAACGGCTATGGCAAGCGCTCCAGCGCCTTTGCCTACCGCCGCACCGGGCGGGGCGGGCAGGGGATCACCAACATCCTGACGTCCGACCGCAACGGCCCGGTCGTCGCCAGCTTCCCGGTCGATGTCGCCGAACATCTGATGCTGGTCACCGACCAGGGCAAGCTGATCCGCACCACCGTCGAAGACATCCGTGTCATGGGCCGCAACACCCAGGGCGTGACGATCTTCCGGGTGGCGGACGAGGAGCATGTCGTCTCAGCGGCGAAGATCGGCGATGCCGAGGACGAGGATGAGGGAGAAGGGGTTGAGGCTGCCGGTTCCGACGAGGCGGGCGTAGTGGGGTCCCAAGAGGCAGAATAATCCTCAACCGGCCCTCGTCCTGAAGTCGAACCCGTCATCCTGACGAAAGTCAGGATCCCAAGCAATTGGCGGCCGATTTCAGGGAGATCCTGACTTTCGTCAGGATGACGCGGCGCTCCAAGTTTGACCCCGCCGCCGCGCCGATTCGCAAGCCGCCAGCTCATCCGTGGCGGCAGCGTCCTAAAATCGCAAATAAGTGCACTGTCACCGTAACCCAATAATTTAACCGCTTTAGTATGCGATGATGCCTTGCAACGCACGTTAGCTGCGCTACGAATGCAGCGCGGGGCCAACATTGCTTGATCAAACTTTCTCAGCGCAAAATTTTCGGCGCGTCTATGATATCGAAAATAGGCGAGGTCGAAACGTTGATCGAGCTTTCTTTCCCGATTTGGTGGAAGCGAGCGCACGGATAACTACTGCATCAGCCAATATTCGCGCAGCTAGGAAAGCCAACCTTGGAGTTGCGAACGACGCGCTGAATGCAATCCTTCTTCCGCTTCGTGATGTTCTACGCGCAGAACGCGCAGTGCGTGAGGCGCTCGTTGAGTCCAAATTGGAGGAGGTCGCGCAGACTGTCCTTACTGGCTATCAAATTCAGCTTGAGCAGCGAACTGGGCCGAACGGCGCGGCCCTATTCACTCTTCCGGCGGACCCGTGCGCGTTTTTTATAGGTAAGCAGATTCAATACAACATTAGTAGGTTGTATAAACTTCGCGCCGGAAACCGTAGAGCAATTATAAGTCAGGTTTTTGATTGCTTAAATAACTCCTTTGGTAGCTTTTGCGTAAGAACCGACATAAGCAGTTTTTACGAAAGTATAGATAGGAAGGATCTAATTAAGGAGCTTGATTCCGATCAACTAATTAGTTTTAGTTCTAAGCGATATATCAAGCAGGCTTTGTCGTCTTATGGCCAGCTGGCAAACTCGACCATCGGAATACCAAGGGGTCTAGGCATAAGTGCATTTCTGTCGGAACTGTACATGCGCTCAATTGATGAAAAGATCAAACAACTGCCACGTGTTTCATACTATGCTCGATATGTCGACGATATAATTATAGTCTTTTCGCCAGCCGCTAGCGATTATACCGGCGCTTATCTTTCAAAAATCGCTGATATTGTGCAAGATAAACACTTATCACTCAACATGGTGAAGACGACATCCGGCGCGGCGGGTCCGGGACAAACCCTCCAGTTTGACTACCTTGGCTATCGTTTCACCGTATCCGGTGGGAGCTGCAAGGTTTCAATGGGGCACAAAAAAGTTGTGCGCTATCGCGCGAGGATTGATCGCGCGTTTGCAGCATACAATCGTCAAGCGATTTTCGATCAAAAAGGCGCAGCCAAAATGCTGGTTGCGAGGATCAAATTCATGACGGGTAACACTCGCTTGATAAACAACAAGCGACACGCTTACACTGGCATATATTTCAACAATTCTCACCTCACTGATCTGGGGCATCTCGCTGGGTTAGACGCCTATCTCGCCAGCAAAGTGGCAGCTTTAGATAGCGCTGCTTTGCAGGATCGCATCGACGGACACTCCTTCGCTCGCGGATTTACCGAACGCCGCTTCGCCAAATACAGCACACGAGATTTGGCACGCATCGTGGGGGCATGGCGATATGAGGCGTAAGCGCGAACGGCTTCACTCTCGGCGGCAACGTCCTGTCCTTTCAGACACACTGCCTTTTGAGGTTCCCGCCTCGTTTGGCAATAGACACCTTTTCGACCTGCTCAGAGAGTATGATGTGCAGGTAATAGGGAATGCCGTTCGTTGGGAGTGTGATGCCGACACAATTGATGACGCGATATACGTTCTGACCGGAATCGATCGGATTTCGCCAGTTTTGACTTCGCACGAAGTAAAGTTCGGAAAGCAGCGGCACTACAGATCAATAGCCTTTTCTAACACCGACACCGTCAAGATTCCTTTCCATTTTGATATTTGTCATCGCGAAAACGATTCTAGAACCCTATCTATTCCTCATCCTTTTAGTCAAATTCTCGTGGCAAACTTCTATAACGATCATTCTGATTCCATCATATACTTTACTGGACGAAGCCATTTTTCCATTAGAAGGCCCTATTCTGTAGCTAGATACTCGAATCATCGTGATCGGATGCATGAGAGACTTTTGTCTAAACAAGAGAACTTTGAGGAAACAGATAAAGAATACGATCAGATCGGGTCGTTTTTTGTCTATCGAATTGTAAATAATGTATTCAAGTTCTTTGAGTCCTATCGCTACCACCGAGCGGAAAAGCGCTTCGATGCGATGGTCCAAATTGACGTTTCGAAGTGTTTTGATAGCATTTACACTCATTCACTCCCTTGGGCGACACTGGGAAAGCAACCGGTTAAAGATAACCTAAAGGGGTCTCTTTCAACATTTCCGGCCAAGTTCGATAAGCTGATGCAATCATTGAACCAAGCCGAGACAAACGGCATTATTATTGGTCCTGAATTCTCGCGAATATTTGCGGAAGTTATATTACAGTCGGTTGATGTGGAGGTAGAACGAGAACTACGACAAGGCCACAAACTCCTACATAGACGAGATTACGAGGTGTTTCGATATGTCGATGATTATTTCGTATTTTTCAATAACGGTGTAAACTGTGAAATAATTATCGATGTTATCGAGCACCATCTTTCGGCGATGAAGCTGCATGTTAATAAGGCGAAGACTAAAGTATACCAAAAGCCTGTAATTACAGAGATTACTATTGCAAAAGCCGCAATAAGTACGCTTATTAGCGGCGGAATATCATCTAGTTTTGTACAAGTCGAACAAGACAATGATCACACGGACCCCGTGTATAAATTTTCGGCATCTGCAAGCAGTCGCGATTTGATTATTGGATACAAGACAATTCTGAAGTCTGCTTCAGTATCGTACCCCGAAGTTGGTAATTTTACGTTCGCGCTTTTGGAGTCTGCGATTGATCGCGTTCTTTCCGATTTTACGCGATCCACGCTCAGCCATAGATCGGATCAGCGGCTAGCGGACGTTCTAGAAAACGTTTTGGAATTTGCCTTTTTCACCTACGCGTCTGCACCCCGCGTTAACTTGTCGATCCGCCTAACACGGATGGTCTCAGTTATAGCGCGAGCATTGCGAAAGCTGCACCTACCGCTAGAGTTGCGGCATCATGTTTTTAAATATGCCCATGACAACATAATTCACCAGTTACGAAAAAACCAAGTTTCCGATTACAGGGAAGTTGAATCGCTGTATCTCTTGACCGCACTTGGCGAGCTTGGCAGAGAATATTGGTTGGATCAGGAATCGTTATGTCAACATCTTAAAATTATGAGAGGCAAAAATGGCGCGTTGGAACGAGCCAAACCTCTCAATCATCTTAGTATTTCGGTAACACTTCAATACGTGCGGAATCGGGCGAAATATTCAGAGCTGAAACAGTTCTTAGTCGAGGAGATCAATAGGATACTTGTTGATAGAGCTGTTTACTGCCGAAAAGACACAGAGAGTGTTATTCTTTTACTTGATGCGATTGCATGTCCATATATTGAACATTCAACGAAGATTACGTTCGCTGCATTGTTTGGATTAAATGCTGCTCAACTAGCTAAGATTTCTGCGGCCTCGTCAAATTGGTTTACGTCTTGGTCGGGATTCAATCTTTCCAGAGAACTGGACGCGAAGCGCTATAGAGATGTATATTAGCCATAGCGCTCCGTCCAAACCTAATGGCTGTTGGCAGCCCACACACCAGCGCTCGCCTAAGTGCCGTTCACGCGGCACAAGGGCGCGGAGCCGGTAGGGGCGGGCCGGTCTCCTTCCAAATCAGATGCCATCCGCTATGTCGGCGACAGCACGACAGGCGATTGCCTTCGACATAGTTGCAATCGATCGGTCGGAATCGCGACTCATTATCGTCGATGCGCAGATATTCGAGCAACCGATACAACGCAGCGAGAAAGCAGCTCGGTGAATCCCGCTAGGATGCGGAAAACCCGCCGCGTTCTATCGAGCGATTGTGGTCATAGGCGCAAGTGTTAGCCGATATGGCTATACCCCCCCCTCAAGGGAGAGGAGGAATTACGCCGCACTGCGCTTTCCAGATAGCAGGGTCTTCAGATAGCCACCGGTGTAGCTGCGCTCGGTCGCCGCCACCTGCTCCGGCGTTCCCGCCGCAACAATCTCGCCGCCTCTCGTCCCGCCTTCCGGCCCCAGGTCGATGACCCAGTCCGCCGTCTTGATGACCTCGAGATTATGCTCGATGACCACCACGGTGTTGCCTTGCTCGACGAGCGCGTGCAGCACTTCGAGGAGTTTGCGGACATCCTCGAAATGCAGGCCGGTCGTCGGTTCGTCGAGGATGTAGAGCGTCTGGCCGGTCGCGCGGCGGCTCAGCTCCTTGGCGAGTTTGACGCGTTGCGCTTCGCCGCCGCTCAGCGTCGTCGCTTGTTGTCCGACATGGATATAGCCGAGGCCGACTTCGTGCAGCATCGCCATCCGGTCGCGGATGCCGGGGACGGCCTTGAAGAACTCCACCGCATCCTCGACGGTCATGTCGAGCACGTCGGCGATGGATTTGCCCTTGAAATGCACCTCCAGCGTCTCGCGGTTATAGCGCCGCCCGGAACAGACATCGCACTGGACATAGACGTCGGGGAGGAAGTGCATCTCGATCTTCAGCAGGCCGTCGCCGGTGCAGGCCTCGCAGCGGCCGCCCTTGACGTTGAAGCTGAACCGGCCGGGTTTATAGCCGCGCGCCTGGGATTCGGGCAGGCCGGCGAACCAGTCGCGGATCAGGGTGAAGGCCCCGGTATAGGTGGCCGGGTTGGAGCGCGGGGTGCGGCCAATCGGTGACTGGTCGATGTCGATGACCTTGTCGAGATGCTGGAGGCCGTCGATGCCGTCATGCGCCCCGGCGATCAGCCGCGCGCCGTTCAGCGCCTTGGCGGCGGCGGCATAGAGCGTGTCGATGGTGAAGGTCGATTTGCCCGAGCCCGAGACCCCGGTGATACAGGTGAAGGTGCCCAGAGGAATGCTGGCGGTGACATTCTGCAGATTGTTGGAACGCGCGCCGCGCACGGTCAGCTTCTTGCCATTGCCCTTGCGACGTTTGGCCGGGACGGGGACGGAGCGTCGGCCCGACAGATAATCGCCGGTGAGGCTTTCCGGGGCGGCGAGGATGTCGGCGAGCGTCCCCTGCGCGATGACCCGGCCACCATGCGCCCCGGCGCCCGGTCCCATGTCCACAACATGATCGGCGGTGCGGATCGCATCCTCGTCATGCTCGACGACGATGACGGTGTTGCCGAGGTCGCGCAGGCGCTTGAGGGTGATCAGCAGCCGGTCGTTGTCGCGCTGGTGCAGGCCGATGCTCGGCTCATCGAGGACATAGAGCACGCCGGACAGGCCGGAGCCGATTTGGCTGGCGAGGCGGATGCGCTGGGACTCCCCGCCGCTGAGCGTGCCCGACTTGCGGTCGAGGTTCAGATAGTCGAGCCCGACATTGTCGAGGAAGCCGAGCCGTTCGACGATTTCCTTCAACACCCGTTCGGCGATCTGATTGTCCTTGGCCGAGAGTTTGGCGGACAGGCCCTTGGCCCAGGCATAGGCGTCGGAGACCGGGCGGCGGGTGGCGTCGGAAATGGTTTCGCCGGCGATTTTGACGGCCAGCGCCTCCGGCTTCAACCGCGCGCCGTCACAGATTTCGCAAGGGCGGGCCGACTGATATTGGCCAAGATCATCCTTGATCATGCTGGAATCGGTATCGCGCCAGCGCTTCTCGACATTGGCAATGACGCCCTCGAACGCCTTCTTCACTTCATAGCTTTTGCGGCCATCCTCGAAGCGGAGCAAGATCGGCTCGCGGTTGGTGCCATGCAGGATTGCGGCGCGGGTTTCGGGCTTCAAATCCTTCCACGGGGTCTTCACACCTTCGCCAAAGTGACGGAGAACACTGGAAAGAACCTGCATATAATAGGGGGAGGGTGGCTGGGTCTTGGCCCAAGGCATCACCGCGCCCTGCGCCACCGACAGCGCGTCATTGGGGACGATCAGGTCTGGGTCGAAATATTGCTTTTCCCCCAGACCGTCGCAGCTTGGGCAGGCCCCGTGCGGGGAGTTGAAGCTGAACAGTCGCGGCTCGATCTCGGCAATGGTGAACCCCGACACCGGGCAGGCGAATTTTTCGGAGAAGACGATGCGGTTGGCAGGCCGTGCTTCGACAGGCTCAGCACTGGCGGTTTTGGATGACCTTTTTTCACCCGACAGCCCTGAGCCTGTCGAAGGGCTAGGAGCCGGGGCATCGGCATATTCAATCACCGCCAAGCCCTCGGCCAGCCGCAGCGCCGTCTCGAAACTGTCGGCAAGGCGGGTTTGCAAATCCGCCCTGACCACCAGCCGGTCGACGACGACGTCGATGTCCTGCTTGTATTTCTTGTCGAGCACCGGGGCTTCGTCGATGTCGTAGAATTCACCGTTGACCTTAACGCGCTGAAACCCCGCCTTCTTCCACTCGGCAAATTCCTTGCGATATTCGCCCTTGCGGCCGCGTACCACGGGGGCGAGCAGGTAGAGGCGCGTGCCTTCCGGCTCGGTCATCACCCGGTCAACCATCTGGCTAACCTGCTGTGCCGATATCGGCAGACCGGTCGTCGGCGAATAGGGCACCCCGATGCGGGCCCAGAGCAGCCGCATATAGTCATAGATTTCCGTGACCGTCCCGACGGTGGAGCGCGGGTTCCGGGAGGTGGTTTTCTGCTCGATACTGATCGCTGGGGACAATCCCTCGATATGGTCGACATCGGGTTTTTGCATCAGTTCCAAAAACTGCCGCGCATAGGCGGACAGGGACTCCACATAGCGACGCTGCCCCTCGGCATAGATGGTATCAAAGGCCAGGCTGGACTTGCCCGATCCCGACAGGCCGGTAATCACCACCAGCTTGTCGCGCGGCAGGTCGATATCGACCGATTGAAGGTTATGCTCGCGCGCGCCGCGGATCGAAATATGGGACAGCATGATGGGAATATGTTCCAGATTTGTTCTAGATACGCAAGGGTGCGTAGTTGACGTCAGGTAGGTAGGCGGCCCGGGGGCTTGCGGCAAGCGGGGAGGGAGGTCTTGCCACACCGGTCCCGAGCCGCCACAAACACCGCTATGTCCTCTACAAACCGTATTTTACTCGGGCTGGTCCTTGGCCTTGTCGGCGGGGCGCTGTTGCTGCTGTCGGGGAGCAGCATCGCACCCTCCCTCGCGTCCGTCATCGAGCCCATTGGGGCTGTGTGGCTGAGCGCGCTGAAGATGACCATCATTCCACTGGTGCTGGCCCTGCTGGTCACCGGCGTTGCCTCCGCTGCGGATGCGGCGTCATCGGGCGGACTGACGGCCCGGTCACTGGCCTGGTTCACGGCCTTTGTGGTGGCCGGGGTGTTCTTTGCCGTTGGCGCGACGGAGGCGATCCTGTGGCTATGGCCGGTGGACCCGGGTGTCGCGGCGACCTTGACGGCAGGGGCCAATCCATCGGCGGTCCCGCCAATCCCATCGACGGCGGAAACGCTGACCGGGATTGTGCCGTCCAATATCTTTGCGGCCCTGACGGCGGGCGACATGTTGCCGATTGTATTGTTCGGCATGGTGTTGGGGTTCGCGGTGACACGGATCGGGGCGGAACCACGCGAAAAGCTGCTGGGGCTGTTCCGGGCGGTCAGTGAGACGATGTTTGTCATCATCGGCTGGGTGTTGTGGCTGGCGCCGCTCGGGGTGTTCGCGCTGGCCTTCTCGGTTGGCTTCCGCACCGGGTTCGAGGCGGTGGCCGCCATCGCGCAATATGTGATCATCGTCAGCGCGGTGCTGATCCTCCAGATGCTGCTGATTTCCTATCCGGCGGTGGCGATCTGGGGGAAGGTCGGCCTGGTGCGGTTTGCCAAAGCAGCACTCCCCGCGCAGGCGGTTGCGCTCGGGACCCAATCATCCTTGGCGACGCTGCCGGCCATGCTCGATGCCTCGGCGGCGATGGAGGTTTCGGAGCGGGTACGGTCACTGGTCCTGCCGCTGGCGGTGGCCTTGTTCCGGTCGACCAGTGCGTCGGCCAATCTCGTCGTGGTGCTGTTTGTCGCGCATCTGTCGGGGGTTGAACTGAGCTGGGCGCAACTGGCGCTCGGCATGGCCATTGCTGCGATTGGCAGTATAGCCGTTGTCGGCGTCGCCAGTGCAAGCACATTCTTCGTGGTTACGGTCCCGATATCGCTGGCGATGGGGGTTCCTGTCGGGGTGCTGCCGTTGTTGCTGGCGGTTGAAATTCTGCCGGATTTGTGGCGGACGGTTGGAAATGTGACATCGGATTTGGCGGTCGCCGCAATCGCCGATGCTCAGGACGATTGAATGGCATTCAGAGCATGTTCACGGGCTGGTGGATAAACGACTGACATGATTTGGACTGGGAAAGATCGAATGCGGCCTTTGGTGATGCGTTTTGCACTCGTGGTTCTGCTCGGCAGCGGCGCACCTGCGCTGGCTCAGCGCGGTGATCAGGACGAAGCCTATGCTGCTGCCCGGGCCGGGGCCATCCGGCCGCTTGGCGAGATCATTTCCAAGGTATCGCAGCGCCAGTCCGGCAATTTTATCGGCAGCGACTTTGATCCGGCCAAACGTACTTACCGGCTGAAATATATGCAGAATGGCAGCGTCCGTTACATCGACGTTGATGCGCGGACCGGCCAGGTCATCGGAATGTCAGGAAACTGAGATGCGGCTGCTGATCGTTGAGGATGAGCCCAATCTGCTGCGGCAGTTGCGGACCGCGCTGGAGGGGGCGGGCTATGCCATCGACACCGCGAGCGATGGGGAGGATGGCCATTATCTCGGTTCGACCGAGGATTATGATGCCGTCATCCTCGATCTTGGCTTGCCCGAGGTGGACGGACTGACCGTGCTTGATCGCTGGCGCCGGGAGGGCAAGACCATGCCCGTTCTGGTCCTGACGGCGCGCGACAGCTGGTCGGACAAAGTTGCCGGGCTTGACGCCGGGGCGGATGATTATCTGGCAAAACCCTTCCAGACCGAGGAACTGATCGCCCGGCTGCGGGCGCTGATCCGCCGCGCCGCTGGCAAGGCCTCATCTGAACTGACGGCGGGTGGCGTGCGTCTCGACAGCCGTTCCGGGCGGGTGACACTTGATGGTGAACCGGTCCGGCTGACGGCGCAGGAGTTCAAGCTGCTGAGCTACCTGATGCATCACAAGGGCAAGGTCGTATCGCGCACCGAACTGATCGAGCATATTTATGATCAGGATTTTGACCGCGATTCCAACACGATCGAGGTGTTCATTACCCGTATCCGCAAAAAGCTCGGTGCCGAGCTGATCAACACGATCCGTGGCCTTGGCTACAGCCTCGACGACCCCCGTTAGATTCTGGTTGTTCCAGCCCGGGTCATTGACCCGGCGCATGGTGCTGATTGCTGCGGCGTGGATCATCCCGCTGCTGGTCATCGGTGGCTTTTCGCTCGAACGGGTGATGAGCGCTACAATCTACCGGAATTTTGACGGGCAGTTGAACTATGCGCTGACCGCGATGGTTTCGTCGGCGGAGATCGGACCGGGGGGCGAAGTGTTCTTCAGCCGCCCCTTGGGTGATCAGCGGTTTTTTGAACCCTATTCCGGCCTCTACTGGCAGGTGACCGCACCGGGCCAGGCCCCGTTCCGATCACGGTCACTTTGGGACCGCGCTCTTGATCCCCACCTTGATGAGGCACCCGATACCCGCCCGCATGCCTATAGCAGTGACGAGCTGGGTACCGAGACGTTGCGGGTGGTGGAGCGCAATGCCATCATCCCCGGGTCTCCGCTCAGCTTCCGGTTTCAGGTTGCCCAGTCGAGTGCGGATCTGGATGCGCAACTGGCGCGGCTGCACTCGGTGCTCGGCTGGTCCTTGTCGGCGCTGGGTGGCGGTCTGCTGGCGCTGGTGGCGTTGCAGGCGACCTATGGGTTGCTGCCGCTCCGCCGCGTCAGTCAGGCGATTTCGTCGGTCCGCTCCGGTGACACCACCAGAGTTGTTGGCGCGTTTCCGCCCGAGGTGGCTCCGCTGGTCGGCGAACTGAACGCATTGCTCGACCATACCGAGTCTCAGGCTGAGGGGGCGCGCATGCATGCCGGAAACCTTGCCCATGCGCTCAAGACCCCGATGAGTGTGTTGATCGGGGAGGCACGAAGCGATGCGCCCGATCTGCCGGACAGTGTGTTGCGGGAGGCAGCAATCATGCAGCGCCATGTCGATCATCATCTGGCCCGGGCACGGGCGGTTGGGCGGCGCGCGGCGGTGGGCGCGCGCGCCGACGTCTGGACATCGCTTGCGGCTCTCCAGCGCGCCATCACCCAGATCCACAGCAAACGCAATGTCGTCATCGACATCAGCGGGGACCAGTCGCTGGCCTTTCGCGGAGAGCGTCAGGACCTCGAAGAAATGCTCGGCAATCTGCTCGACAATGCCGCGAAATATGGCGGGGGACGGGTATTTGTCTCAGTGGCACGGGTTGGTGCAATGTTGGAAATCAGTGTCGAGGACGACGGCCCAGGCATTCCCGAAGCGCGACGCAGCGAACTGTTCCAGCGCGGCGCCAGACTTGACACGATTTTGCCGGGAACCGGGCTCGGCCTCGCCATCGTCCGCGATGTGGCAGAAATCTACGCAGGATCGGTTGAATTGGCAGAGTCCGACGATCTTGGCGGTCTAATGGTTATCCTCAGACTGCCTGCTGTTTAGAATCCGACGCTCGCCGATAGTGTAAAGCGCGGGTCGCGGCCATTGGCACCATTGATTGTCCGGAGGCCGTCGGAAAACTGAACATCGAAATGGCCGCGCTTCAGGATATCAAAGCGCAGTCCCGCGCCGACCGACGCGATGCTGTCGGTGTTCTTCGGGTTGGCCCCATTGGCGATGGTGGTTGCGCGCGCGAGATCGGCGAACACATAAAATTGCGGTCGGGTGAAATATTTGTCGATCTTGAAGTTGGAATCGTAGCGTAGCTCAAGCAGGCCACCGAGACCGCGATCCCCGGCGATTAGCGACGGATCATAGCCCCGCCCGATGGCTGGGCCGCCGAAGGAGATCAGCTCGCCCGATACCAGGCTGTCCTTGGTATACTGCCCCTGAATCTGGAACATCGCGCTGAATTGCTTCGGGAAAAACTGCGTCCGCTGCAAGCTGTAGGTCAAACGGGTAAAGCGGATGTCGGAGCCGATCACCGACGGTTTTGGTGTGGTGCTGGTATTGGCCCCGAAGAAGCCAAACCGGTGGAACACGCCAGCCGAAATCGTCGTACTGCCGTTCAGGAAACCGTTTTGCTGGTAGGATAAAGAAAACTCGCCGACCGTGGTTTTGTCCCGACTGAGCAGCCGGTCGGCAGGCAAGGCGGCGATGCCTGTCGTCGTCTTGGTGCCGTTAACTGACAGACCGACGTCAAGGAACAGCGTGTCCTGCCGGGAGCGCAGCACCGGTGTATGCACCTTGGCGGTGAACGATGTCACGAAGCTGCTGATATCAAGCGCTTTAACCGACCCACCCGGATTGGCCTGGGCGACAAGCGCGCCAATGCTGACTGAGGCACCGGCATGCCCGAGCGGTTCGGTATAGCGGACGCTGCCCGACTTGATCTCGCTGGCGCTTTGATCGCCGACAGCCGCTGTCAGATCCAACGACCCGGTCCGGCCAAAGGGTCGGCTGATGCTGGCATTGGTTCCAAGCGTCCACGGGCCGATTTCGGCAGAGCCAGTGTTAGACAGCGATGCACCGACCGAAATCGGGGCGTTGGATGCTGTCAGCACCAATTCCGACGCACCGGTTTTTGTCCCCGGTTTCAACACGCTGCTCGCAACCACACCGGGCATGTCGTTGATCCGGAGTAGGGCGGTCTCGACATCGGATAGACGGATCGGCCGATGGCTCAAAATCGGTTTCAGGGTTTTGTTGAGCCGGTGGGCCAGACGTTCATCCTCGCTGTCGATGATGATGTCACTGACATAGCCTTCGATCACCTGGACGTTGAGGACGCCCTTGCGGACCCGCTGCGCCGGAATGAAGGCGCGGGACAGGAAATAGCCGTCCGCCCGGTATTTCGCCTCGAGCTTGGCGGTGACTTCCCGGAGTTTGACTAACGTTATTTTGGTTCCGAGCAACGGCTTGAAAATCGCATCAACCTCGGACTTGGCATAGGTCGACACGCCCTTGATGACGATATCGTTCACTTCGAATTCGATCAGGTCGACGGCTTTCGGAACCGCCGAAGCCTCGGGGCTTTCAATCCGCAATTCAAACTTTGCAGCGGGCGCCCGCCGCTCAGGCACACGGGTCCGGGAAATGTCGGCGGTGCTTGGGATGACCGGCGCAGTTTGCCCGCCCGCCACGGATGCCGTGGCGGTCAGCAGGGATGCTGCCGTCAGTCGCAGGATAGTCCCTGCCTTCAATTGCTTCCCCCAAACCCCGACAAAACGCTATTTGTCTTCCATGACGACGCGGGCTGACACCAGTCCCTTGGCAATACGGCCAAGGTGGAATTTGACAATGGCATCATCCGGATATTTTCCTGCCAGGAGGTTCAGCGCGTCGACAGCGGCGGGGTCTTCCTTGCGAAGCAGATCAAACGCCACGGCATAATCTGCATAGAGCGCCTGGTCGGCATCGTCGAGCGCCGGGCTGTAGAGCGTCACCGCTTGAACCTTGCCCTTCAGCACGACATCCCCGATCGGGCGGAACTTGATATTCGGACAGAGTGCCACGGTTTCCTGGGTGACGCAGATGCGGGTGCCGAAATATTTGTTGACGCCTTCGGTCCGGGCGGCGGTGTTAACGGTGTCGCCCAGCGCGGTGAAGTCCATGCGGGACGCTGATCCGAAGTTGCCGATGGTCGCAATGCCGGTGTGGATGCCAAGCCGGGTAATGCCGAGCGGAACCTCCACGGCATTCTGGGCGATGCGGAACGCCTCGGCATAGGCATCGAGTTCAACCGCGCATTTGACGGCCCGTTCGGCATGATCGGCCATTGGGATTGGCGCATTGAAAATCGCCATGATCGCATCGCCGATGAATTTGTCGATGGTGCCGCCATATTTCTGAATGATGCCGCAGGCCCCGTCGAGATAGGCGTTGAGCACGTCCGACAGCTTTTCGGAGGTCAGCAGTTCCGACAAGGTGGTGAAACCGGCGATGTCAGTGAAGATGAAGGTCGCTTCCCGGCGGATACCCGAAATCGACATGGCCTCCGGATTGTTGACCAACTGATCGACGACGTCCGGGGAAACGTAGCGGGAGAAGGCTCCCTGCACGAACTGCCGTTGCTTGCGCTCGGCCCGACCAATCAAGGTGTCCATCATCCATAGCGACAAAGCGAAGGCGAGGGTCGGTGCAATGACCGGCAGGATCGGCAGGCCGCGCTGAAAGCCGAAGAATGCGAACGCCCAATAGGCAATTACCAATATGCCGCCAACGCCAAAGCTGAACGCGATGCCCTTCTTCAACTGGCTGATCGCAAAGCCGAGCAGGGCAAAACCAAGCGTGATTGCAACAACACCCGGCAGTTCAAGCCGGTTGGCCGTCCGGCCCTCGATATATTGCGAAATGGACTGCGCCATGATCAGGATACCAGGCATGTTGCCCTGATCCCCGTCATCGACAATCGCCAGCGGCGTGCGGTGGCGGTCAGTGATCGACAGGACGGCGCCGATCAGGACGATCTTGTCCTTGAACCAGGCATCAGGAAGAAACTGCGCGGCCGATGCAGGATATTCCTTGAATACCGGAATTTCGGCATAGGTTCTGGGTTTCCAGGCGATTTCATCGGAGGTGGTCGGTGCCTTGTACCCGGCAAGCGTCAGCGCCTTACCAACAAAGCCCATTGGCCGCAGGTCGGTATTGCCGCCGACGTTGATCCAGCGCACTGAATCGTCATTCGGGTCCTTTGCCAGGTTGGCTTCGGCACGGTTCTGGGGCGGAACCATGTCGTTCATATAGGCCAGCTGCTCCTCGGTCACGATCGCAGGCAGCGAGGAATAGCTGAAGAACAATGGTGTTTTGACGTCACGGATGGCTTGGCGCAGCACATCATCCTTGGCGGGTTCGGTCGCCTGATCGAGCAATATGTCGACCCCGATGACCTTGGCACCCTTGGCTTCCATCGCCTTAATCAATTTTGCGATGAATTCCCGATCAACCGGGGAGCGATAGGGGAATTGCGCCAGCGTCCCTTCGTCAATCGCCACCACCACAATATCTTCGGACTGTTTCGAGGGCGGTGACATCGAGCCAATGCGCATGTCACCAGTGACAATTTCCAGCTGACGCAGCACCTGGAAATTCATCGTCACCACCAGCGCCACGACGCCGGCCATCAATGAAATCACGAAGCTGGTCGCCAGCCGTTTCTTATCCGCATTCGTCATATCGAACTGCCCACCTGATTCGACGGAGAACCCCAAAAACGCCGGACCCACAATGGGGCAAAGCTACCCCCGCAGTCCAGTACCCCAATAAAGCGAAACCCCGGACGCCGCCCTGAAATCAGGTGGCGTCCGGGGCATCAGCTTCCGATCAATCCTGGGATCGATCAGTTGGTTGCGGTCTTGCTCTGAATGACGCGGAGATAGGCGTCGGCCTGCTGGGTGCAGCCCTTCTCCAGCATCCACGAGGTCAGCACCAGATCATTGTCGATCGCCTTCGGGATCACGTTGATGCTGATGGCGTTTTCATTCGCGCCATTCTTCACGATGTACATGCTGGCGCTGGCGAGCTGCGACAGGGCAGGGGCTTCCATCCGGTCAGCACCTTCATCCCAGCTGAGATCAGCGGTCCAGGAACGATCAACCGGGAAAACCGTGAAGTCTTCAGCGGCCTTCGCATCCGGGCGCCACCAGACCTGCGTGTCGCCTTCGCGGACACAGCGGGGGCCGGCGCGGCTGACGTCAATCAACCAAGGATCTGGCAGGGCAGCGGCGGACGACCCGGCGCGGATGGCACCGACCGAGTTCGACCGGGCGTTGCGGGTCGAGATCAGCGCCGCCAGTGCGAGCTTCGGATCGCTGGCAGAGGTTGCCGACGCCATCGCCGGACCGCTGTACTTGCCCTTGATCGTCACCGACCGGCCATCAGGGCCAATCAAGGTCACGCGCTCGCCTTCACCAAGGGTGATGGGCTTTGCGCTGTCAATGGTCATACCCGGCTTCAGGCTGCCACCGCGTGCATCGAGCACAACGAGCTGGGCAGCCATGACTGCTGCCGGGAGTACCGTCGCTGCTACAGCGAGCAACCGTGTGATGGTCTTCCGCATTTCGTGTCCCTCTCTGGAATTTCAATAAACTCTTACTCGATCATGCTACGTTGGTGTTCGGGGTGCAGATGCAATTTCAATCAAATTTATTTTTGATGTGTCCTGCAAATTCAACCCGGCACCGACGCCACCTCAATTCCGCTTCGCGCAATATGAATGTTTCAACCCAAAGTGCGACGCGCGTCAGTTTGATACCATAGTTGCAACCTTATCACCGCCTTGTTCTTCGCCTATGCGACGAAGGAACGCATCTGCCTGCTGGGTGCAGCCTTTTTCGAGCATCCAGGCTGTCATCATCAACTCGCCCTTTACCGACGACGGGATGATGTTGACGGTAATTGCATCCTCCTGTGGACCTGTTTTGACGATGTAAAGGCTTTCGGTGTCGAAGCGCCAAAGCTGGGGTGCTTCCATACGGTCGTCACCCTCGTCCCAACTCAGCGATGCCGTCCAGGATTTGTCGAGCGGGAACACCATGAAATCTTCGGTAATATCGGTCGCCGGACGCCACCACACTTGCGGTTCCCCTTCGCGAACGCAGCGTTGTCCTGGGCGGCTGATGTCAATCAACCACGGGTCGGGTAGAACGGCGGCGGTTGAACCGGACCGGATTGCCGCGATGGTATTAGCTCGTGCGTTGCGGGTGGTGATTAACGCGGCCAAGGCCTGCTTCGGATCGGACGCGAGGGTCGTTTCCGCCAATGCCAACCCGCTAAATTTGCCGACCAAAGTCACGGAACGTCCGTCGGGACCAATCAGTGTGAGTTTTTGACCCTCGGTCAGATTGATTGGTTTTGAACCATCGACGACGGTGCCGGGTTTCATACCGGTACCATAGCTGTCGATGACGACCAATTGGGCTGCCGTAGCTGACAGCGGCAGCAGCATCGCTGCCGACAGGAACAGGCGCGTGAGGAGCTTACTCATTTTACCACCTCTGCGGTTTGGACAGCGGCGGGTACGGGAACAGCGCCACTGCCATCGCCCATCAACACAAACGCGGCCCAGAAGAACGGATGAGCGGTGCGTTCTTCGGAGATAAGTTTCAACTGCGAGACTCTCAATGCATCGGCGGAGCTTCCCGCCGTGCTCAGCGACCCGAACAGGCCGGACATCAACGACGTCGTTGCGCCGGATGGCACCTGCCAGTGGCTGATCAGCATGTTGCGCGCACCAGCCCGGAAAAAGGCTTCCGACAAGCCGGACAGCGACTCACCGCCGAGTGCGCCACCGCCGGACGCGGTGTTGCAGGCCGACAGCACGACCAGATCGGCGTTGATCGACAGCCCGGCAATCTCGCTGGCTTCGAGCAGGCCATCACCAATCCGCTCGGTCGCGGTGACTGGGGGCGGGGTCAGCACCATGCCGGGTTCAGCCTGACATTTCAGCTCGCCCGGCAGCAGGCCGTGGGTCGCGAAATATAGGATACGATAGCGGGACAGTTCCTGGTTGCGGAAATTGGTTTCGTTGGCCAGCGCGCCCTGGTGGATGCTGGTGGCCGGGTCCGCCCCAAGTGCGCGGGCAACGGTTTGCACCTCCTGCAATGTATCGGGCAGGGAGGAGAGTGACAGCAGCAGTTCGGCCGGCATCACCGGACTGTTGCGGCAGGTATCATTGGCAACGTTGATCGCCACGCCTGCCGACCCGCCTTTGCCGGGGGCACCGAGCACCGGATTGGCAAAGGCCAGCAGCGCAAGATCGGGTGCCTTGGCCGGCCGGGTCGAGCGAAGCGCGACGAACGCCGCCAATGACGGGGTGTGCGACACGGTGATCTTGTTCACCAGCCAGCTTGCCGCCCGGTAATCGTCGCTCTTTGGCGCGGCGGTGACCAGCAGGGAGAAGGGGAGGCTCGAGAGCGGGCCGGCCGGGACAACAGCGATGTGATCAATACCGTCCAGTGCCGACGCGACATCCCCAAACAGGTCATTGTAGAGCTGGTTCGACGCTGCCAAGTCGAAATCATTGACCGATCCGCCCTGAATTTCGAGCGAACGCCGCAGGCCTTTAACCGCAGTTCGCATCTCAGCTTCACCCAGCGGAATCTGGCCAACATGAACCGATTCCCGCCGCACCAGCTGTACGAATGACCGGTTGCGACCGATCAGGAACGAGATGATCGCCTCGGTCGGCCCCAGTCGCGCCCGCAGCGCATCGAGGGTGAGTGACTTTGGTGCGGTCACCGCTGCAAAGTCCGGAAAGCGCACATCAATGGTTTTACGGATCTCGGCAGACCGGGCCATGCCGGTCTTGATGGCGTCGGAGAATTGATCTTCGACCGCCGCGCTCCGCTCCGCCTGCGGCAAGGACTGTTGGCCGGCGAGGCGAACACGGGCGGTGGAAACCGCACGGTCACTGTCCTGCAAATCGCGGATCAGGGCAGCAATCGCCGGGTCACTGGCAGCCAGGCGCGCCGACGTCTGGTCGATGGTTTTGTCGATCAGCGGCGAGCGGATCAGCTGGAAGGCATCGAAGGCCTCGGCATATAGCCCCTGTTTCTCTTTGTCGTCGGTCAGCGTCTTGGCGAAATCGGTGATCGCCGTCGCAAATGGAACCAGATCATTATTGTTGAGCGGATTCTGCTCCTTCGACAGCGTTTTGGCGATCTTGAACGCCTGGCGATACGTCACGATGGCCGAGGTGTTCAGGCCCTCCTGCTGATAGGCGCGACCCAGCGCGGCCCGAACCCGCAGCGTCCCGAGACCCTCCCCGAAAATCTGCTGACGAAGCGCGAGTGCCGAATTGAAATAGGTTTCCGCCGCTGCAACCCGTTTCTGGGCAATCACCACGGAACCGAGCGTCACCAGGACGTCGGATCGCCACCAGCGCGGTTCGCCTTCAATCCGGTCAAGGGTCAGAAGTGCCTCACCCGCTGCAACATAGGCCCCGTCGATATTGCCGGCTCGCAGCATCATCCGGGCTTCCAGATTGCGGGTCATTGCCAATTCGCCTTCGGCAACCAGCATCGTTGTGGTTGGCGCACTGGTATCGCCTGCGCCGCCAGCCGGTGCCGCAATCGTCCGCCAGGCCGAACTGGCTGCGGCGGCATTGGCCAGTGCTGATTCAAAGTCACCCCGGTTGGCCGCTTCGTAACCACGGTAGGTCGACAGACGGGCCCGATCCGACGGATTGACCGATTGGGCCATGATCGGTGCGGCCCGCCGGAACAGCGCCTCGGCTTCATCAACCCGGCCCTGATTACTGACCGCCAGCGCCAGATCGATCAAAATGTCAGCAGCGGTCGTATCATCCTCGCCGAACAAGCGGGTCTGGATCTCCAGCGCCTTGCGAAACAGGTCCTCCGCTTCATCGTAGCGTGCGAGACTGCTCGCCGTCCGTGCATCGCGGAGCAATGTACGTTCCCGGTCGATGTCGACCGCGCTCGCCAGGACAACTTTCTGAGACCAGAAGGATTGGATTTTCGCGACCTGCTCGACCCGTGTCCCGGCGGCCGGGGGGAGTTTCAACGCAATCCGCAACGCCGGATAGGCTGACGGGGCTACGTCGGCGATGGTCAGGACATTGCCGTCGGCTTTCGCCATCACCAGCGACGGCCAACCACCGATGCGGCCCCGGCATGGCATGACCAGAATGAGCGTATTCCCTTCAACCAGCCATGTTTGCGGATCGCAGGTCAGCTTCTGCTTGGCATCATTCCAAATGCGACTGTTGTTGAATGCGGTTGCCAACGCAAATTTACCCGCTTCGCCAGCAGGAATTTGGGAGCCGATTGACACAAATTTAATGGTTCCGGCAGGTTTGTCGGCACAATTGATCAGAATGTCGGCCGGAAGGCCTGGGGCGGGTTTGACGTCCGGGCGGGTGCGGGCGTCGCAATTCTCCCCTATCAGGCTGGGGGCGAGCGGCGTGCCAGGGGTGGACGGAGTTGCCGTTGCGACAGCGGCAGCCGCGATCAAGCTAAGCGCGATCATATGCTGAGGTCTCCGGTCTCGCTGAACCGCGCATCGGCTGCGCCAATTGAGCGCGACGCCGACGGCGCTTCAAGACTGACGCCGGGCGCCAGCATTGTCATGGGCGCACCGCTACCACCTGTTGGTGGGGGTGACGCATCTCCGCCACCCGCTGCGGCCAGAACCGGATCCCCGGCATCGGCCGGGTCAGACGGAGTTGGTGGCTTTTCAGCGGCGACCGGCGATGGCGGTAGCGCTTCGACCGGCGGCGGTGGCGGAAGTGCGGCGGACTTGGTCGATGTCGGTGCCGGTGCCGCTGGGGCCGCATCTCCGCCTGCCGGTGCTGCGGCCGGTGCAGAAGCGGCAGGCGCAGCGGCAGCGGCCGTACCGCCGGCAGGGGCTGCGGCGGGCGCGGGCCCAGAACCCGATCCTTCTGCCGGTTTGTCGCCGGATGCTGGCGCCGGTGCGGCTGGCTCCGATGATGCTGGTGCAGCGGCTGGCGCAGGTGCAGCCGCCGGTGCTGGCGTCGGTGCAACGGCTGGAGGAGGCGTCACCACCGGCGTGACCGTCACCGCCGCCGTAATCGCCGATGGCCGAACCGCGACTGCGTCTGCGGATGCACTTGTCGCAGGGGCGGTCACCGTTAGGGCGGTGGCGTTGGCGGCGGCCTGTACGAAGGTATAATTCGCTGCCGTCAGGCCGCTGCCGGTGATGGCATAGCTGCCCTGGGCCGATGCGGTATCGGCGGTGGTGGCAAAGATCGGGTCGCCGCCACTGGTCGCGGTCAGGCGGGTTTCATTGTTGACGAAGCCGGTGACCGTCCCCGTCAGGGCCGGATTTGCGACCAGCTGTGCACGGCTCACCGGTGTGGCAACATAGGTCAATGTCGCAGCAGTAATCGTCCCGATTGCACCGCTCGCGGTCGTCGAGGTCAAACTATAATTTCCGGACGGGCTGACCAGTGCAAGACCGCCAACGGTTACCGTTTTGCCGGTCCCGACACCGGCGGTCGCGTAAGTCCCAGTCGTCGGATTGTTCAACGTTGGGTTGGTGTCCCCCGGCGCGACATTGTTGATAGTCGCGTAGTTGGCTGTCGTAAGTGCGGCCGAGGTCAGACCATCATAGGTCTTCGATGTCGTTCCGGATAGCACCACCGTGATCGGTCGGATTGTGATAGAACCGGTCGCCCCGGTTAGTCCCGTAGGCAGTGTGTAATTGGACAGGGCCGTTCCGGAGGCCGCACTGAAAGCGGCAGCATCGAGTACGGCACTTATGGCGATTCCAACGCCAACATTCTTGCTCGCAAAGGTGGCAACCGGCTGATTGATCGTGGCAGATTCACTGCCTGCAAAGCCTGATACCGAAATGCTGCCATTGGCCAGGGTTGCGCTTTCGCTATTGTCATAGACCTTGGACACGGCGGTGTTGAGCGATGCGGTTAGCTGCCGCTTGGTGATGACGCCGATTGTCCCGGACGCTGCGGTCGGCAGAATGTAGTTGGTCAGCTGCGTGCCGGAGCCAGCACTGAAGTTGGGGCTGACAAGCGCAGCGGTGACGGTCAGACCGGTCCCGACATCCTTGCTGGCATAGGTTCCGGTGAGCGGTGCGACGGTCAGTGATTCCCCATCAACCAAATTCTGAATCTGGAAATTCGTGGACACCAGCGAGGCGTCGGTCGTGCCGTCATAGATCTTGCTCGCGGTTCCGGTCAGGATCGCCGTCAGGGTCCGACGGCTGATGATCCCGATTTCTGCCGCCACGCTGGTGCTGGTCAGGGCATAATTGCTGGCGGCGGCACCACCGAGCGTCAGTCCGGCAACTGTCACCCGTTTGCGGGTTCCCACATCGGCGCTGTTGTAGGTGCCGGTTGCAGCCCGCGAGATCGTTACAACTTCGCTGCCGACGATATTGCCAAGCGTCAGGGTCGCTGACGTCAGGTCGGCGTCGGTTTTGCCGTCGTAGATTTTGCTGATCGTGCCACCGAGGGTAACCGTGACGGGTCGAGCGGTAATGATGCCGCCGGATGCCGTCACGATGCCCGGACGGGCATAATTGTCGAGTAATGTGTTCGCACCGGCAACGACATCGACAAACGCAGTATCAATCGTGATGTTCAGGCCGGTTCCGACATTCGCCGTCGCATATTGCCCGGGTGCGCGGGTAACGGTGATCGATTCACCGGCGACAATGTTGGTCAGCTGGAATCGTGCCGGATCGACCAGAACCGACGTTGATCCATCATAGACCTTACTGGTCGAACCCGAAAAAATGACGCCAACAACGCGCGGGGTGATTTCACCAATGGCACCGGTTGCCAGGGCAGGGGTCGCATAGTTGGACAGCAAGGTCCCCTGATTTGCCGCGAAGTCGGCCGCTGTCAGGGTCGATTGGACACCAATGAATGTCGCCGCATTCTTGTTGTCATAAGTGCCGACGGTGCGGGTGACGCTCGCACCCTGGCCTTGCACGAAGCCGGTGAGTTGGAAATTGGCGGAGGTCAGCGTTGCGACAGTGGTGCCGTCATAGGTTTTCTGAGCAGATCCAATTAGCGACGCACTCAACTGGCGCGGCGTTACCTGCCCAATGGCACCGGTAATCGAGGATGGACCGGCGTAGTTTGACAGCAGGGTGTTGCCGGTCGGCGTAACCGACTGCGGATTGCCAACAACGGTTACGGAAATGCCCGAACCCACATTCGGAGATGCCAGCGTGCCGATCTGATTGCCGATCGTTGCGCCTTCACCCTGGACGAAGCCGGTTAGGCTGAAGTTGCTGCTGTTGACCGATATCCCGGCGGTTCCGTCATAGACTTTCGCCACGCTCCCGATCAGCGATACAGTCAGCGGGCGCTGCGAGATCGAGCCCACTGAACCAGTGATCGAACCCGGCAACAGGTAGTTGCTCAGAACCGTTGCACCGGTCGGAACCAACGTCGCATTGGCGGTAACCGAAAGGCCGTTGCCCGCGTTGACGGAGGCATAGGTACCGCTCGATGATCCAACGGTCGCGGAATCGGTTCCGACGAAACCGGAAATCTGGAAATTGACGGGTGACAGGGTCGCGCTGTTGTTGCCGTCATAGACTTTCGCAACGGTGCCGATCAGCGAGGCCGACAGCGGCTTTGCGGTGATGTTGCCGATACTGGCAAAGGTCGTTCCGGGCAGGAAATAATTGCTTAGGCTGGTTCCGCTGTTGGCCAACAACGTGTTCGCAGCAAAGGTCAGGTTGACCCCAATCCCGGTTCCGACATTGGCTGTGACATAGGTTGCCGTTGCCGTGGCAAGCGTCGCGCCTTCGCCCGATACAAAATTGCCAAGGGTAACATTGCCGTTGGTGATGGGGGCGGTAAACGTCTGATCATAGACCTTGGTTACCGAACCTGTGAGCGTTGCCGACAATTGGCGCTGGACAATTGTGCCAATTGCCCCTGCCGCCGTCGTGCTGACCAAACTGTAATTTCCGGCCCTGGTTCCGAGCAAGCCAAGCCCGCTTGCCGTTACAGTCTTCGCAGTTCCGGCGTTCTTGTCGCTCAGTGTGCCGGTTGTAGCGATGCTAAGGAAAACATCATCCGAACCGATGATATTGGTGAGGATATAATTACTCGACACCAGTGAAACAGTGGTGGTGCCGTCATAGGCTCGGGTCGTCCCCCCGGTCAGGCTGGCGGTCAACGGTCGCGGTGTGATGATGCCGATATTGCCGGACGCCAGGGTTGGCACCTGATAGTTTGACAGGTTGGTATCGATATTGGCGGGGGTCAGAGTGCCGGTCCCGATGGTCGCGTTGACCGCCAGTCCGGTCCCGACATTGACGATCGGACTGAGCGCCGTGCCGTAGGTGGCTGCGAGCGTGCCGGCGGTTGCACCCTGACCACTGAGAAAACCGGTCAGGACCAGATTTGCGCTCGGAACCGTCGCGACGTTTGTCCCATCATAGACCTTGGTCGCCGTGCCGGTCAGCGAGGCGGTAAGAGGTCGGGGGCTGACAGTCAGCAGTGCTGCCCCGGTGGCCTCCGCATAGCCGATGGGAGCAAAACCAGCCGTCGCGGTGATCGCAAAGGTCCCAGCGTTCGCCAATGCGGCAGTGCCGGTTGACGACAGGTTGACAGTGCGGAGCGCGTCCTGCGTAAACACGTTACCAAAACCGGCCGCCAAGACGAGACCGGTGAACGTATAGTCGGTATTCAGGACCGACCCGAGTGTCAGGGCGTCGCCATAGATTTTGGTTTTGGCAACCGGCGTCAGCGTCAATGTTGGCTGGAAACTGAAGGCGTACGTATTTGTCAGCGCACTGATGGCACCCCCAATCGCGTCCGCCGAGGTCCGGTTCCACAGTGCCAGGTTGCCGCTCGCCAATCCGCCAAACATGTTGCCGGCTGGATTGGTCGAATGGATCAACCAGCGACCGGTTCCCATCGACGCGAGCGCCGTCGCGCCGGCATTGTTGATGAACACACCGCTGATTAGGTCCAGTTTGCCCGCTGTCGTTGCGGCCAGTCCGGTGCCCAGCGTGAGGTTGCCGCCTGCGATGATCCGAAGTGTGTCGGTGGTGGAAACCCCCGGCAAGGACTGCACGATCACGGCGCCGCCTGTACCACCCATCCGGAGTACGGTCGTTTGGCTGGTGCCAACCCCGGGCGCGCTGTTCGGTAGATTGACGGTCAGAGTCCCTGTACCCGTCGCTGATCCGATGGTGCGGTTCGCCGATTTGAGCAGGCCGAGACCGGCTGTCGTCAACGAAAGCCCAACGCCACAACCAGTGTCGGCAAGGCAGATATTGGTGGCATCGAGGTTTGCTTTTAACGCTATCGATGTTCCCTGGATTCCTTGGGGTCCACCAATCGGCGTAGCAAAGGTCAGTTGGTCAGTTGTTAGGTTGACGGCAGTCGCTGTGATCGATCCGACGCCACCAACGGAAATGAAATCGCCGACGGCGAGCGCCGAAGACGTCAGAGTCAAGTTTCCGCTGGTTATCGTCGCGGGCTGCAATTTTATAGTTCCGCCGGTGGCGGTTGCCGTCAGACTGCCGGTGCCGGTGGTGATCGTCGCCACGTTGACGATTTCAAGTGCGGCCTGCGCATCGACACCACGTCCGGTCAACGACATTGTCAGCGCGGAATTGTTGGTGGTGAGCACCGCCTGATTGTTGATCTTTCGACCAGCTGTGATTGACAGTCCATTTGCAACGGTAACTGCGCCGTTCAGTGTCGCGGTCGAGCCAAGACCCCCTGTGATGGTCAGGGACCCCGTCGTGTTGATCGACGCACCGCTGTTGATGGCGGCATCATTTCCTGACAGCAATTCGACGTTGCCTGACGCCGTTGTCAGCGTGCCGCCGTCTGAATTGGTCTGAATGACCGCCCCGACGCCATTGCCGACTGAAAATGTTATTCGTCCCGATACGGTAGTCAAATTGCCGAGGTTGGACAACGAACCATTGTCGCCCGCTGCAATGGTGATCGAACCCGTCGTCGTTTGCAGTATCCCCGTCGGCTCGTTGATGATGTTGATCGTCGGAGTGGCTGGCCCAGTGTAGGTGCTGCGCAATTCAATTGCGCCAGAACCGGTCTGGATCGACTTGGCATTGGCGATAAATTCAGCGCCTGTCGGCGCGCCGCCATTGATCAGTCTGGCAGAGAAATTGCCGTTGTTGGTGGTAATAAAAGCCGCAGGTCCGGACAGGCTGATATTGCGTCCAGCTTCAAGCACCACATTCAGCGGCGCAGCGCCCGCAACAGATATCGAGCCCCCAAGGTTAATGGCATTGAATGCCACCAGTTTCAGCGTGACGGGGGTCAGCGGCGTTACCGTCAGCGGCGAATTGAAGGTGATGTTCCCGGCATCTGCTCCCGAACTACCGGCGAGCCCGGTCGAGATCGTGACATTGGTGCCGCCGTTCAGGCGGGTAACGATGTCCGCTGTCGAAACATCGGACGGACTGGCAGTCGGCGTCCAGTTGCCCGCGCCATCAAAACTGCCGTTGCCGGACGTGGAATTGACGATGTTGATGTTATACGGATCGAACAGCCATTCGCCGCCGCGCCCGAAAGCTGCGGATGCGCCGCCCTTGACCCCGGCAGTATCGAGGAAATGGCCCGAAGTCTCGATCCGGCCACCATTGCCGCCCGATGCCCCGCCCATCGCATTGAACGTCCCGAAAGCCCGGGTGATGGACGCCGAATTGCTGATATCTGACCAAGCAACAACGGTGCCGCCGTCGCCGTTGGTGATCGCGCTGGCATCGAGGCTCGCCCCGCTCAGAACCGCGACACGAACAGCGCTGCCGCGTCCGGTTAGCAGGCTTTCGCCCTGCCAGCCGCCGCCGACGTAGATTTCGCCGCCACCTGCGTCCCCGCGTGCATCGAGCTTGGCCGACTGCCCCGCAACGATGGTGTCACCGAGGACAATGATCCGCCCGCCGGTTTGGCCAGCGGCCTGACCGCTGGCATCGACGGTGCCATTGACGTTGACCGTGCCGGCCTCTCCGCCATCAAAGACGATCTCTCCGTCGACCATGCTGGCCGACCGCGCCTGCACCAACCCGGTGGTGTTGATGACGCTGTCGACAATGGCCGCCGCGCTGCGGGCCGATACCAGCACCCGCCCACCGTCAGCGCGCAGCGTCCCGGAATTGTTGATCGCGCTGCCGTCCGGCAGGACTTCGAGCGGGGCGGTGACCGCGAAGGAGATCAGCTTGTCGCCGCTCAGATCGAGCGTGTAGCTGTTGCCCGCTGCCAGCACGACCTGTCCAAGATTGGCCTCAACCAACCCGCTGTTATCGACCTTGCCGCCAGCCAGGATCGCATAGCCATTATCGACCGTAATCGATCCGGCATTGCCGATGGCGGCATCACCTGACCCGGAGAAGACATTGCGACCGGCCAGAAAATCCGAGTCGCTGATGGCGCGGGTGGTCGCGAGAAATCCGGCCGCCGATACCCGGCCACCGCCACCGATCAACACGCCATTGGGGTTCAGCAGCCAGACCTGACCATTGGCGGTGAGGCTGCCGTCAATCTTCGAAACATTGGTCCCAACCACACGGTTGAGTGCGACCGAATTGCGGTCTGGTTGAACGAAACGGACCGTTTCGCCGCTGCCGACCGAAAAATTCTGCCAGTTGATGACGGCCTTGCCGCTGGTCTGTGTGATCGTCGTCTGTCCGGCGACGGTTGCGCCGATCTGGGCGGCCCCGGCGACCACGGAGCCACCGCTCAGCCCGTCAGCCTGGGCAACGGAGGCTGCCAGCGAGCTTCCGGCGCACAGTAATGCCATTCGGAACACCGCACGCTGGGCGCGTTGAACTGACTTTTGACCCGGTTTCGCCATCTGCAGGACGTACGCCCCCTTCAAACTTGCCTCAGTCCGACCAGCATTCCGACCGCTGCTGGCGTATGGAGTTACGCATGGCAGCAGTATTGGATGAACCCGACTGAAACACTAACGCCAACTGCTGGGCCTTTGTGCGGCTGGCCGTGCTTCCTTTCGAAGGCAAGTCAGTCGCACAAATGCTCCGAGAATTGTTTAGCGCAGCCGGATGCGGAATACAAACCGTAGCCATATCGACGAAATTCAAAAACATCCCAAATTGTCAGCGGTTTACGCAGTCGAACCATACACCGAACCGGACCAGCCGATAACAGGGGGTCAGTTACTCCAGCCCGCGAAGGCCGGAAGGGTCGGTTTCGACTGCCTGGACTTTGGAATCGACCAGGAATCCCGCAAACGGACGCTGCCCCGCGCTTGCTGCTTTGGTGACGATGGTCAGGCGCAGCAAATAGGTGCCGGTACCGCCGGGCGGGACGGTGTAGCTGACCGATTGCCAGCGCGGTTCCTGCGACTGAATGCCGCTGGCCATGAATAACGGCATTTCAATGCCTTCGCGGACGAGATCAACGCTGATCTCATCTCCGAGTGCCAGTTCCGGCGACGCGAACAGGACGTGGAAATTAATCTGTTCACCATCGTTGACGCTGACCTGCTGCTCGACCCCGCCGGGTGATTTCGACGCAGCTGGTCTGGCAATCAGGAAGGTTCCACCGTTCCCAATCGGGCTGCGATAAGATTTGTTACCAATGACTAACCGTTTTGCGCTGGCGAGCGTTGCGGTTCCAAATTTCTGCCAAGCCGCGTTCACGCCGTCGGCAAAATCCCGGTTGGCTATCCGTGCGACCGCTACCGGCAAACTGGCGGGGGCAGGGGGGATGGAACTGATCCGGCTCGTGACCACTTCCACGGAGGTGGTATCATCTTCCGCCGTGGCCATGCCCATATCCCAATCGGCATAATCACTGGAGACGGACGTCAGCATTTCGGTCCAAACACCCATGTCGAGCCCGGACAGCACCGCCTCGCCGTCGACAATCGTGATGCCATCGGCTTCGACTTCGCCGCTCAAGTTGATGAGAAGCGGTTCGCGACCAGGGCGCGGCGACGGCGCACGCAGCAGAACCCGGCCATCCGCGGATTGGACCAGGCTGGTGTCCACAGTGTCGACCGGCGCTCGGTCCGGAGAAGGCGTAGCTGCCCCGCGCGGTCCCGGCGGCTTCTTCGCAGCGTCCAGAACGACGGCCGGCGTTCGGGTGATCACCGGCGGCGGCGTTGCAGACCGGGGTGGGTTTGCGTTGGCGGCAGACGCAACCATGACGCCAAGGAACCAGGCCCCTGCCGCCATCACTGTAAAACCAACAGAATTCCCCACCTGCAAACGCCTCCCGCGATCTGCATTTCTTATGCGCAGCCTAAGCTACGCAACAGGAGGCCGGTCCGGATGCGTCAACCGGCGCTATTTCAGCGCCTTGCTGACCTCCTTGATCTCCTTGTTGAGGATACGGTCATTGTCGGAATAATCCACCGGACATTCGATCAGATGCACGCCCTTGGCGTTCAGGCATTCCGCGAGCAGCCCCGGCAGCATTTCGGCACTGGTCACCAGATGACCCTTGGCACCGTAGCTTTCGGCATATTTGACGAAATCCGGGTTGCCATAGGTCAGGCCCCAATCGGCAAAGCCCATATTGGCCTGTTTCCAGCGGATCATGCCGTAGCTGTTGTCATTCAGGATCAGCACGACCATGTCGAGACCAAGCCGGACGGCGGTCTCCAGTTCCTGGCTGTTCATCATGAACCCGCCATCGCCGCAAACCGACATCACCTTCCGGCCAGGATAGACCATCTTTGACGCCATCCCGGACGGCAGTCCGGCCCCCATTGTTGCCAGTGCATTATCGAGCAGGACGGTATTGGCCTGATGCGCCTCGTAATTGCGGGCGAACCAGATTTTATAGACACCGTTGTCGAGGCAGATGATCCCGTCCGACGGCATCGCCTTGCGGATTTCGCTGACCAGATACTGCGGATAGATCGGATATCGCATGTCATTGACGGTATCGCCGCGGTGTGCGATTTCGGCGGCGCGGGCCTTCAGCATGAAGTCAAAGTCCCAGTGCGCCTGGGGCATGATGTCTTCCTTGATCTGCCAGATCGCGTTGCCGACATCACCGATCACTTCCAGCTGCGGGAAATAGACCGGGTCCACCTCGGCAGTCCGGAAGTTGATGTGAATGACCTCGGTCCCGCCGGTTTTCATGAAGAAGGGCGGCTTCTCGATCACGTCATGGCCGATGTTGATGATCAGGTCGGCATGTTCGATCGCCCGGTGGACAAAGTCCCCGGAAGACAGCGCCGCGCAGCCCAGGAATTTCGGGTGGCGTTCGTCGACGACGCCCTTGCCAAGCTGGGTCGTCAGGAACGGAATGCCGGTCTTGTCGATCAGCTGCAGCAGCATCCGGCTGGTCAGGCGGCGGTTGGCACCGGCACCGATGACCAGCACCGGGGATTTCGCCTTTTCAATGCGTTTGACCGCAGAGCGGATCGCCTTGCCCTCCGGAATCGGACGACGGGCTTCACTCGCTGGAATCGGGGTCGAATCGGTATGCTCGTCGGCAATATCCTCCGGGAATTCCAGATGAACCGCGCCCGGCTTCTCTTCCTCAGCGAGGCGGAACGCCTCCCGGATCCGCGACGGGATATTGTCGGAGGCCGCCAGCTGATGGGTATATTTGGTGATCGGCCCCATCATGGCGACGACGTCGAGAATCTGGAACCGGCCCTGTTTGGATTTCTTGATCGGTTTCTGGCCGGTGATCATCATCATCGGCATCCCGCCGAGATAGGCATAGGCCGCCGCCGTCACGAAATTGGTCGCGCCCGGCCCGAGTGTTGCGACACAGACCCCGGCCTTTCCGGTGTGACGACCGTAGGTTGACGCCATGAACCCAGCGCCCTGTTCGTGCCGGGTCAGGATCAGCTTGATCTTGGTTGAGCGCGACAGCGAATCCAGAAAATCGAGATTTTCCTCGCCCGGCACGCCGAACACATATTCGACGCCCTCCGCCTCAAGGCACTGGATGAACAGGTCGGATGCTTTGGTCTTGGTCATGTCAGGATATCCTTGGCGAAGGTCAGCACGCGGGCGCTACAAAAAAAAGGGAGCGCGTTTCCGCGCTCCCTCGGGCTGGTGGGTCAAACGACCCCGTAGGCCAGCATGGCATCGGCGACTTTCTTGAACCCGGCGATATTCGCGCCGCGGACATAGTCGATATGCTTGGTTCCTGCCTTGCCACCATGTTCGGCGCAGCGGCTGTGAATGCCGGTCATGATGTCCTTGAGCATGGTTTGCAGGTCGGCTTCCTTCCAGGAAATGCGGGCCGAATTCTGGCTCATTTCCAGGCCCGAAACCGCAACACCGCCAGCATTCGCAGCCTTGCCGGGGGCGTAAAGAATTCCTGCCTTCTTGAAGACGTGAACACCGTCAAGGTCGGTCGGCATGTTCGCGCCTTCGCTGACGGCGATGGCTCCGTTCATTACCAGCGTTTCGGCATCCTTGCCCTTCAGCTCGTTCTGGGTCGCGCAGGGCAGTGCCACGTCGCAGGCGACACCCCATGGCTTGGCTCCGTCGCCGTGGAAGGTCGAACCCTTGAATTCCTTGACATATTCAGAGATGCGACCCCGCCGCTTATTCTTCAAATCCTTGATCCAGTTGACCTTGTCCGGCGAAATCCCGTCGGGATCGTGGATGAAGCCTTCTGAATCGCTGAGCGTTAGCACCTTGCCGCCTAGCTGGTTGATCTTTTCAGCCGCATGAGTAGCGACATTGCCCGATCCGGAGATGACAGCCGACTTGCCTTCCACCGAATTGCCGATGTGGGCGAGCATGTTCTGCAGGAAATAGACCGCGCCGTAACCGGTTGCCTCCGTCCGGATCAGCGAGCCGCCGAACTCCAGGCCCTTGCCGGTCAGTACGCCGGTGAATTCATTGGTGATGCGCTTATACTGTCCAAACATATAGCCAATCTCGCGCCCGCCGACGCCGATATCCCCGGCAGGGACGTCCACATCAGCGCCGATGTGGCGGTAAAGCTCGGTCATGAAGCTCTGGCAGAAGCGCATCACTTCGTTGGCGCTCTTGCCCTTGGGATTGAAGTTTGATCCGCCCTTGCCGCCGCCCATCGGCAGCCCGGTCAGCGCGTTCTTGAACGTCTGCTCAAAGGCTAGGAATTTCAGGACCGACTCGGTCACCGACGGATGGAAACGGATGCCACCCTTGTACGGGCCGATGGCGTTATTGTTCTGCACCCGCCAGCCGCGCTGGACACGGATATTGCCTTTGTCATCCTCCCAGCAGACGCGGAAGGAGATGACCCGGTCCGGTTCGGCGATGCGGCGGAGAATCTGGTATTTGTGATATTGTTCCTTGTCCTGGATGAACTCGAAAATATCTTCGGCAACTTCCTGGACCGCCTGAGCAAATTCGGGCTGCCCCGGATTGCGGCGCTTCACGCCATCGATAAATCCGCTCAAGTCCACATGATCAGCAACGGCCATCACAACCCCCGTGTTTAGATTCCGCCGAGTCGTTCCCGGCCCGATTCGGAGCATATGTCGGTCGGATGACAGGTGCGAGTCGTTACTTTCAACAAATGAAACAAGTTAGCGGCTTTACGTGCCGGTGGAGGATGTTAGAACTGTGGTGGCGCGAAGCCGCTTGAGGGGGCGATGAGGCTGAACGAACTGAAAGTGATCGGGGCGCTGGCGCTTGCAGCCGCAGGGATTGTTTTTGCGGTCGAGCCCGTTCGCGTCGATGCGGCACCAATTTCCGCGACGCGGGGCATCCACGAAGGTGTGGCCTCTTGCGCTGGATCAACCTGTCACGGGCGTCAGGAAGCCACCGGTGCCACCGTTCGTCAGAATGAGCTTTTGACCTGGCAGGATGAAAGTTCACCAAGCGGTGCGCATGTGCGGGCTTACCGCGTCCTGCTCGAACCCCGCTCGCAGCGGATCAGCCAACGGCTTGGCATGGGGCCGGCGCAGTCGGCTCCGGTCTGTTTGTCCTGCCATGCCGATGCACCGCCGGTGTCGCAGCGTGGGCCGCGCTTTGAAATTTCCGAAGGTGTTGGTTGCGAAGCCTGTCACGGTGGGTCGTCGGGTTGGTTGGCAAGCCACACCGCAGAGGGCGTGTCGCACAAGGCCAATGTTGCAGCTGGCATGATCCCGCTCGATGAGCCGAAGGCACGGGCTGCAAATTGCCTCGATTGCCATTTTGGCGGGAAGGGCAACCAGTTCGTCACCCACCGGATCATGGCAGCGGGTCACCCGCGCATTTCCTTTGAACTTGATCTGTTTACCGCCCTTCAGAATCATCATGACGAGGATGCCGATTACCGGGCCCGCAAGACCGTGGCTGGCGGCGTCAAGACATGGGCGGTTGGTCAGGCGATGGCGGTGGAGCGGGCGTTGGCTTTGTTCACGTCCGGCCGTGCCAATGACGGCGCATTTCCGGAATTCACCTTCTATGATTGCCGTACCTGCCACCGCTCCTTCGCTGATGGCCCGGCGTTCCGTTCAACCTATCTTCCCAATCCCGGTCGGTCGCTTCCGCCTGGGCTCCCGTCGTTCAACGACGAGAATATGTTGATGCTCGGTGCAGCCGCGAAGATCGCAGCTCCGGCACTGGGTGCGCAGTTTGACCGCGAGTCGCGGGCATTCCACGCGGCGTTTGCGGTGTCACCCGCTGCGACGGCAGCGAGCGCACGCAAGCTCGCGGTGACGGCGGACCGGTTGGCCGACAGTTTTGACCAAGCGAATTTCACCCGGGCCCAAACACTTGCCATTTTGAATGATGTGCTGACGGGGGCGACGGCGGCTCGCTACACCAATTATCAGGGCGGGGCTCAGGCGGTGATGGCAGTCGAAACGCTGATCAACGCGCTGGCGGCTTCGGGGCAGATCGACCGGGGGCGGGCGGCGCAGGCGCGGCCACATATCGACGCCGCCTATGCTGCGGTGAAGGATGCCAACGCGTGGCGCCCTGAGGAACTTCGACGGGCCCTTGGGCGTGTCGATGCCGTCCTGACACCGGGGCAATGAGCTTGACATGAGTATTGCAGTCGCCGCGATGTTTCTGGCCTTCATTGCGGAGGAAGATCCGCACGGGTCGGCGGCGCACGCGCCAAAGGTGGAACAAGCCCGGGTCGTCAAAAAGCGCGAACCCCGGCAGGAACCGGAACCTGATGCAATCGAGCGGCGGAGGCCGGGGCCCGAGGTTGCGTTGCCACCGCCCGTCACGCAAACGAACACCGGCGCGGTGCGTGCGCCGGCACCTGAGGCATTCCCCGGCGACCATCTGCCGGTTCCGGACCGGTGGCGGCTGATTGAAGCGGTCGGCGTCAAGGCCCGGTGGTGGGACCCCTATAACCAGAACCCGTTGAAGGGTGATCGCCCGGTCAAGGGCACGCAGGACCTGTTTTTCACGCTCGGTTTCATTTCCGACACGGTGGTCGAACCGCGATCCTTCCCGATTCCGGTTGGCAATCAGACCACGTCCCGTCCCGGCAGCATTGATGTGTTCGGGCACGCGCGAAGCCTGGTTGTGGCCCAGACCTTCATCGCCAGCGCCTCGCTGGTGAAGGGGTCAACCGCCTTCAAGCCGCCAGATTACGAAATCAAGGTCGCGCTGGCCTATAATTACAACCACGTCGAAGTGGACGAGAAGCGCGTCCTGTCGGTGTTGCCGTCACGGCAGAGCAACCGCGATGACAGCTTTCTCGGTGTCCAGGAACTGTTCCTCGACTACCACTTGGGCAATGTATCCGATCGGTATGATTTCGACTCGATCCGGGTTGGAATTCAGCCGTTTTCGTCGGACTTCCGCGGATTCCTGTTCCAGGACAATCAGCTGGGGGTCCGGTTTTTCGGAACGCGCGATGGCAACCGGTTCCAATATAATGTGGCTGCCTTCCTTCGGGTTGAAAAAGACACCAATTCTGGCCTGAACGATATCACGCAAACCCCGCGTCAGGATTATGTGTTTGTCGCAAACCTATACCGGCAGGATCTTCCGGTGCCGGGGTTCACCAGCCAGGTCACTGCGATTTACAACATGAATCGGGAGGGCAGCGAAATCCATTCCGATCACAATGGCTTCCCGGTCCGGCCTGCTCTGATCGGTGATCTGCGAGGTCGCGACTATGACGTTGTTTACCTTGGATATAATGCGGATGGCCGCATCGGTCGGCTCAATCTGACGGCCTCGGCCTATGCGGCGCTTGGCGGGAATCGGAACAATATTTTCACCGGCCGGAGATCCAAGGTTCGCTCCTATTTCTTTGCGGCGGAACCGTCGATCGATCTCAACTGGATCCGGATTCGCGGCGCCGCGCTCTATGCGAGTGGTGACAGCAATCCTTATGACGATACTGAGCACGGCTTCGATGCGATTTTTGAGAATCCACAGTTCGCCGGTGCCGATACCAGCTACTGGATCCGGCAGACCATTCCCTTTGCCGGCGGCGGTCGCGCCGTGTCGGTCAATGGCCGCAACGGCATCCTGAATTCGCTGCGGTCGTCGAAGGAAGAGGGCCAGTCCAATTTCAACAATCCCGGCACGATCCTGATCGGGGCAGGGACCGACTTTGACCTGACGCCAACTTTGCGCTTGAGCGGCAATCTCAACCATATCTGGTTTGCCAACACGGCGGTGGTTCAGGCGCTGCGCCAGGAGGGGTCGATCCCGAAGCAGGTCGGTTTGGACGGATCGGTGTCGGCAATCTGGCGGCCTTATTTCTCGCAGAATGTGGTGGTGCGGGCGTCGGCCGCCGTGTTCGATCCGGGCAAGGGCTTCACTGATCTGTTCTCGAGTGCCGGGCGGGACAAACGCTTCTATTCCGTCCTCCTCAATGTGGTATTGAGTTATTGATATGCGTGTGGCTGTCGTGATCCGGAACATGTTGATGCTGGCGGGAACGCTGGCCCTGTTCGGCTCCGCGAATTTGCTGGCCAGTGAGGACGAGCATCCCAAGCATTATGAGTGGCCGGTGACGCCGCCCGCGCCGAAGATGCAGACGCTGGAGGAGGCTGCGGCGAAGAGCGACGGCTGCAAATCCTGCCACACATCCGGCGATGCCTGGACCATGCACAAATCGACGGCTGTGGTGCTCGGCTGCACTGACTGCCACGGCGGTGATGCCAAGGTCGTGGCGGCCAACCTGCCGAAATCCGACCCGCAATATGCCAAGCTGCGCGACAAGGCGCATATCCTGCCCAATTACCCCGGCGCCTGGCATTTCCCGTCAAGCGCCAATCCCAAGCGCAGCTACACGCTGCTCAACAAGGAATCGTCGGAGTTCGTGCGTTTCGTGAATCCGTCGGATTTTCGGGTTGCGCGTCAGGCCTGCGGGGCCTGCCATATGGAATTGATCGAGGCCAATGAGCGCTCGATGATGGCGACCGGCGTCATGTTGTGGGGCGGCGGATCCTACAACAATGGCATTTTGCCGTTCAAGAACTACATCTTGGGCGAGGCTTATACTCCAGATGGTAAACCAGCGAAGTTACTGTCTGCCGGCAATCCTCCCGGCGTGCTGACACCCGAACAGATGGCGCGCGGCATATTGCCGAGCCTGGTCCCGCTGCCGCAGTGGCATGTCGTGCCGCCGGGCGACGTGTTCCGGGTGTTCGAGCGCGGTGGCCGGAACATCAACACCGGATTCACCGAAATCGGTCTGCCGAATTCGCTCGGAGCCCTCCAAAGGCTTGAAGAGCCGGGACGTCCGGATATCCGCCAGTCAAACAGGGGCCCCGGAACTGGGCTGCGGATTGCCGTGCCAGTTCTCAACATCCACAAAACCCGCCTCAATGACCCGTTCACCTGGTTCATGGGCACCAATGATCAGCAGGGGGACTATCGCAGTTCCGGCTGCGCCTCCTGCCATGTGGTCTATGCCAATGACCGGGAGCCGCGCCACAGCCTGACCTGGTCGGAATTCGGCCGGGACGGCAAGACCGCGACCGCCGATCCGACCATCTCCAAAGAGGAAAGCGGCCACCCGGTCCGACATGAGTTCACCCGGTCGATCCCAACCTCCCAGTGCATGAACTGCCACATGCACCAGCCGAATATCTTCCTGAATTCCTATCTCGGCTACACAATGTGGGACTATGAGTCCGACGCTCCCCGGATGTGGCCCGAAAAGCAGATGTATCCGACTGCGGCCGAGATGCATGAGACGCTGGAGCGCAACCCGGAAGGTGCCGCGGTTCGCGGCAAATGGTCCGATCCGGAATTTGTCCGCAACGTCTATGACGTGAATGACGGCAATAAGGACACCCAGTTCGCCGACTATCACGGCCACGGTTGGAATTTCCGCGGCATTTTCAAGCGCGACCGTGAGGGCAATCTGCTCGATGCCGGTGGCAATATGGCGACCTATGGGACCGACACCGCCCATATCGTCGCCAACGACGATCCCGAGAAATTTCGCCGCAAGGGTGAGCCGCAGTTCGTTCCTATCGGCACCAACCCAGGCAAATCCGTCCATATGATGGATATCCATGCCGAAAAGGGTTTCCAGTGCGCCGATTGCCATTTCGCGCAGGACAGTCACGGCAATGGCTTCATTCACGGTGAAGTCGCTAATGCCGTGGAAATCGGCTGCAAGGATTGCCACGGAACGGTTGATGCCGCGCCGACGCTCAAGACCTCCGGCCCGGCGGCTGGTCCGGGCGGAACTGATCTCAGCCTGCTTCGCAACCCCGATGGTAAACGCCGCTTTGAATGGATCGACGATGGCGGACGCCGCGTCCTGATTCAGCGATCGATTGTCGATCCAAAGCTGGAATGGCGGGTATCGCTGGTCAAGGATTCGGTCGATCGTGCCAGCCCGGATTTCAACACCAAGGCGGCCCGCGCCAAGCTGATGTCCCGCACCGGCGCGGAAACCGGCAAATATGAATTTGGCCCCGGCATCGCCAAGGCCGACCGCGCCCATGACGACAGCAACATCGCCTGCTTCAGTTGCCATCTGTCGTGGACGACATCCTGCGGTGGTTGCCATTTGCCGATCGAGGCGAACTGGAAGACCAAGAGCCACAAATATGAGGGGCAAGAGACCCGCAACTACGCGACCTATAACCCGCAGGTCGCGCGCGATGACATGTTCCAGCTCGGCAAACACCAGACAACTAAGGGCGCGATTGTTGCGCCGATCCGCTCAAGCTCGGCGCTGGTCCTGTCCTCGACCAACATCAACCGCGAACTGATCTACTTCCAGCAGCCGCCGGTTTCTGCTGCGGGCTTCTCCAGCCAGGCCTTTGCCCCGCATTTCCCGCACACGGTTCGCACGCAGGAAACCAAAACCTGCACCGATTGTCACCTGTCAGAAGCCAATGATAACAATGCGATCATGGCGCAGCTGATGTTGCAGGGGACCAACTATATCAATTTCGTTGGCCTTTACGCCTGGACCGGCCTGCAAAAGGGATTTGAAGCTGTCCGCGTTACCGAAGTCAGCGAGCCGCAGGCCGTGTTCGGGTCCTACCTGCACCGCTATGCTTACCCGGACTATTTCAAGGCGCATGTTGAAACCAACAAGCGCGAATTGATCACCTGGGTGCGCGGCAAGATCTTTGACAAGAAAAAGAAATATTCCGGCGAAACCCACATGACCGAGGATATCCGCAACGTTGCCAAATCAACCGGCGATGCCGCTCGCTGCCTGCAGATGCGTGGTGAATATCTGTTCGTGGCGGAAGGGAAGGGCGGGTTCCGCGCCTATGACATCGCCAGCGTCGGCAACAAGGGCGTGTCCGAGAAGATCCTGACCGGTCCATTCTCCGAATTGGGGCATGACACCCATGTCGGATCACGCAATGCAACCTGCGTGGCGCTACCAACCAACCAGCCGATCAGCCCGTTGCGCAACCAGCAAATGCTGGCGGGCGAGGCGGCCAACAAGGGCACGCCGGGCTTCCGCAGCAATGAGGAGCAACCTTTCCTCGATATCTACAGCTATGCGGTGATCACTGACTCGGTCGAAGGGCTCATCCTCGTTAACGTCAACACGTTGGCCGACGGGGAGCCACGCAATAACTTCCTGAAGCGAGCGGCAACCTGGAATCAGGACGGTATCCTGAAGGGCGCGCGCCATATCACGCTTGCCGGACGCTGGGCCTATATCACTGCTGACGCCGGGCTGGTCACTCTGGATTTGATCGATCCTCTGAAACCGAAGCTGGTGTCGGTGGTTAAGCTGGACAATGCCAAAGCAACGGCAGTGCAGTTCCGCTATCTGTTCGTGAGCGATGCCGAAGGCATGCGGACCTTTGATATCACCCAGCCCGGCAACCCGAAGGCTGTCGCTGGTTCGCTGATCCCGATGAAGGACGCCCGGCGGATTTATGTAGCGCGGACCTATGCCTATGTCGCCGCCAAGGAGGAGGGGTTAGTGATCGTCGATGTCCGCAATCCCGAGACGCCGAAGATTTACCAGCGCTACACGGCAGACGGTGCCCTGAACGATGCCGAGGATGTGATCGTCGGGTCGACCAATGCCTCCGCTTTTGCCTATGTCGCCGATGGCCGCAATGGGATGAAGGTGGTGCAATTGACCAGCCCATCGAGCCAGCCGAATTTCTACGGCTTTTCGCCCGCACCCAAGCCGGAGTTGATCGCCTTCGCACGGACGGCATCACCCGCTCTGTCGATGTCCAAAGGGCTCGACCGTGACCGCGGTGTCGATGAAAGCGGCGGGCAGATTGCGGTGTTCGGTCGGGTCGGGTCGCGACCATTCAACCGGCAGGAAATGGAACGCTTCTTCCTGAACCGCAGCGGCTTCCCTTACCGGGTCAGCGACACGGGGTCCATCAACCGCGACTGGGTCCCGATCCGAACGGCAGCGAAACCCTAAGCCGCCCGATGCTTACGGTGTCGAACTGCGCCGAGGGACGCAGGTCACCCGCTGCACGCAGGATTCGTTCTTCGACTTCGTTCAGAAAGACTAGGTCAGGGGATCGCTAGCGGTCAGACAGTTCGGTTAAACCGTCACGCGCTCCGCCAGCAGGTGCTCGACGAGCGGTCGCATCGCGTCATTGTAGCGCGCCAGAACCGGGCCGGCATTGGCATAGCCCATGTGGCTGATCAGCATATTGTCCGTCCACTCGTGGAGCGCATAGGCCGGTGGTTCAGCGATGATCATGTCGCGGCCGTCGGGTGTCGAATTGATCGGACGCAGGTCCAGCGCCACCTGCGGCGCAGTAGACGGCGTCACGGACAATGTTGTTCCGGCCCAGCTGGTGAAGATCGGCCGGTGGATGTGGCCGGCGATGAGCCGTACGACCTGCTTATGCTTTTCAACGACCTCGGCAAAGCGCAGCACCCACGGTTCGCGCGAGGCAGCCGACATCCATGCAATGCCGATTTCGGTCGGCGGGTGATGGGAGACCAGCATGGTTGGGCGGTTGGGTTGCTCGGATAGGCGCGCGTCGAGCCAAGCCGCCCGCCGCTCGCAGAAGGAGCCGCCGTGACGCCCTTCCTCCAGCGTATCGAGCATGATGATCCGCAGCTCGTCGGCTTCGACCTCATATTGGATGAAGCCATCATTCGTCGGCGTATTGGGAAACGCCTTCAGGAAGGTTTCCCGGACATCATGATTGCCTGGAATCGGATAGATCGGCCACGGGCAACGGGACAGGCCCTCCAGCAACCATTCATAGGATTGTTCGGTCCCGAGATCGGTTAGATCGCCGGTCGCCAGCATCATGTCCGGACGCCGCTTCAGGGCAAGCAGGGCATCAATTGTTGCATCCAACCGCTTGCGATTGAACTCTTCGTGGTTCCCCGGTTCGAACCCGATGTGGATATCAGTGATTTGCGCGATCAGCATGCGTCGGGTGACACCTTGTTATTGTGGTGGGACCAACGCCCATTTGAAACAGCTACGTAACAAATAGACGACGAGATGCGAGCATTCTTGCTAACTCCTGCCGCGCTGTATCGCCGCAGGCTGTTTTGCGGCGCGAATCTGGGACGCAACTGGCGATTGCGGGTGGAAACTGTGGCAGGATTGGCAATCGGAGGCGATCTGCTTGCCCTTCGGATGGGCGCCGGCATGGCAGTCCCGGCAGGAACTGATGCCCTGGATCAGCAGGTCGGATGAGTCCTTTGACTTGCTGGCAATATGGCAGGACGCGCAAGGGCTGGTTTCGGTCGCATGGTCGGCATGGCTGAACCAGCCGTTCTTCAAGTAGCGCGATTGCAGGCTGACCGGCGCGATCTGGAAGTTCAACGATCCTGCCTTCGCAGGCGGGATCACCGAATGGCATTCAAAGCAGGTGCCGCCATTCTCAAACAGCGCACGGACCCGGTTGTCGACCCGGTTGGCGGTGCCAGAGATGGGCAGGGGCGTAACGGCACCCGGGCGGGTGCGGAGCATCGGCGGACGTGGTGCACCCGGGTTGGCACGAATGAAATCTTCCATTTCTGCAATGGCTTGTGCGGCATCGCCGTGGCGAAGCGTTCGGACCACGCCATTTGATTTGCCGATCTCCAGCGTGTGGCAGGCGAGGCAATCCCGCTCCATCTCGATGGGCTGGAAGCGGGCGCGGCTCGGATCCTCGGTATGGCAGGATGCGCAGTCCAGCGACTTGCCATAGCGGGGCAGGGCCTTGGCCATCCGCGTCACCGACCCACCGGCCAGCAAATGGATGTCGTGCGGGAATTTCAGGCCGTTGAATTCCGCCGTCGTCGGCGTGAGCTTAACGCGCTTCGTCACCGGCGCTCCGAGCGCGGGTGCAATGATGATATTCGGCTGAAACTCGGGATGAGCGGTGCCGAAATCATCGGCATCGCCAAGCTCGGTATCCGGTAGCCGCTTTGACAATTCCCGGTGGCAATCCATGCACAGGGCAGGATTGGTCATGTCTGCGCCGTTGTGACCCTCATGTTCCTTGTGACAACTAGTGCAACTGCCCTCCGGCAGATTGAAACCGTGCGCGATCCCGCGCTTCGCGGCACCGGTCAGCGACGAATCAAAGTTTGCGGCCGCGAGTCGTTTCGGAACCGCGTGATCCTGAACCGCGATATGACAGGCCTTGCAGGCCGAATCGCGAACCGCGACGAACGGCTGTTGGTGACAGGCTCCACATTTGTTGGAGAGACTGGCGTGTGCCTGGGACAGTGGGCCGCTTGTCCAGGATGAATCGGCCTGTAGTTGGGCCGGCGGTGGCTTCAGGGGGGACACCGGCGGACTCATCAACCCAGAGACAATCGGCCACGCCAGAAACGCCAGCAAAGTGACCGCAATCAGGCCCCAGGCCAGGCCACGTTTGCTAAGCCGGGACCCGAGCAGGGAAAATACTTGAAGTTCGTCGACCGGGTCAGCGGCATCGGACAGTGCGGAAACGCGGGCGAGCGTCAGCAAAGTCGCGCCACCGTCACCTGCAGCAACGGTAACCTGATGACCACCGAGCGATAGCACCACCGTGCGATCCGCGTTGAATTCGGCCCGCTCTGTGGTTTTCCCATCGACCACCAGATCGATGCCGCCAACTGCGGTGACTTCAACGTGATTACCGGTTCTGCGAACCCGGGCGTGGTTGAGCATCACGGCGAGATCGGCGATCTCCATGTCGCAGTCGGTGCCGCGACCGATCAGGACGTCACTTTTCTCAACCGGGCGTTCACGGACGATTTCACCGCCGCCGCTCCGCTGGCCGATTGTCCGGATGATGAAGGTCATCTGCGCCTCACCAGTAATAGAAAACGCTGATGATGTGCGCGACGAGCGCGGCGATCAGCAGAAAGGTTGCTGGCACGTGAATGTAGAGCCAAAGTTCGAGTAGTGTGCGCAGGCGGACATGCCGCCGCGCCACACCAAGCGCAGCGGATTTACGCTCCAGCAGGCCGACGATCTGGAGCAGCCGCTTGTCAGCCAGCGGCCCGGCAGCTTTGACTTCTTCGCTCAGGGCAGCGAGCGCCCGGGCGGTCCCGCAGCTTGCCTGATCGCCCTTCAAACGGCGAAGCACACCGCCACCCACCGGGCTGTCCTCCATCGACATGCGGACGATGTCGCTATGGTGGCGATCAAGCGGCTGCGCTGCATCATGAAGCTGCCGGTCGATGGCGCCGATGTTGATCAGCATCTGAGGCTGCGTAAGTTCACCCCGGTTGCTGCTCATCGCCTTTGGCAGGCGAGCATAGGCGACAATCCCGAACACGCCGGTCCCGATCACCAGCATCATCGCCACATAGGCCAGCGTGTGAACGTTCCAACCAAACTGGAAACCGGTGTGCAAGGTCGCCAGGATGATCAAGGACAGGCCGAGATAGACATGCGCCGATGTCCAGGCCTTCAGAGAATATTTGCTGCGGCTGATATTCCGTTTGCGAATGCCAAGCGCGGTCAGCCACAGGATGATGCCGACGCTGACAACACCGAGGAAATAGCCGTAGGCCGTCCCACCATTCGGACGCGGATTGGCATCGATCAGCATATAGGCCAGCCAGGCGAGCAAGGAGATTGCGCTCGCAAGTTTCAGCCAGAAATAGCCGTCATGCCGCAGGAAGCCGTCATGGGCGGCATTGGTATTCCGAACCCGCGCCACCTAGTAAGCCTTTGTCGAGATGGAGGATACCGACAGGAAAGCCTCCGGTGAAACTCGGATGGCAGCGCCCGTTGGGCAGGCCCTGACACAGGCCGGGCCGCCATCCTGACCCTTGCACATATCGCATTTGACGGCCTTCTTGGGAACTTCCACGCCGCTCTTCTTGGCCTGTTTGTAGCTCCAGACCTTGTTGGGTTCGCCCGGGCCAGGGCCGGCACCGAACAATAGCCAGTTCATCAAGCTTGGCTTTGGCGGTGGAACCTTGTCCATCCGGATCACACCATAGGGGCAGTTGCGCTGGCAATTGCCGCAACCGATGCAACTGTCTTCGATAAAGACTTCGCCGTCGGCGCCGCGCTGGATGGCATTTGGCGGACAATCAGCCATGCAATGTGGATGCTCGCAGTGACGGCAGGAGGTTGGCACGTGCAGATGCGCAAAGCCTTTGCCGGCTTCCCGGTCGAGGCGTGACAGGCCGTCGTGACTATCGGCGCAGGCTTTTTCGCAATTGTCGCAGCCGACGCAGAGATTCTGGTCGATCAGCAAAACGTCTGTTGCTTCGCCGACGCCGTTTTCAACCAAGAAATTGGCAACCGACGAATACATGTCGACCGCACTGCCGAAGCTTTCCTTCTTGGTTTCGATAAAGCTGTTCAGTTCGCGCCGGGCGGCCATTTCGGCCCGGATATTGGCTTCGAGTTGCGGTTTGGCGGCAATCACACGGGCAAAGGCATCACCGTTGATCTGGACCACTTCAGACTTGACCGCCGCCCGCACTGTCGCGGTTCTCCGCCCACCATCGAGCAAAGCCATTTCCCCGATGTAGGTGCCGGCAGGCAGATAGCGCATGAAGATCGGTTTCCCGCCGATATTTTTTTCAACCACCATTGAGCCGGAACGGATGATGAAAATATCATTCCCCTCATCGCCTTCCGTGACCACTGACTGCCCAGCGCTGATCCGCTTGGTTTCAGCGCTTTCCAGCACCTCAACCAGATCGGCCGGGTTCAAGCCGGACTTGAAAATCTGGAGCAGCAGTCGCTCCGTCGTGATGCGGTTGATCGTCCGTTTGGCGCTGGGGACCGACCCCATGAGCTTCAGAGCGGCGGTGCGGGAGACTTCAACGCAGATCGCATCGACGGCTGCCCGAATGGTGGCACCGCGACGACGACCAGAAATCAGGCCGACCTCACCGAAAATCGAACCCGACGGAATGGGCACAACCATACTGGGGTCATTCGGATTGATTTCGACATGCACCATGCCGTCAGCGATCCCGAACAGCGACGACCCGATGTCATTGCGCATGAAGACCGGCTCGCCCTTTTTGTAGGCGCGGACCTCGGAATCGAGCAAAAACTCCCGCATCTGCAGCGGCGACATGTCATTCAGAATGGAAACCTGCGTCCGCAGGAATTCCAGCCATTCCGTCACGGAGCGCTTGCCCGGCAGTCCCTTGAGCTTTGCCTCCAGAATAGGTTCGTCGGCCGGTTTCAGGTCTTTGTTGCCGTTGATGAACTCAACGACGTCATAGCCCTGGTTCATGCAGTGCTTGATCAGCGGATATCCAGCGAGCGCCCCGATCGCATAAATGCCCGGGGCCGTCGTCTCGAACACCGGTGACAGTTGCGGATAGGCTTCCCGGTCCTCGCTGGTGAACTGGATCCCGCAGGCTTCGACGAATTTGCGAGGGGCCGCTGACCCCATGCGAGCGATGACCCGGTTGCAGGGAAGGCGAACCTCGCCCTCCCGGGTATCAACCACGATCATGTCGCGTTCGATGCGGACCGGGCTTGATTCGAGCAGGACGTTGACGCGGCCCGCCGTCTGCGCCGCCAGTAGTGCCTTGGTGTTGGCGTCCTTGGATTTCGCGAAGTCCGCTGACCGGTTCAGCAGGGTGACGGTGTTGCGCTGTTCTGGGTCGGCCGCGAGACCAAGGGCATTTTCGATGCCGGCATCGCCGCCGCCGACGACAAAGATATGCTCGTCGACATATTCCGCCGGGTCATTGAGCTGATACTGGACATGCGGTTCATTCGCACCGTCGCAGCGCATCAGGTTCGGGTTGCCCTGTGTGCCAATCGCCATGACGATGGTTTCCGCCTGCACCACATCGCCGGATGTCAGCGTGATCTCGAAATTGCCAATCGAGCCGGTGATCGATTTGACCTCCGACTTGTAGCGGACGTTGACGCCTGCCTTTTTGGTATCGGCGGACCATTGTTCGAGAATCGCCTCGCGTTTGCCGGCCCCGAAATCCGCGTCGCTGCGCAATACCAGCTGCGCCGGCGTCGCCATGACATGCTTGCCGCGCTGATATTTGTAGATGGTGTCGGAGAGGTGATCGGTTTTTTCGAGAAGGACATGGGAAAGGCCCAGCACGGCAGCGCGTGCTGCGGCACTCATGCCCGCCGGACCTGATCCGACAATTGCTATACGAACCTTTGACATGGCCCCCCGCCGCGTATCAGCAAACCCTTTATCAACTGGAGAGCGGGGCAATTGCAAGCACATCACTGAACAAGCTAGGGTGTTTTTTGCTTGGCAGACGGCTTTTTCGAACTGCCGGACGGGGAGTCGACTGAAACATGGTCGCAGAGGTCGGGCTGTTTGCCCTCATTGTCGCGTTTGCATTGGCGTTGCTGCAATCGACGGTTCCGCTGGTCGGCGCATCACGGGGTGATCCGGCGATGATGGCCGTCGGTCGAGTCGCAGCGGCATTGCAGTTTGTGCTGGTGGCGCTGGCATTCGGATTGCTCGCCTGGTCGTTTGTCGTCAGCGATTTCTCGATCCAGCTGGTTGCCCAGCATTCCCATTCGACCCAGCCCACCGCCTACCGATTCGCCGCGACCTGGGGCAATCATGAAGGCTCGATGCTGCTGTGGGTGCTGATCCTTGTCGCGTTCGGCATGGGTGTGGCGCTGTTCGGCAGCAATTTGCGGCAGGCGTTTCAGGCGCGGGTTCTCGCCGTACAGGGGATGATTACCGCGGCATTCCTCGCGTTTCTGCTGTTCACCTCCAATCCGTTCGCCCGACTGTCGCCGCGCAACCTTGATGGCGCAGAATTGAACCCGCTGCTTCAGGACCCCGGGCTCGTTTTCCACCCGCCGTTGCTGTACACTGGCTATGTTGGCTTCTCGATCACCTTCGCCTTCGCCGTCGCGGCCCTGATCGAGGGGCGGGTTGACGCGGCTTGGGCACGGTGGGTCCGGCCCTGGGTGCTTGCCGCCTGGATTTTCCTCACCTGCGGCATTTCCCTCGGCAGTTTCTGGGCTTATTATGAATTGGGTTGGGGCGGTTTCTGGTTCTGGGACCCGGTTGAAAATGCCTCGTTGATGCCGTGGCTGCTCGGGACCGCGCTGCTGCATTCCGCCATCGTATTGGAAAAGCGTGGTGCCCTCGTCAGCTGGACGATTCTGCTCGCGATCCTGACATTCTCGCTGAGCCTCATTGGGACGTTCCTGGTCCGGTCCGGCATATTGACCAGTGTGCACGCCTTTGCGGTCGACGCGACGCGGGGTGTTTACATCCTCGGGCTGATTGTCGCGGCAACCGGCGGCGCGCTCGCGCTGTTTGCCTGGCGGGCACCGTCGATGCGATCCGGGGCGATGTTTGGCACGGTCAGCCGCGAATCTGGTCTGACCCTCAACAATCTGCTGCTGATGATCGCGACGGCGACGGTGTTCCTCGGGACATTTTACCCTGTCGCAATGGAGGCATTGTCCACCGACAAAATTTCCGTCGGCCCGCCATTTTACAAGGCTACGTTCATTCCGGTCTTTGCGCTTTTGATGCTTTTGGTCACCGTCGGACCGGTCTTGAACTGGCGGCGGGATGATCTAGCGCAAGTGTGGAAACGGGTCCGCATTTCGGCGGGAATTGCGCTCGCTGTATTTGTGATCGCTGCGTTGATCGGCGGATTGAAAGCCGCGTTGGCGGCGTTCGGACTAGGTGTTTCGGCTTGGCTGATCGTGGGTGCAGCCGGACTGCTAACGCGCCGCTGGCGGGTCGGGCAGGGCTCGGACAGTTCGCTCTGGAAGCTGGCCAAGGCCACGCCGCTGGCGATGTACGGCATGGTGCTGGCTCATGCCGGTTTGGGCGTAACAACCGCCGGTCTGAGCGCCATGTACGCTTGGGAAAGTTCCAAAATTCTGGTGATGCAGCCGGGGCAGGTGGTGCCGATCGGTGGTATCGAAATTGGCCTGCTGTCGATCACCGAGGTAAATGGGCCGAATTATGTGGCGGAGCAGGGACATTTCGCGCTTCGGCGTGGTGACACCTATCATGAAATGATTTCGGAGCGCCGGATCTATCCGGTCAGCGGGTCGCAAACCACCGAAGCGGCCATCGAACCGCATTTCCTTGGCAATTATTATATCGCGGTTGGGGAACGGCAGGGCAGCGGCATTGTCGTCCGTATGTACCATCACCCGCTGGTCGGCTGGATTTGGGGCGGGACGATATTGATGGCGCTTGGCGGGCTGTGCTCGCTCGGGGATCGCCGGTTCCGCATCGGACTGCCATCACGGGTGGTCATCGCACCAGGGTTGGTCCCGGCATGAAGCGGCTGATTTTCATTCTTCCGGTTTTGGTCTTCGCGGCTGTGGTCATCGCATTCGCTGGTGGCCTTCAGCGTGACCCGTCACAAATTCCGTCGACCCTGATCGATCGACCGTTGCCGGTCTTTGACCTGCCCGGATTGGCGGCAGGCGCGCCGGGCTTTGCTTCGACCGAGTTCCGGGGGGAGCCAAAGCTGCTCAATGTGTTTGCCTCCTGGTGCGGAGCATGCCGGGTCGAGCACCCGCTACTGATGGGACTGAAAGATCAGGGCGTGCCGATCTATGGTCTCGACTGGAGGGACAAGCCAGCCGATGGCGCGGCTTGGCTGGTTCAGTTCGGTGACCCCTACTTGAAAACCGCGAATGACGAGAATGGCCGCACCGGGATTGACCTCGGCGTGACCGGCGCGCCCGAGACTTTCGTGATCGATAAGCAGGGCCGGGTACGGTATAAACAGATTGGACCGATCAGTCCCGAGGTCTGGGCCGAGACCATCAAGCCATTGATGGACAAGCTGAGGCTCGAATCATGAAGCGGCTGGCTATGCTTTTGTTGTTGTGGTCAGCGACCGCCCAGGCGGTGCAGCCGGATGAGCAACTCGCCGATCCAAAGCTGGAGGCTCGGGCGCGGGAGATCAGCCAAGGGCTGCGCTGCGTCGTCTGCCAGAACCAGTCGATTGACGATTCCGATGCGCCATTGGCCCGCGATCTGCGGGTCCTGCTACGCGAACAATTGGTCAAAGGCGCGACCGATGAGCAGGCCAAGGACTATCTGGTGGCGCGCTACGGCAATTATGTCCTGCTGAGCCCACCGTTCCAGCTTTCGACGCTGGCTCTGTGGCTTGGGCCGCTGGCCTTGCTGCTCGGTGGCGGACTTGGTGTGGCCACCTATGTGCGCCGCCGCCGAGCACCAGTTGGCCCTGACGGACTGACGGACGAGGAACAACAGCGTCTGGATACGCTGCTGAGAGGGGACAGGTTTTGACGCTTTGGGTTATTCTGACGCTGATCACTGCGGTCGCTGCCGCTGCACTCGCAGTCCCGTTGGCGCGTCGGTACGACGTTTGGCGGACGCGCGGCGATGCGCTGGCCATTCTGCGGGATCAGCTTCGTGATCTCGACAGCTTACCCGATGCCGAAGCCGCCCCACTGCGGATCGAGATTCAGCGCCGCATGTTGGCAGAGGGAGCGAACGAAGAAGCAGCGCCGCGGCCGTTTGCACCCGGGGTCCGGACCTGGTTTGCGGTGGGAACAGCCGCCATTCTCGCAGGCTTGTCCACCGGCCTCTATATTTCGCTCGGTCGCCCGGAATTGGCGGCGACACCGCCGCCGGTCGAATCGTCAACACCGACCGGCACCGACGTGCCGGGCGATGTCGCCCAAATGATCACCGACCTCGAAGCCAAAATGGCGACCAATGCCAAGGACCCGGAGGGCTGGCGCATGCTCGGCTGGTCCTATTTCCAGACACGCCGCTTTGCTGATGCGGCGGAGGCCTACCGGAAGGCAGCTGAACTGGTGCCGACCGATGCAACCTATGTCTCGGCCATGGGTGAGGCGCTGGTGCAATCGGCAGCCGGGACGGTGACCCCGGCGGCGCAGGCAGCATTCGAAACAGCCCGGCGGCTTGATGCGGGCGATGCCCGGTCCCGCTATTATCTGGCCTTGCTGAAGGAACAGCGCGGTGATCCGAAGGCGGCGATTGCCGATTGGGTGCAGTTGCTGCGCGAAGCCCCAGCCGATGCGCCCTGGGCCGGGGAGCTTCGCCGGATCATCGCCGAATCAGGCAAGGCCGCCGGTATCGACGTATCGGCTGATTTGCCACCGCCGGCAGCACCGACACCCGCTGGCGCGCTTCCGGGACCGACGCCGGAAGATGTGGCCGCAGCCCAGAAAATGCGGCCGTCCGACCAGCAGGCGATGATCCGCGGGATGGTGGACGGGCTTGCCGCGAAGCTGGCGGCGAACCCCAAGGATGCACAAGGCTGGATGCGGCTGATGCGGGCGCGGATGGTGCTTGGTGAAACCGGCGCGGCATCGAACGCCTACCGGACGGGGCGAGCCGCCTTTGCGGGTGATGCGGCGACGCAAAGCCAGCTGGACGCGGCAGCCAAGGAGCTTGGCATCGCGTCCTAGGCAGCGTTCAAATGCGAGAGAAGCGCTGGATGCCCCGCGAGGATTCGAACCTCGATTAACGGAGTCAGAGTCCGTGGTCTTACCATTAGACGACAGGGCAGTGTCGCGGAGGCGCTTCCTAGGGGGCGACCTCCGGGCTGTCAACGCCAACGGACGCGGAGTTGCGGTCGCCTGCCTGCAAGTGCTACCGTTCTTCCAAGTGCCGGGAAAGTAACGCCCCGGTTGGAGTGAGGAATGGCGACGATCATGCCGGACGTGGGGGGACCCCGCGCCCAAACCGCGACTGACCGCGTCTGGCCCCGTGATGGCCAATCCCGCCGTGTCTATGCCGCGCTCGATCTTGGCACCAACAATTGCCGCCTGCTGGTCGCGCGTCCTGCGCGGGGTGGATTCTATGTGGTGGACGCCTTTTCCCGGGTGGTGAAACTTGGCGAAGGCCTGCTGCAGAGCGACCGGATTTCCGACGAGGCCCAGGACAGGGCCATCGAAGCCTTGCGCATCTGCGCCGACAAGATCCGGCGTCGCGAAGTCTATCTGACCCGCAATGTCGCGACGGAGGCGTGCCGCCGTGCCTCCAACGGCATCGCGTTTGTCGAACGGGTCTATGAAGAGACTGGAATCGCGCTTGATGTGATTTCGGCGGCGGAGGAGGCCCGGCTTGCCGTGTTGGGCTGTCAATCGCTGCTGGCGCACGGTGGACAGTCGCTGGTGTTTGACATTGGCGGGGGCAGCACCGAGCTTATTTTGGTCGACATGGATGGTCGCGGTCATGCCCATATCCGGGATTGGACCAGCGTGCCGTGGGGGGTTGTTTCACTGGCGGAGACCGAGGCGCGGGACCTGCCAGATCTCGCCGCCCGGACAGCGGCCTATGACCGGATGCGGGCGCGGGTCAGTGAGCAGCTGGCGGAGTTTGCAGAGCGAATTCGACCGCTGACTGACAAGATTCCCGACCTGTTGGGGACGTCTGGAACGGTGACGACGCTGGCGAGCCTGCACTTGGGGCTGCCGACCTATGATCGACGCCTGGTTGATGGCTGTTTTGTTCCCGGAACCGCGATGCGCGAAATCTCGGCGCGGTTGGCCAGCCTGTCCCCGGCGGACCGGGCGCGCGAGCCCAGCATTGGGCAGGATCGCGCCGACCTCGTGGTGGCCGGCTGCGCGATATTGGATACCATCCTGGCAATCTGGCCCGCCGACCGTCTGCGCGTTGCTGATCGTGGCATCCGGGAGGGCATATTGCGGACCCTGATGAACCGGGACGGACACTGGGTATGACCGGGAGCAGCCCGTCCGGTCGGTCACAGGGTGGCAAGGTTCGGGTCAAAACGGCGCGCGGGCGGACCGCGTCGTCGGTCAAATGGCTCGAACGCCAGTTGAACGATCCCTATGTGAAGGCGGCGCACCGTGACGGCTATAGGTCGCGTGCGGCGTACAAGCTGCTCGAACTGGACGAGCGGTTCAAATTGCTCGGCCACGCGTCGCGTGTGGTTGATCTTGGGGCAGCGCCCGGGGGCTGGTGTCAGGTTGTCCTGAAAAAGCGGCCAAAGGCCCGTGTTGCCGCCATCGACCTGCTGGCGATGGAAGCGATGGCCGGTGTGACCATCCTCCAGATGGATTTCCTGTCGGAAGGCGCCGATGATCTGCTGCGGGAGGCGCTGGGCGGACCCGCAGATCTTGTCCTGTCCGACATGGCCGCAAACACCGTCGGCCATAAGCAGACAGATCACATCCGGACGATGGCGCTGGTGGAGGCAGGATTGCACTTTGCCGTCGAGATACTCGCACCGCGCGGGGCCTATGTCGCGAAGGTTCTGGCCGGTGGTGCCGACTCCGGGCTGGTCGCGCAGTTGAAACGACATTTCACCAGCGTCACCCATGCCAAGCCGCCGGCCAGTCGGCAGGGGTCATCAGAATGGTATGTGATCGCCCAGGGGTTCAAGGGGCGGCACGAGGCTGGGGAGGGGGATGTCGGTGGACACGAAGGATAGCAACGGAACCAAGCTTGTCGATGGTGATTCCGTAACATTAATCAAGGACCTGAAGGTCAAAGGGACGTCGGTTACGCTGAAACGCGGAACTTTGGTCCGGGGCATCCGGTTGACCGGCGATCCTGATGAGGTCGAATGCCGTGTGGAGAAGGTCAAAGGACTGGTCCTCCGCACCGAGTTTTTGAAGAAGGCCTAAACGATGACCCAACGCCAGCCAGCAGAATGGCAAAGGCACAAGGCGGTTTGGACCGCATGGCCGTCCCACCCCGAATTGTGGCTGGAGGATCTTGAATCCGCGCGGCGCGAGGTTGCAGCGCTGATTGGCGCAATTGTCGACGGCGGGGCGGGGGAGCGCGTCGAACTGCTCTGTGCCAATGCAGCAGCAGAGGAGAGCGCCCGTAGCGTCCTGGATGCCGCCCATGTGACCTTCCACCGGCAGATTTTCGGCGATATCTGGCTGCGCGATACCGGGCCATTGTTCCTGACCGACGGCGAAGCAGCGACAGCGGCAGGGTTTCGTTTCAACGGCTGGGGTGGAAAATATCTGCTGGAGGGCGATTCGGGTGTGGCGTCCTTTGTTGCAGCGAAGGCGAACGTCCCTCTGTCCCAGCATGACTGGGTGCTGGAAGGCGGCGCCATTGACGTGGATGGCACCGGCCTCGCCGTCACGACCGAGCAATGCCTGCTCAACCCGAACCGCAATACCGGCATGACGCGGGCCTTGGCTGAGTCCCGATTGCGGACTGATCTCGGCATCGACCGGGTGCTGTGGCTGGGGGTTGGCTTGGTGAACGACCATACCGATGGCCATGTCGACAATCTGGCGCGTTTCATTGCGCCGGGTGTTCTGGTTATGCCGGAAGCACGGGACAGCGACGATCCCAACAGTGGCACTTATGCCGATGCGCGGAACCGTGCGCTGGCGGCAGGTCTTGAGTTAGTGACCGTCCCATCGCCGGGTTTCCTGCCCGATGAAGATGGTGAAGCAATTCCCGCTAGTTACATGAATTTTTACATTTCAAATACGAGCGTCATTGTTCCGACTTACGGATCCCGGCATGACGCCGCCGCAGTGCGGGAGATTGGGGCATTGTTTCCGGGCCGCAAGGCTGTGGGCCTTCCCGCCAATCACATTTTGACCGGTGGCGGGTCCTTTCATTGTATCACCCAGCAGGAGCCTGTTTGATGACCAATGTCGCAGTCGCCGCGCTGCAACTGGCGTTCACCGATGATAATGACACCGACATCGCGGCGACGGCGGCGCTGGTCCGGGAGGCAGCGGGGCAAGGGGCCAAGATCATCTTGCCGCCGGAATTGTTCGAGGGGCATTATTTCTGCCGCCACGAGAAAGGCGAGCTATTTGCCCGAGCGAAGCCGGTAGAGACCCATCCTGCGGTCGAGGCGATGCGGGAAGTGGCGCGGCGGGAGAAAATCTACATCCCAACCAGCTTTTTCGAGCGCGATGGGCCGCACCATTACAACTCGCTCGCCATGATCGATGACAGCGGCGCGGTCATGGGGGTCTACCGCAAGAGTCATATTCCGGACGGACCGGGCTATGAGGAGAAATTCTATTTTCGCCCCGGCAACACCGGGTTCAAGGTCTGGGACACTCGCTATGCCCGGATCGGCGTCGGCATTTGCTGGGACCAATGGTATCCGGAAACCGCCCGGGCGATGATGCTGATGGGGGCGGACATCCTGTTTTACCCAACCGCCATCGGCTCCGAGCCGGAGGAGGAGGACCTTGATACCCGGCGGCTCTGGCTCAGGGCGATGCAGGGGCATGCGGTGTCCAATGTGGTGCCGATTGTGGCGTCCAACCGGACGGGCATCGAAGAGGACCAGCGGTTTTACGGCAACAGCTTCATCTGTGACGAACGCGGCGACATGATCCGTGAACTGGGGACCGACCAGAGCGGGATCGCGGTTGCGAGTTTCGATCTGGCAAAGGTTCGCAAGCACCGGGCCAATTTCGGGTTTTTCCGGGACCGCCGACCTGAGCTTTATGGACGGTTGGTCGAGGATCGGTGAACCAAGGATCGTCCCCGTTTTGAGAGAACGTCATCCTGACGAAAGTCAGGATCTCTGGCCGGATCGTCCCCGCTGCACGAGATCCTGACTTTCGTCAGGATGACGTGGCTCCGACGCCCACTTCTCTCGCCGCGCGGAAAATGTCCTCGAACATCTCGGTCGTCAGTCGCCCGGTGTTGGTGTTCAAGCGGCTGCAATGATAGCTGTCGAGCAGGGTCACGCCCGCCTTCATGACATGCTGGTTTCCGTGGCCAAACGGGTGTTTCGGAAGCTTGCCGCCCAGCGCCTTGACGGTCGATTGATGGGCGATGGAGCCGAGCGCGACCACTGCCTTCAGATTGGGTAACGATGCGATGCGAGCCTGGAGAAATGGGCGGCAGTTGGCGACTTCCACCGGCAGGGGCTTGTTCTGCGGTGGGACGCAGGCGGCAGCGTTGGCAATGAAAACGCCGTTCAATGTCAGTCCGTCATCCGCCGCCCCGCCGAACTGGCCATTGGTAAAACCGAACTTGGCGAGCGTGCCGTAAAGCAGGGCACCCGCGTAATCTCCCGTAAATGGCCGTCCAGTGCGGTTGGCCCCGGTAACGCCCGGAGCCAGCCCGACGACCAGCAACCACGCTCCTGGGTCTCCCCAGCCGTTTACAGGGGCATTGTACCAATCGGGCTTCTCGACCCGCAGCCGTTCGCGATATTCGACCAGACGGGGACAGAGCGGACAATCGCGATCAGGGTTCACTTGCATCGTGGCTCCGTCTAAGGCCTGCCCCCGGACATGCAAGCCACCGTCATCATTGCCCTCGGTTCGAACCGGCGTCACGGTCGCCACGGTTCGCCTGCCCAAATCCTGCGGGCTGCGATTGTCGCGATGGGAGGGGTAGGGGTGAAGATCGGGAAAGTTTCCCGACTTCGCGCCACCGCACCCGTCGGTCCCAAACAGCGGGGCTACGTCAATGCAGCGGTGCGCGGCACAACCTCCCTGTTGCCCGCCGATCTTCTAGCTGCGCTTCACGGAATCGAGGCGGCGTTCGGCCGCAAGCGTCGTCGTAAATGGGGGCCGCGTGTGCTCGATCTCGACCTCATCGCCTATGGACGTCTGGTGACACGCGGCGCGGGGCTGATACTTCCGCATCCGGAGATGCGTCGGCGCAGCTTTGTGCTCGATCCACTTTGCGACATTTACCCGGATTGGCGACACCCGCAGCTCGGATTGTCGGCGCGGCAATTGCGTGTCCGGTTGACGCGCCCCACCCCCGTCCGTAGGGAGACGCCCGCGCATGTGGGCTCGTAGCTCAGTCGGTAGAGCAACGGACTTTTAATCTGTAGGTCCCGGGTTCAAATCCCGGCGAGCCCACCATGCGCCCAGGGTTTAGGCTGCGGATCGAAGCAGGCCTGCCGACCCGCTCACCCGCTGTTTCGCCGCTTCATATTCCCGGCACAGACGCGCGACCAGTTCGCCAGCGGGCAGGATTTCCTTCACCGCACCGATTCCCTGGCCACAGCCCCAGATTTCCTTCCAGGCTTTTGGTGCGGCGTTTGAGCCAAAATTCATTGTCGATACATCGCCTTGCGGCAGGGCGAGCGGGTCCATGCCGGCGGCCCGCACCGACGGGGCGAGATAATTACCGTGCACGCCGGTAAACAGGCTTGAATAGATGATATCGTCGGCGCTGCTGTCGACGATCATCTGTTTGTAGCGTTCGTCGGCCCGGGCTTCCTTCGTCGCGATGAAGGCCGAACCGATATAGCCAAGATCGGCCCCCATCGCCTGCGCTGCGAGGACCGCATCGCCGGTCGCAATGGACCCGGACAGGGCGACGGGGCCGTCGAACCACTGCCGAATTTCCTGGATCATCGCGAATGGTGACAAAGTACCGGCATGACCGCCAGCACCAGCGGCCACCGGGATCAGGCCATCCGCGCCTTTCTCAATCGCCTTGCGCGCGAAGCGGTCGTTGATCACATCATGCAGGACGATGCCGCCATAGCTGTGGATGGCGGTATTCACATCCTCCCGCGCGCCGAGCGAGGTGATGATGATCGGTACCTTGTATTTCACGCACAGCGCCAGATCATCCATCAACCGGTCGTTGGATTTGTGGACGATCAGGTTGACCGCATAGGGCGCGTCGTTCGGCCCGAGTTCGGCGGTCAGTCGCTGCAGCCATTCTTCAAACTGCGGCAGGGGGCGGGCGTTCAAACTGGGGAAGGACCCGACGACACCGGCCTTGCACTGCGCGATCACCAAGTCTGGATTGGAAATGATGAACAATGGTGAAGCGATCACCGGAATCGACAGACGACCACGCAGGACATTTGGCATCGACATATTGGGAGTCTCCGAACCTGTTGCGGGGCTATTAGACCGGTATTTGCCCGCGCCGCCACCCTAACGAAAGTCAGGACAGCTTGGCCTTTTGGTTCAGGCCAACAAGCCCGTTCCGACCCGAATCAACAGACCACCGGCTGCACAGAGCCCAAGCACCGGAAATACCCCGAGCCGGTACCGGAACATGGCGACGATAGCGGCGAGGGAGAGCGCGACGGCCGCAACGTCCACCGACGCCAGCACCGGCAGATCGACACGGAGCGGACCGAACGACTGTTCCCCGACAGTGCGGAACAGATGATGGAGCGCGAACCAGATCGCCAGATTGGCCACCACGCCGACGACCGCTGCCGAGATAGCCGACAGTGCGGCGGCCAGCGGCAAATTGTGCCGGAGCCGCTCGACAAAGGGTGCACCGAGGAAAATCCAGAGGAAGCAGGGTGCAAAGGTCACCCAGGTGGTCAGCAGTCCCCCCAGCGTCCCGGCAACCAGCGGCGACAATCCGTCCGGGTTCCGGTAGGCCCCCAGAAAGCCGACGAACTGTGTGACCATGATCAGCGGCCCCGGCGTCGTCTCCGCCATACCGAGGCCATCGAGCATCTCCGCCGGGCGCAGCCATCCATAGGTGTCGACCGCTTCCTGCGCGACATAGGCGAGGACCGAATAGGCCCCGCCAAAGGTCACCATCGCCGCTTTCGAAAAGAAGGTGGCGATATTGGTGAAGGCACTATCCGGGCCGAGCAAGGCCGCGATGAGCGCCACAGGGCCGAGCCAGAGCGTCAGCAGTATGGCGGCCATCCGGACGGTCCAGCCGCGGTTTGGCAGTGCGTGCGCCGGTATTTCGGTACCAAGCGCGCTGTCAGCATCGCTGACAGTTGCACCGGTTGCTGCGCCGTGCCCGACGCCAGCGCCAAAAGCGGAGCTCCCGCGCAGACCGGTGACATAGCCGATCAATCCTGCCGACAGCACAATCAGCGGAAATGGCACATCGAGGAGGAATATCGCGACAAATGCCCCAACCGCGACCGCGATACGCGTTGGATTGCCCAGTGCCCGTCCGCCTATGCGGAGCACGGCCTGTGCAACAATCGCCAGCACTGCGGCCTTCAATCCGAAAAACAGGCCTGCAACCGCTCCGACATTGCCCCACAGCACATAAATCCAGCTGAGCGCCATGATCGAGATGAGGCCGGGCAGGACGAACATGACGCCGGCCAGCAATCCACCGATGGTTTTGTGCAGCAGCCAGCCGATATAGATGGCGAGCTGCTGCGCTTCCGGCCCGGGCAACAGCATACAGAAATTGAGGGCGTGGAGAAAACGCTCCTCCCCAATCCATTTTTTCTCCTCGACCAATATCCGGTGCATCACCGCAATCTGCCCGGCAGGTCCCCCGAAACTGAGCAGAGCGATGCGGCCCCAGACCTGCACCGCGTCACGGAAGGGGATGCCCTGTGCAGCCTCAGCCCCAGAGTTCAAGGAGGAATTAGTCCGGGTAGCCGGCATTCTACCTCCTGATCTCGGCGTGATATATCACCAGCGTCCGTTCGGATGACTAACTCGGTATATTGTCCAACTACAATGATCTAGGGCTCGTCCCCGAAGATCGCGAACACCGGGTCCCGACCGCCACGGAGGACGCCGCGGTACATGCCGGGGGTGTTGAAACTCCAGGCCGGGGTACCATCGGCCCCGACGATAATCACACCGCCAACGCCGCCCAGTTCCCGGGTTTCGGCTTGAACAAAATCCGCTGCGGCCTGGACGCCTTCTCGCAACAGGCGGACGCGGGCGCAGATTTCGTGGGCGACACCTTCGCGAATGTAGAACTCGCCCGACCCGGTTGCCGACACCGCACCGGCCCGGTCGTCGGCATAGGTTCCGGCTCCGATCAGAGGCGAGTCGCCGATCCGTCCCCAGCGTTTGCCGGTCAGGCCACCGGTCGAGGTGGCAGCCGCAACATGGCCGGCAGCATCGCGCGCCACGGCTCCTACCGTCCCGAACTTCACATCCGCATCGAAATGCCCGTCGCCCAGTTCGCGCGCCTTTTCGAGCTGCGCCCAGCGGTGGGGGGTATGAAAATAGGTCGGATCGGTCTGCTGAACCTCGTTGGCCGCCGCAAAAGCATCGGCACCGGGGCCGGACAGCAGGACGTGGGGGCTGTGGTCCATAACCGCACGGGCGGCGGCAATCGGGTTGCGCGACCGGGTGACGGCGGCGACCGCACCGGCGCGGCGACCGTTTCCATCCATGATGGCGGCATCCAGCTCAATCTGTCCGTCATGGGTGAACACCGACCCGTGACCGGCGTTGAAATGCGGGTCATCTTCCAGCACTTGAACCGCAGCTTGGACGGCGTCCACCGCCGAACCGCCGACAGACAAAATGCGTCCACCAGCGTCGAGCGCCCGGGCGAGTGCGGCGCGCGCTGCCTGTTCACGTTCGGGGGATTTGGTGGCGCGGGTCATTGCACCCGCACCGCCGTGGATGACCAGCGTCCAGTTGTCAGTCGGTATCACGTCGGTCACGGATCATCTCTTTGTTGAAATCGACGGAAATGGCTGCACAGCGATAGCGGGGCTTCGAAAGGCCGTCCACGCCATTGACCCATCGGAGGGGCGGCGACTATATGCGCGTCGCTTCGCGCTCGGTATGGCAGGGTAGCTCAGTTGGTGAGAGCGCCGGATTCATAACCCGGAGGTCGGCGGTTCAAATCCGCCTCCTGCTACCAGTATCGGCGACTTCATGTTAACATCCGGCCATGCACCGGCATCTGCTCATCTCGCTTGGCACCGTGATTGCGCTGGCGAGCGGTGCGGCGATGGCTGACCCCGGCGACCGATTGCTCGCCCAACCGTCCTTCTGCTCAACGCCATTTTCCAATTGTCGCGCCGAAATCGTGACGAACAACCTGCTGGAGCGGGGGTGTCTTCATTCCGACCCCGGCGGTCAGATGATGATCGAACCGGGCTATGTGGCGGATGCCAACGGAAGATGCGTCCGTGTTGGCGGCGATCAGTCAGATGCCGACACGCAAAAAGCAGAGTCGCATGTCGATTGGGACGGCAAAAACTAGGGCAGTTGTTCGATTGCCGGGAGCCGCCATTTGCCGTTCAAAAGCTCCGGTTTCGGCAAATAGGCTCGCATGATCAGCCGGAATTGACCAGCAGGAGCAGGGAGCCAGTTTGATCCTGCACTACCCGTCGGAGCGGTCCGGCTGATCAGGATGTCGAGGCTACCGTCCCCATTCTTCTGCAAACCGGCCGTCCGGTCACCGATGGCGAAGCGATTCGCCGGGTTGTCGACGAAGAACAGGCGGCCATCCGGCTCGACTTGGTACATGCTGAGCGACCAAAAGCCCCGGAGTGGCAAGCCCTTTGGTGGAATTCGCAGCCGGTAAGTTTTGCCACCGTCAAACGCTTGACCGGCGCTATCGGTTTTCCCGGTCATGTACATCGCCTCGGCCGGTGGGAGCGCAGCGAGGCCACCAAGTGCGATCAATGCCCGCGTCCGGTCATCCTGTCCGAAATCACCGACATTGGCTTTGCCGTAGGACCAGCCGGCATGGGTTTCGCCAACGGCCCCGAGTCCACCGCGCAGTTCCGATTGAAAGGCCGCAAAGTTTGCTTGCCAAACCGCTTGCTGGGTAGCGGACAGGCCGTCCCAGGTGGCACCGGCGATCAGCCCGCTCGCGGCCAGTCGTCCAAACCGGGCGCGGTGAAGCTCGGGGATTGAGGATCGGCCGAGCATCTCCCCCACCACATTGATGAAAGTCGCGACGTCCGGTGTCGGCGGCGCGGCAAATGTCGCGGTTCCGGTTGACGAACTGACGGGGGCAAGTTTGAAACCGTCCTGCGCAATCCGGGCGGCCTCCAGATCCGCTGGCCCATCGACCAGTGTCCGGATCAGCAGCCAGACATCATTGGTGCGGGCTTTGACCACTGTCGCATCATTTGGAGGACTGCCGGTCCAATCCGGTCCGACGATGGCATAGCGCCCGCCTTTGCCAGCCTGATTGCGGGTCCCAAGGATGGTGAAATTATCCGTAAAAACATCCATCATCGCGGCCGAGTGATATCGGTTGGGTAGCGGCGGCATTGTCAAGAGGACCGGGCCGGCGCGCAGATCAAGCCAGGCCGACGAATAGAGCGTGTCATTATTGGGGGTCGTCACCCAGCGGGATGATGCGTCTGACAAGGTCCGCCGATGCCCGAGCATGTTGGTCGGCAACAGCGAGGTCGCTGCCGAGCGGGTCCGCGCCATTTCATAAACCGGGAAGCCAAATCGAAAGGCTTCGCGCGTCAATGCGACATCGGCTGACTCGGCGCGAACCGGCCCGGATACCAGAAGCGCCAACACCAACAGCAACAGACGACGCATGATAGTCTTCTCCCCCGAGTTTTGCGGTGCTCAGTCTGCTTCAGCAACAGGCTGGGTGTCGAGTCTGTTCAACCAGCCGGTGCAGGCCGCAATCATCCGGGCTTCTGCCGATTCACCCGGGAATGTGTGTGTTGCACCGGCAATGGTTTCGACTTCGAACTCCGGGTTTGGATGGGAGCGCACTGAAGATTGCAGCATGGCGGCAAATGCCTGCGCGGTGCCGTCACGTTCTGCCAGCAGGATAAGGGTCTTTCCCGGATAGCTACGCAAACCGCCGAGCACCGCTGTGCCGGTTTTCGTCATGCGCTGCGATTGAACGAGTTTTGTGAGTCCCTTGATCAGAGCTTTCAGGTTGACCGCGCCGCTCAGCAGCCGCCGCCAGGCCGCCGGACTGACCAGTTTTTCGGCGTAGTTCGCTTTTATCGCCGATGGCTGGGGGAGGGTGTCGCCAACCTCGGCATCCTGCGTCCAGGGATTGGCGAGGATCAGGCCATCGAAACCAGTCGGGTGAAGCGCAAGCGTCGCAGCACCGTCGCAAAGGCCCCAACCGACAATATTGCGGACGTGCGGGCAGGCATCACGCAATGCGGCCCGGCCTGCGGCAATGTCCGGACCGGACGCGCGGAAACCGGGGTCGTCCCCGTCGCTGTCACCGACGCCGCGTCGGTCGAAGCGCAGGACCGGATAGCCTGCCTTCGCCAATCCTTCGGCCAAAGCAACGAATCCCCGATGCGAGCCGTGCCGGGTCTGCCGCCCGCCGGATACGATCAGGACAGCGGTTCGACCGTCCGCCGGGTGCAATGTCCCGGCGAGAAAATGACCTTCGCAGGGGAAGACTATCGGCTGGGACATGTGGATGTCCACGCCAGGATGTCATCTGCCAGATCGGCGGCCAGCGCACCGGCGTCAACCGGTTCGGCCTGTCGCCAGACGGGAGGGCCGGCAAAGCCGCCGTCACCAATATGAGCGACCCGCGCGGCAAGACTGTTGGTAGTTGCACTACCCAGTGCGGCGGCGAGTTCAGGCGACACCTGATATCCAGCAAGCTCGAGCGTTTCGGACTTCAACCGGGCCGCAAGGGCATCCACGCGTTCGGCTGGGTTATCCGGTTTTGCGGCGGCCCGGGTTCGCAACAAGTCCCGCAATATCGCCGCCCCGGTCGCAACAGGGGCAATCAGGTATCGCTCGGGAAAGTCATTGGTCAGAAGTGAACCACCACGAACGGAAATTACCTTAATATTATCAGTGTAATCTGACTTAATATTCCGATGAATTGTCAAAATATTTTGCTGCCAAGCTGCCCAATCCATCTGGCCAGTTGCATCGCCTGTCCCCGCCAAATCGGGCATCCAGGATCGAACTCCACGGGCGGCCAGTCGAGCCGCCATTTGGGCCAACAATCGCCGGGTCCGGTTCAGTTCCTCAAACAAGGGCTGGATGATCAGGACCGCTGGTCCCGCCGTCGGACCGCGCACGACGCAGGGAAGGTCGGCGATGGTGCAAAGCTGGAAGCTGGCGGTCAACCGGCGACCTTGGATTGGGCAAATGCGACCAGCGACCCGAAACTGGCGAACAATTGCCCGTCGACATCATCATCATCGATGATGATCCCGAGTCGATCTTCGAGCTCGGTCAACAGCCCGGCAACGGCCATCGAATCGAGTTCCGGCAGCGACCCAAATAACGGTGTGTCAGCAGTCAAACGCGTCGCCGTTGCAGGCTTTAAGGACAGCACGTCGGCGAGAATTTGCCGGACAGCCTGCGTGATCTGATCTGTCGAATCCGAACCGGCTGGCATGGCGACGCGCGACCTTTTTGAACGGGTTTTGACAGGTCGCGGTTATAGTGCGAGGCGGTGCGAAGGCAACAAGGGCGCGGAGAACGGGTGGCAAGCTGGTCAGCGACTTTGCGGGAACTCGGCCCAGCCGGCTTTGCGACCTATGCCGCCAGCCGGGCCGCCGCGCTGATCCCGGGGGTGGCGCTCCACAGCTATGTGCTGATCGCGGTACCTCGCAGTGGAATGCCCGACTTGCAGCGCGGCTTTGTCATTCGCGAACTGGACGCCGCGACTGTTGCGGAAAATGCCGCGTCGCTCGAACTGCCATTGGCGGCTGTGCATCACCGGATGGGGCAGGGAATGACCTGCCTTGCGGCACTGCGTGACGACCAGATCGCCGGTGTGACATTCCTCACTGACCAGACTTTTGACGAGGATGAGTTGGCGGTGCGATTTGTCCCGCCAGCCGGTGCGGCCTGGGACACCGGGCTCTATGTCCGCCCGGGCTCTAGGGGCGGGCGGGCCTTTGCTGCGCTCTGGGCGGGAACTGCCAATTGGCTGGCCGAACGTGGACTCGATTGGTCTGTGAGCCGGATCGCCCACTACAACACCGCATCCATCGCAGCACATCGACGCATGGGCGGCGTTATCACCGGGACGCTGCACGGACTCCGGGTTGGCTGCAAGCAATGGCTGTCGGCACCGAGTGCGGTCATCGGGCCAGAACTCCCATGAACCGCCTCGACGACTTGCCGCGCCGGGGTGCCAGCGACGCAACAGCGCTTGTTGCGGGTGAGCAGAGCATCACCTATGCGGAACTCGACGCCCGGGTGTCAGCCGTCGCCATCGGATTGACGGCACTCGGCATTGCGAAGGGTGACCGGGTCGCCATCTGGCTGCCCAAGCGGATTGAAACCGTCGTCATGTCGTTCGCCATTTCCCGGGCAGGGGCTGTGCTGGTTCCGATCAATCCTGTGCTGAAGGCCGGTCAGGTCGCTCATATCCTATCGGATTCTGGTGCGCGGCTGCTTTTAACGAGCACAGAACGGGCTGCGACGCTGGAGTCCGTGGAGACGGAGTTTTTGCTGACAGTCGAGAAGGATTGGTCTCGGCTGATTGCGCATCACGGTGCCGCGACTGTCGAGCCGTCACATATCGCTGCGATCCTTTATACATCGGGCTCGACCGGGCGACCCAAGGGCGTTGTTCTGTCGCACGGCAATCTTCTTATCGGTGCTGCGAGCGTGGTGTCCTACATTGGTCATCAACCGCATGACCGGATCCTGTGCGTCCTGCCGTTGAGCTTTGATGCGGGGTTCAGTCAGGTGACGGCGGCTTTCCACACTGGCGCGGCGGCGGTCCTGGTCGACTATCTGTCACCGCGGGATGTGGTGAAAGCGGTGGCGCGGCACGGGATAACCCATATCACCGGGGTGCCGCCGCTTTGGACTCAACTCGCCGATGCGAACTGGCCGGACGATTTGCGCAATCACGTGCAATGTATCGCCAGCACAGGCGGTCGAATGTCCCGCGATCTTGTTGCCAGACTGCGGCGGTTGTTTCCGGTCGCCAGACTGTTCCTAATGTACGGCCTGACCGAGGCGTTCCGGTCGACCTATCTGGATCCCGAGCTGGTGGACCAGCGCGCCGACTCGATTGGCAAGGCGATTCCAGACGCCGAAATCTTGGTGGTGCGACCGGATGGTAGGATCACCGACCCGGATGAGCCGGGCGAATTGGTACATGTCGGGCCGCTGGTCTCCCAGGGATATTGGGGTGATCCGGCCCGGACCGCTGAAATATTCCGTCCTGCTCCGCCTGCAGCCGTCAGTGGCAAAATCGGCGTGTGGTCGGGCGACACGGTCCGGCGCGATGCCGATGGATTTCTCTACTTCGTCGGACGCACCGACGAGATGATCAAGACCAGCGGATACCGTGTTTCGCCAACCGACGTCGAAGAGGCCGCCCTAGCAACCGGTGTGGTTCACGAAGCTGTCGCCATCGGGGTTGCCGACGACCGCCTCGGGCAGGCAATCCATTTGGTCGCAAGTCCAAGGATGGGGATGGATGTTCAGATGGCCGACACCAATTTGCGGCAGCAGATGGCAGCGGCGGTTCCGGCGTACATGATGCCCGGCAAAATTCATTGGCGCAGTGAATTGCCGCGCAATGCCAACGGCAAACTTGACCGCGCTGCCCTTCGCCGTGAGTTTGGTTGAATGACCCATATCCCGCCCGGTTTTTCAACCATCGACGGCGAACTCGGCATCGCCGGGCGCAAGGCGAGCGATTGGGTAGAACAGGCCGGCGACACGCCGCTGTTCGTTTATGATCGGGAGCTCATCCGGCAGAGAATAACTACGCTCCGTTCGGTGCTGCCGCCCGACGTTGCCATTCACTACGCCATCAAAGCCAATCCTTTGCCGGAGCTGCTGCGATGGATCGCGCCGCTGGTCGATGGATTTGACGTCGCATCGGCGGGGGAGTTGCGCCAGTCGTTAGAGGTCTTGGACGGTCGACGCGTCAGCTTTGCCGGTCCCGGTAAACGTGACGTGGAACTGCGGGCGGCAATCGCTGCTGAGGCAACGCTCAATATCGAATCCGCAGGGGAGTTGGAGCGGGCGGCGGCGATTGCGCGGCTGATCGACAAACCGCTCCACGCCGCGCTTCGCATCAATCCGCCCTTCGAAATGAAGGCATCCGGCATGCGGATGGGTGGCGGTGCGCGACCGTTCGGGGTCGATGCCGGGCAGGCGCCGGACATTCTGCAAGGCATGAAGATGTTAGACGTGGCGTTCGAGGGTTTTCATATATTCGCAGGGTCACAGAATCTATCGGCGGATGCAGTCATCGAGGCGCAGGCGCGAATCATCGACCTGGTCACCGATCTCGCGCAGTTCGCACCTTGCCCGCCGGCGCTGGTCAATATTGGTGGGGGGTTTGGTCTCCCCTATTTTCCCGGAGACACGCCGCTCGACATTCGCGCGGTCGGAGAGGCGCTTGGCGGGAGGATTGCGGCGCGACCGGACAGCCTTTCCGGGACCCGGTTCGCACTCGAACTCGGTCGCTACTTGGTTGGCGAGGCCGGGGTTTACCTCACCCGCGTGGTTGACCGGAAAGTCAGTCAGGGTGAGACATTTTTGGTGGTGGACGGTGGGTTGCATCACCAACTGGCTGCAAGCGGGAATTTCGGAACGGTCATCAGGCGCAACTATCCGCTGGCCAATGCCACCCGGTTTGACGCGGCAGATGTCGAGCAAGTCAACGTCGTCGGCTGCCTCTGTACGCCAATGGACCGGCTGGGCGAAAAGGTCATGTTACCGGTAACACAAGTTGGCGATCTGATCGCGGTTTTCATGGCCGGGGCTTATGGTGCGACGGCGAGTCCATCGGGATTCCTTGGGCATGGGCCTGCTGCTGAGATACTTGCATAGGGTTCGGGGTCGCGAGATTGGCATTTTCGGGCACAATGGACTAGGGATGGTGTGCGATTCGAGTGTGCTCCGCAATATCCTGACTATTGCTGGAATCGCGGGAGCCCGCTTCATCGGCTTTGGAGGGCCAAAATGTTCAGGCTGTTTCGGATAGCGATGCTGATCATGGCAATGCCAGCGATGCTTGCAACAAGCATCCAGGCCGCAGCCAAGACCGAGAGATTGCCGCCGTCTCCCGTCGTGCTGGCCGAAGAAGGGCCGGGGCCGGACTATATCATCGGCCCGCTCGATCAGTTGCGGTTGTTCGTGTGGCGGAACCCGGAATTGTCGACGACGGTCACCGTGCGCCCCGATGGCCGGATCACTGTGCCCTTGATCGAAGATTTGGCGGCGACCGGACAAACCTCCAGCCAGTTGGCCAAGACCATCGAAAGCAAATTGTCGGTTTACATCCAGAATCCGATTGTTTCGGTGATTGTCGGCTCCTTCGGTGGGCCTTTTGCCCAGCAGATCCGGATTGTCGGCGCCGCGACCCGGCCGGCCGCTTTGTCCTATCGGTCGAACATGACCCTGCTCGACGCAATCATTGCAGTTGGCGGGCTGACGGAGTTCGCCGCCGGAAACAAGGCGCGCCTGGTCCGCATTGACAAGGAAACCGGCAAACAGCGGGAATATCGCCTGAAGATTTCCAGCCTGATCAAGGGCGGCAAAATCTCGGCAAATGTAAAACTTGAACCCGGTGACGTTATTATTATTCCAGAGAGTTTTTTCTGATCTGAAAGGCCCCATTCACAGCTGATTTTTGATATTCGGCCAGACGGCAACCCAGGGACAGCATAGTCGATGAGTTCTTTGTACGAACAGTTGATGACGATGGTTTACGGCATGTGGCGCCGCCGCTGGTACGGCTTGGCTGCCACGTGGGCGGTTTGCCTTGGCGGCTGGATCGTTGTGGCCATCATTCCCAATCAATATCAGTCCGATGCCCGCATCTATGCGAAATTCAACTCGGTACTCCCCGACGCGATTAGCAGTGGCGGCGGTGACAAGCTGGCCCAGGTCGATGTGGTGCGCCAAACGCTGACCAGTCGGCCCAATCTGGAAAAGGTCGTCCGCCGCACCGATCTGGCGCAAAAAATCGAGCAGGACAGTGATCTCGACCGGATCATCGGCGACCTGACCGCCAACATCACGATCAAAAGTCAGCAGGACAATCTTTTCACCATTACCTACACGTCAAAAGACCCCGAGTTCGCCGATGCCCAGAACGCCGGGATGGCGCAGCGGGTTGTCCAGAATCTGATCAACATATTTGTTGAGGAGAATATCTCTTCCGACCGCGACAACCTCAATCAGGCGATCCGGTTTTTTGAAGACCAACTGGCGCAGCGGGCGCGGGAGTTGGAGGAAGTCGAGAAGCGCAAGTCCCAGTTCGAGCAGCGCTATCTTGGCCGGATGCCAGGGTCAGGCGATATCAGTTCGCGGATGGCCGCGTCCGAAACCGAACTCAGCCGTGTCGAGCAGGAACTGGTTCAGGCAAACGGCTCGCTGCGGGCGCTGCGCGGTCAGTTGCGCGGGACGCCAGCGACCATTCCGTCGCCGCTGTTCAATGTCGGCGGCGAGGGATTTTCGGGGACCCGCTATGACCCAGCGTCAACGCGCGGCCGGATTGAATCGCTCGAGCGTCAGGTGTCAGAAGCCTATGCGCGCGGTTGGACCGATCAGCATCCCGATGTGGTCAATGCCCGGCGCAAGATTGCCGAATTGCAGGTCAAGGCAGCCTCCGAGCCACCACCAGCGGGCCCGCGTCAGCAGGCAGCGCAGTCCAACCCTGTCTATGCCAATCTCCGGTCTCTGTTGTTCGAAAAGGAGTCGCAGGTCGCCGCTTTGTCGGCCCGGCGTTCGCAGTTGGTACAGGACATGACCGATCTGCGCGGCAAGCAGACCGAAGAGCCCGGGATTGCCGCCGAACAGTCGAAAATCATGCGCGACTATGACGTGCTGAAACGCCAATATGCCGAACTGCTGAAAAGTCGTGAGGAAGTTCGCCTGAAAAGCGATGTCGAGACCAAGACCGATCAAATCCAGTTCCAGATCATCGATCCGCCGTCGTTCCCGCGGGAACCGGTTGCCCCTAACCGTCCGCTGCTGTTGTCTGCAGTGCTCGCCGCTGGACTGGGCGCCGGAATCGCGCTCGCCTTTCTGATCGGGCAGGTACGGACAACCTATATCACCCCAACCAAGCTGGCGGAGACATTCGGGGTTCCGGTGCTCGGTAGCGTCTCCGCGATCGTCTCCGAACAGCAAAGCACCCAGGCCCGGGTGTGGCTTTATGCCTTTGCAATATTGGGGATAGGCTTGGTCGGCCTTTACGGCGTGTTGCTGACCCTGCAGTTGTTGAGTGATGGGGGTGTGGCGTGAAGGACATTTCCGAACCCAAGGCGCCGACATCACTGCTCGAACGCGCCGCTGCCCGGATGACACGAGCCGCTGGCGAGCCTGTTGACGTCACAGCACCCGTCATTCCCAAACCGGTTTCGAGCCTGGCTAGCCTCGCCAAGGACATTGCTGCGGCCCCAGCGCCTCCGCTTCCGCCAGCGCCGCGCTTAACACAGGACGAGGGGCGCAAGAGTCGGCGTGATGACATTGACCTCGAGGCGCTCGGGGCAATGGGGTTCATCGTGCCCGACGCGCCGACCACGTCGACGGCGGAAGAATTCCGGATCATCAAGCGGCAACTGTTGCTGAATGCCATGGCGCGCGGCCCCAACGCGATCCGCAACGGCAATTTGATCCTCGTTTGCTCCAGCCAGCCGAACGAGGGCAAAACCTTTTGCGCGATTAATCTGGCGCTCTCGATTGCCTCCGAACGCGATCTGACCGTGCTGCTGGTTGATGCGGATTTCGCCAAGCCGGAAATTCTTTCAACGCTTGGGCTGGAAGGCGGGAAGGGGCTCATCGACGTGGTCGCGGATTCCTCAGTCAGTTTGAGCGATTGCCTGATCCGGACGAATATCGAGAATTTTTCGGTTCTGCCTGCCGGGCGGCAGCATAATCTGACCACCGAATTGCTCGCGTCCGACCGAATGGGTGCGCTGGTTGAGGAAATCGCCTCCCGCTATCCTGACCGGATCGTTGTCATCGACAGTCCGCCGGTACTGGCATCGTCAGCCGCGCCGGTCCTCGCGATGCACGTCGGCCAAACCGTCTATGTGGTGGAAGCCGAGAATACCAGCGAGGGAGAGGTGCGCGAAGGTCTGCAGTTGCTGGCTGCTTGCGAGCATATGCACCTGCTGTTGAACAAGACCCGGTTCCAGCAAAGCGGTCGACGCTACGGTGCCTACTACGGCTATGGTGTCTGAGCCGGGTGATGCGATCCCGACTGGCTTGGCCGTACACATCACTTGCGGTCCTGCTATGCACCAGCGCCGCGGTTGCCGAAGTCAGTTTCAAGCCGCACATTGATATCAGCCAGATACTGAATGTCGCCTCCGCTGAGGATGATCAGGTCTATTCCGAGCTCAGCGCCGGTATCGACCTGAAATATTCGCGGCAGCGGGCGCAGGCGCAGATTTCCTATGATTATGGCAGGCGGATTGCCGAACGGGGCAATGTCGCGACCGAAAACCGACACACCCTGACCGCGAAAGCGACTGCCGACATCGTGAAAGGCTGGCTGTCGGTTGATGCGGGAGCCTACGCTGGTCTGCAGAACCGCGATCCCCGCGCCGGGGTGGCGATCAGCGGGAGCGACAGCCGAGCCAATCTCACCCAGACATTCTCCGGTTTTGTTGAGCCGAAACTAAGCCGGGAGATTGGTGGTGAAACGCTGGTCGAGGCAAGTTACCGGCTTGGTGCGGCAAGTGCTGGCGGTCGATCCGCCACGACCGGCGCCGCGGGCGGTGGCATCGGGCTTCCGAACAACGAGGTGCCGATTGACCGGACCGCCCGTTCGGTCAGTCAGGAGGCGCGACTGAGATTGTCCGGCGAAGCCGCGACCCGGGTAAGCTGGAGTGCAAGTGCAGAGGCGCTGCGGGAGAATTCCAAACGACTGGATCAGCTGTACCGGACCTATCGCGGGACCATCGAAACCCAAATTCGCCTGACACGGGCGTTCGGGTTGGTCGCATCCGGCGGATATGAAGATATTTTGAACACCGAACAGGCGTTCCTGACCGATGTAAACGGCCGCCCGATTGCTGATGTCAATGGGGACTTTCAGGTCGACCCGCTGGCACCGCGTCGCCTGGTATTCTCCCGGGTCGGCGCAACCTACGAAGGCGGTGTGGTTTGGGCTCCGTCGCGCCGAACCTCATTTCGCATCAGATATGGCAAGGTCTTCGGCGGCAATAGCCTCAATGGTGAAGTTCAGTACCGCGTCAGCAGCCGCTTGGGGATGACCGGAACCTTTCAGCAAGGGATTGAGAGTTTCGGGCGGTTGTTGACCCGTGACATTGCCGGTGTGCCGACCAGCTTCATCATCAGCGACCAGCAGGCGGCAGGCCTCGGCGAGTGTATCATCGGTGTCGATCCAGCCACGGGCGGCTGCATCGGTAACGCGACGCAGGCCGTGACCAGCGCCCAGTTCCGCAGCCAGGCGGCCCAGTTCATCATTGCTGGCAAGAAAGGACGGACGACTTATTCGCTGACATCAATCTACAACCGGCGGCGCTTCCTTGATTCCCGCCAGTTGCAAACACCTACGGGCGATGTCGTGGACCCGACATTGACCGGGCGAGCCGATCAGTCGATTGCGTTCAATGCGCGCATCAACCGTCGTTTGGCGCAGCGGTCGACGATCTCGCTGTCCGCCTTTGCGCAGCGATATCAGTTCGCGCTCGCAAGTTCACGGAATGATAGCTATTTTGGCGGCACTTTGGGATACAATCAGGCCCTCGGCCGAAATTTGGAGTTCAGTTTGACGGGCACCGCCAACCGGCAACTCTCGACCGGGCAACCAGCGACAACCCGTGGGGTTGTGACGGCTGGCCTGCGTGCGCGTTTTTAGGTCGCTGAAATGTATACTGATTTCTATCGATTGACCGGGCGACCCTTCCAACTGACGCCGGACCCGCGCTTTTATTTCGACACGGCAACCCACCGTAAAGCGATGGCCTATCTCTCCTACGGCCTGGCGCAAGGGGAGGGGTTCATCATCATCACCGGCGATATTGGGGCCGGGAAAACCACCCTCGTTGGGCATTTGATGAGCACCATCGATACCTCCCGGCTGGTGGCGGCCAAGATCGTGACGACCCAGCTAGATGCGGGCGGGATCGTTTACATGGTGGCGTCGGCTTTCGGGGTTGCGGTCGAAGGGGCGAGCAAGCCGGAAATTCTGACCCGGCTGGAAGCGCGGCTGCGCAATCTCCACGCGGAGGGGCGTCGAGCGCTCCTCATCGTCGATGAGGCGCAGAGCCTGCCGATTGATGCGCTTGAAGAGCTGCGAATGCTGTCCAATTTTCAGGCCGGAACGCAGGCGCTGCTCCAGACATTTTTGCTCGGGCAACCGGAATTCCGCGACAAATTGGCCAATTCGAATGAGTTGGAACAGTTGCGCCAGCGGGTGATTGCGACCCACCATCTTGAACCGATGACGCAAGACGAGGTTCCCGGTTATCTGGTTCACCGTCTGAAATTGTGCGGTTGGGTCGGCGATCCGGATTTTTCGGAAGCCGCCGTTGAGCGGATGTTCCGCTATTCGGGCGGGGTACCACGGCGCCTGAACAGTCTGACCACCCGGTTACTGCTATTTGGAGCGCTCGAGCAGCTTCATGAGATTGGTGAGGATGCTGTCGCCGAAGTGATCGAAGACCTGCGCCGCGACCAAGCCCCCGGTACGCCCGCTGCCGGAGAAGCGCCGGTGGTAGCTGCGAGTGTCGGTGACACGGAATTGGACGTCCGGATTGCCGGGGTTGAGCGCAAGGTCATCCGGCAAGAACGTGCGCTCGGCCAGTTGCTTGATCTCATCGGCGGCGACGATTCCGAATGACCGGCATCGTCAATGCGATGTCGGTTGATATCGAGGAATATTTTCAGGTCGGCGCGTTTGAACGCACCATATCCCGGGGTGATTGGGACGCGATCGCCAGCCGGGTGGTCTCGAACACGTCGCGCGTGATCGACCTCTATGGCGAGAGCGATACCAAGGCGACGTTCTTCATCCTCGGCTGGGTGGCGGAGCGTCATCCCGACTTGATCCGGCGGATTGTGGACGGGGGGCACGAGGTGGCGAGCCATGGCTATGGGCATGACCGGGTCACGACCTTCACGCCTGAGCAGTTCAAGTCGGATTTGCAGCATACCAAGGCGTTGCTGGAGGCGGCGAGCGGCGTTGCGGTGCGCGGATATCGCGCGCCCAGTTTTTCGATCTGCAAGGACAATGCCTGGGCGCTGCAGGTGCTGGCCGACGAGGGCTATGCCTATTCATCGAGCGTCGCACCGTTTGGAACAGATCATTATGGCTGGCCGGGTTTCCCCCGCTTTGCGCACCGGCCCGTTGCTGGGTCGGATATGATCGAAGTTCCGGTTACGACCGCCAGGATTGCGGGCCGGTTGATCGCAGCAGGCGGCGGCGGCTTTTTCCGGCTGCTCCCCTACGGCATTGCGCAGTGGGCCATTCGGCAGGTGAACGCCGACCAGCAACCGGCGGTTTTCTATTTTCATCCGTGGGAAGTCGATCCTGACCAGCCCCGGGTTGTCGGCGCACCGCTGAAATCAAAGGTCCGGCACTATACCAACCTCCATATCATGCAGGACAAGCTGCGCCGGGTCCTGACGGATTTTCGCTGGGACAGGCTCGACAGGGTCTATCTGGGGGCAAACTAGGATGTCGAACATCCAGGTGCGGGTGGCGGAGCTTGAGGACCGGGCTGACCGGGACCGGGTTGACGGCTTTGTGCAGGGTCACGGTGCGTCAACAGTGTTTCACCGCAGCGCCTGGGGCCGGGCCGTGGCGAAGGGCTGCGGTCAGAAAGCCTGCTATCTGCTGGCCGAGCGGAATGGGTCGGTCGTCGGCATGCTGCCGTTGATCTACGTCCAATCGCCGGTATTCGGTCGCTCCTTGATCTCCAACGCATTCGCGGTGCGGGGCGGGCCACTGGCGCAGGATGATGACGGTCATTCGGCGCTCGACGCGGCCGGTTGGGATATGGCGACCCGGCTCGGGGTCACCGCGTTGGAATATCGCAGCGAAGATCGCCTGCGGCCGGATTGGCCCGCGAAGCTGGATAGCTATGTGACGTTTCGTCGTAGCCTGGCGGTTGATAGCGAGACGAACATGAAGGCGATCCCACGCAAACAGCGGGCGGAAGTCAGGCGATCGCTTGAATTTGACCTAGCGGTTCGGGTTGCATCCGATACGGACGCTGCCCGTGGGCATTTCTCGGTTTATGCCGAAAGTGTCCGTAACCTCGGGACACCGGTGTTTCCCAAGGCACTGTTTCGCCATTTGCTGGAACTCTACGGCCCTGATGCAGACGTGCTGACGGTCAGCAACGACGGCATCCCCGTCGCCAGCGTGTTGTCGTTCTATCACCGCGGCGAAGTGATCCCTTATTACGGCGGCGGGACGCAGGCAGCACGTGGTCTGAGGGCCAATGATCATATGTACTGGATGTTGATGGAGCATGCCCGCGAGCGCGGTTGCACCTCTTTCGATTTCGGGCGGTCAAAGGTTGGGACAGGCGCCTATTCCTTCAAAAAGAACTGGGGTTTTGATCCGACACCACTTGCGTATGAATTTCGACTGGCAGAGGGTGCCCCGATGCCGGACGTTAACCCACTCAACCCGAAATATCGTTTGATGACGGAGACATGGCGTCGGCTGCCCCTGTCGATTGCCAACCGGATTGGCCCGCTGGTTGCGCGGGGGATCGGCTAGTGGGCGAGATCATGTTTCTGGCGCACCGGATTCCCTATCCACCGGATAAGGGCGATAAAATCCGGTCGTGGAACATATTGAAGCATATTGCCGAACGGACCACGGTCCATTTGGGGGCCTTTGTCGATGATCCGGCGGATATGGAGCATCTGCCGATGCTGCGGAAGCTGTGCGGCGGTGACGTCAAGCTGATCCCGATCAGCAAGCGCAAGCGCTGGCAGCGGATGGCCGGGGGATATCTGAGGGGTGAAGCGCTGTCGCTTGCCGTGTACCGTGACAGTGCGATGGCCGGTTGGACAAAGGACCTGGTTCGCCGCCGCCGGATATCGGGCATATTCTGCTTTTCGGGGCAGGTTGCACCTTACGCGCTCCAGCATCTGACCGGTGGCCGGAAGACGGTGATGGATTTCGTCGATCTCGATTCCGAGAAATTCAGGGATTATGCCACCGATGCCAGCGGTTGGCGGCAACGCATTTATGGTCGTGAAGCCAAATTGTTGCTGGCGTTTGAAAAATTCATGGCCCGCCAGTTTGGATCAAGCCTGTTCGTGACCGAGGAAGAAGCCGCCACGTTTCGCAAGTTGGCGGGATCGTGGGCGCACACGGTCAAAGTGATTGGCAATGGCGTGGACCACGCAGGGTTCAATCCAGCTACCCCGCCGGTAAAACTGGGACCCGGACCGATCATCCTTTTCACCGGCGCGATGGACTATAAACCCAATATGGATGCGGTGACCTGGTTTGCCGGCACAGCCTGGCCGATGGTCCGCGCCCGCTATCCGTCCGCAAATTTTGTGATCGCCGGTGCGAACCCGGCAGCCGAGGTTCAGAAGCTGCACGGGAAAGATGGGTTGATCGTCACTGGCCGGGTGCCAGCGATGCAGCCCTATCTGTCAGCAGCCGACGTGGTTGTTGCACCCCTGCGGATCGCGCGCGGCGTCCAGAACAAGATATTGGAGGCGCTGGCGATGGCCAAGCCGACCGTCGCCACAGGTGTGGCGCATCGCGGGCTGAAGGCTGTTCCCGGGGAGCATATGATGGTCGCGGACGAGCCTACCGACATTGCCCGGGCGGTTCTTGATCTACTCGGCGACCCGGCGCGGCGGATTGCGATGGGGACGGCAGCCCGCCGTCATGTCATCGAACAATATGACTGGAGCGCCTGTCTCGAACCGCTCGACACGTTGCTCGGACTAACTGCGCAGCCGAAAGCCTGAGCCGTGGCGGCGAGTGTGAGTTCAGCGGTATCTGGGAGCGGCCAGGCTCATTGGCGGGAATTCCTGATCGCGTGGTCGGCGCTCGCGGTTGGCATCCTGCTGCTGTTCCACCGCGATGTTCTTCATCTTTTCGCGCTTTGGTGGAACACATCCACATTCGGACATTGCCTGCTGATCCCGCCAATCATTGGCTGGCTGATCTGGCAGCGCCGGGACGGCCTCGCCGAGATCGCGCCAAGCCCTTGGTTGCCTGGTGCCGGCCTGATGCTGATAGCTGCTGTCGGCTGGATGCTCGGAGAGCTGGCTGGGGTAGCGCTTGTCCGCCATGCCGCGCTGGTTTTCCTCCTGCAGGCCAGCGTCGCAACGGTTTTTGGTCTGACGGTTGTGCGGGCGATCCTGTTCCCGCTGGCCTATGCGCTGTTCATGATCCCGGTTGGGGAGCAGTTGGTACCCTATCTCCAGATTTACACCGCCCATTTCAGCGTCTGGCTGCTCGAATCTTTTGGCGTGCCTGCCTATCTGGACGGGGTCTTCATCTCGATCCCGAATGGCGACTTTGAGGTTGCCGAAGCCTGCTCGGGCGTCCGGTTCCTGATCGCGATGATCGCCTTTAGCACCCTGGTTGCCAATGTTTGCTACAAACGCTGGTCGCGGCGGATCCTGTTTGTCGGCGGTGCCATTGCGGCCTCGATCTTCTCCAATGGCCTCAGGGCCTGGGGGATCATGTATCTCGCAAGCCGGAGTACCCCCGACGTCGCGCGCGGCATCGACCATGTCGTTTACGGCTGGTTCTTCTTTGCGATTGTCATGGGATTGGTGCTCGCCGCCGGGTGGCGCTTTTTTGATCGGCCCATCGACGATCCGTTCATCGATCCGCGCCAGCTACAGCCAAATGCTCCCACGCCAATCTCGGTACGGGCGCTGGGTATGGCAACCGCCGTGGCAGCGATGATGACGGCGGCAGGGCCAGCCTATGCGGCCTGGGCGATGTCGCGGGGCAGCGACAAGGCCACCGCTGCCCTGTCACCCCCGATTCCATCAGGCTGGGCGAAATCTGAGACCAACAGCTTGGCTTGGGCACCGAACTATGTGGGGGCCAATGCATCGGTCCTCCAAAGCTATACCGACGCCAGCGGTCGGACGGTCGAGTTGTTCATTGCTGTCTATGACCAGCAATCGGAGAAGCATGAGGTTATTGGATTTGGCCAAGGCTTGATCCCGCCGGAACCAACCGAGGGCGGCTGGGCATGGGCCGGCAGTGGCACGGCACCTGCAGGCGGTATTTCAGTTCAGTTGAACCGGGGGCCGGTGATCCGCGAAGCCTGGCAGTGGTACCGGGTCAACGGCAGGCTGCTCGGCAACCCCTATGCCGCGAAGATGGAGGGGTTGAAGGCAAAATTGTTCGGCGGTGACCCGCAGGCGGCAACGGTGGTGATCAGTGCCGAGCGGACCGATCCGATGACCGGCGCCGAACCCGACCTGGCGCGGTTTGCCGGTGCGATTGGCCCGATAGGCGCGGTCATCGACGCGTCGATCGTCAAGGCCCGCTAGGGATGTGCGGGATTGCCGGAATAGTCGGGCCGTCACCAGATGCGCCAGTTTCCGAGGCGCGGCTTCGGCAAATGCTGGCGAGCATAGCCCACCGTGGCCCGGACGGAATGGATGTCTGGCAGCAGCCGGGTATCGCCCTTGGACATCAACGGCTGGCGATCATTGATCTGGTGACCGGCGATCAGCCGATGGTCGGCGCCGACGGGCAGGTCACGATTATCCAGAATGGTGAAGTCTATAATTTCAGAGAAATACGCAAAGACCTTCAAGCGCGCGGTCATCGGTTTCGCACCAATAGCGATACCGAGGCGATGCTGGCGGCCTATTTGGAATATGGACAGAGTTGCGTCGACCATTTCCGCGGCATGTTCGCGCTGGCGATCTATGATGGACGCAACCGCACCCTGTTCCTTGCCCGGGACCGGCTAGGCGTCAAACCGCTGCACTATGCGCAGCTGCCGGACGGATCGGTGATATTCGGATCGGAACTGAAGGCGCTTTTGGCCCATCCCGAGCTGCGGAGGAGCATCGATCCGACGGCGGTCGAAGATTATTTCGCCTATGGCTATGTTCCCGACAGCAAGTGCATTCTCCAGGGCGTCAAGAAGCTTCCGGCGGGTCATCATTTGACCCTTCGGGCGGGTGAACCACTTCCCGCACCAAGTCAGTATTGGGACATTGATTTCACCACCCGGATTCGCGGCAAGTCCGCAGATCTTGCTGCTGAGCTAACTGATCGACTTCGGGACTCCATCAAACTCCGGATGATTTCCGATGTTCCGCTTGGGGCCTTCCTTTCGGGTGGAGTCGATTCGTCAGCTGTCGTCGCCATGATGGCGGGATTGTCCGATCACCCGGTCAACAGTTGCACGATCGGGTTCGATGTCGCGGGCTATGACGAGACCAGTTACGCCGATGAGATCGCGGCCCGATACCAGACCAACCACCGCAGCCGGGTCGTCAGCGCCAATGATTTCAGCCTGGTCGATACTCTGGTCGCGGCTTACGACGAACCGTTCGCCGATGCCTCGGCCCTACCGACGTACCGGGTCAGCCAATTGGCGCGCGAAACCGTAACGGTCGCTCTATCGGGAGACGGGGCCGACGAAGCCTTTGCCGGGTACCGTCGACACCGGATGCACATGGCGGAAGAACGGGTCCGGTCACGACTACCGTTGTCGCTGCGCCGAACGTTGTTCGGACTCTTGGGGCGGGCCTTTCCGAAACTCGATTGGGCCCCGCAGATGTTCCGGGCGAAAACCACCCTGGAGTCGCTGGGGCGAAGTTCGGGGGAGGCCTATTTCAATTCGATTTCGGTGGCCTCCGATGCCGTGCGCACGGGGTTGTTTACCGCCAATTTCCGACGCGCCACCGACAATTACCGACCGGAATCGCTCTACCTCGACACGATGCGAAATGCGCCGTGCAGTGATGAGCTGGGGCGCGTCCAATATGCCGACATGAAGCATTGGCTGCCCGGTGACATCCTGACCAAGTCAGATCGTGCGTCGATGGCGGTCGGGCTGGAGGCCAGGGAACCGCTGCTCGATCAGGACCTGGTGCAATGGGCCGCCGGCTTGCCGCTTGACCTGCGGATAAGCGGCGGACAGGGCAAATGGCTGCTGAAAAAGGCGATGGAGCCCTATGTTCCGCATCACCTGCTCTACCGCCCGAAAATGGGCTTTGTTGTCCCGATTTCTGATTGGTTCAGAGGACCGCTGGCCGAGGAAGTCGAGGCGCTGGCGACAAACTCGTCCTTGCTGGAGACCGGCTGGTTTGACCGGCAGTATCTGCGGCGGGCCGTTCAGGACCACCGGAGCGGTCAGACCGACAATGGTCGCCTGCTGTGGCAGCTGATGATGCTCGACAAATCACTGACGCGGTTGCTTCTGTGAGCCGGGTCCTGATGTTCGCCGCGATGTTCCTGCTGTGCGGGGCGGGGTTGGTCGACATCGTGCCGACGATTAAGCCATCGGTCGTCGGCATCACCACGGTCCAGACCAATCGCGGGCTCGTAGCCCAAATGGTCGGGACAGGATTTGTGGTGGCCGACGGTCAGCATGTGGTGACCAACCATCATGTCGTGAACGCCGACACCAAGACCGCCTATTTCGTCACCATTGCGCTCGACGCCGGTGTTGATCGCCGAGAGGCGCGGGTTGTCGGGACCGATCCTGCCCATGATCTGGCGCTCTTGAAGATTGAAGGGAAGGCGCTGCCACCGCTCCGCCTGCGGACGGGGGAGCAGATGGCTGGGGAGGGGAGCGATGTCGCGATTACCGGATTTCCGATCGGGACGGCGCTCGGGTTGGTCCGAGCAACGCAGCGCGGAACCGTTGCTGCAGTGACCGCCAACGTGAGTGCGGAGCCGCATTCATCGATGCTGGATGCCGCATTCCTGATGACGCCTCGCTATCCGGTCTATCAACTCGATATGGTTGCTTATCCGGGAAACAGCGGCAGTCCGCTCTATCTCGCTGAAACCGGTGAGGTCATCGGGATTTTGAACAGCGGGTTCGTCAAGGCCACGAAAGAGCGAGTGCTGTCAGAGCCAAGCGGGATCAGCTTTGCCATCCCGTCAAAGCATATCGTCGCGCTACTTGGCCGGTTCGGCCTTCGGCCCTGATGCGGCGGCGGCAGGTGCGGCCGTGTCCGCCGGCGCTGCGCTTCCGGATTTCAGCAACGCTTCCTGCGCCGCACGCATGTCATCATTGGCACCGACCGACACCTGCAGGCGCCGAGCTTCAAGCTTGGCTGCTGCTGCCGCCGGACTTTCGCTGCCGGTATGGCTGACCAGCGCCGACCGGTAGACAAAGACCGTCGCAGCACCGACGGCGATGACCAACACGGCCAGCCAGACGACGAGCGCGCCGCTCGGTCCGGAGGATCGGTTGCTGGATGATCGTTTGCGTCCGGCCATGCTGGCTCCTTCCGGCGAGGCCCTTAGCAACCCCCCGGGGGATAGGGAAGATTGGTTTATGCGCCCAATGCGTATTCGGCCTGCATGAACGTCAGTCCGTCAGGCGGCGCATTGAGCCCCAGTGCGCGGCGATCTGCCGCAACCAGAGCGGCCTGCATGTCATCCACCGTCCATTTGCCAAGGCCGACCAGGCTGAGGCAGCCCACCATCGAACGGACCTGATGATGCAGGAACGACCTCGCTTTGGCGTCGATGAAAATTTCGCTGCCACATCGCTTCACGTCGAGGCTGGCGAGGGTTTTAACCGGGCTTGCCGATTGGCAATGGACTGACCGGAAGGTCGTGAAGTCATGGAGGCCAACCAACCGCTGGGCAGCAGCCTGCATCGCCGTGTCGTCGAGTGGTCGGCTGATCCGCCAGCCAAGGCCGAGGTCGCTGGTCAGCGGCGCGCGGCGGTTGATGATCCGGTACTGGTAGCTTCGCCCAGCGCAACTGAAGCGGGCATGAAAATCCGTTGACACAAGATCGCAATCAAGAATGGCGATTGGGCTGGGTCGCAGCTTGGCATTTATCGCAGCCATCATCCGGGCGGGGGTTAGCGCGGTTTCGATATCGGCATGGGCAATCATTGCCGCTGCGTGGACCCCCGCGTCGGTTCGCCCCGCCCCGATGACAGCGACATTCTGCGCGGTGACGGCCAGAATTGCGGCTTCGATATCACCCTGAACCGACCGGCCCTGCTGTTGCCGTTGCCAGCCGACGAATGGACGACCGTCATATTCAATGGTGAACCGGAACCGGGGCATGGGTCAGACGCCTGAACGAACCGGATTACCGCGCAGATAATCGTCGATCGACATTGCGGGTTTTCCGGCGGGCTGGACGAGCGTCGGTCGGATCGCGCCAGCCAAACAGGCGATCGTCAGCCGGTCATCGAGAATGGCGCCGGCTTCGCCGTCCCCTTCCACGCACTCGGCTGTCAGGATTTTCAGGCGATTGCCGCCCCGTTCCATCCAGGCTCCCGGCGCGGGGTTAAACGCGCGGATGGCGGCTTCAACCTGCTTGGCAGGCTGCGTGAAATCTAGCCGGGCTTCGGCTTTGTCGATTTTGATCGCGTAAGTGACACCAGTGTCCGGTTGCGGAAGCGGCGACAGGGCAGACTTATCCGAAAGTGCTTGGACAATCAGGTAGGCCCCCATGTGCGCCAGTTCCGCTGTCAGGGTTCCTGCGGATTTGCGGTCCACCAGGGTCGTCCCCGACAGCAACATTGGTCCGGTGTCGAGGCCGCGTTCCATCTGCATGATGGTGACCCCCGTCTCTCGGTCCCCGGCAAGGATCGCGCGGTGAATAGGGGCCGCCCCGCGCCAGCGTGGCAGCAGGGACGCGTGGATGTTGATGCATCCGAACTTCGGCGCGTCCAGAACCGCCGGCGGCAGGATCAGGCCGTACGCGGCGACCACAGCAATATCGAGGTTGAGCTCCGCCCAGTCTTGTCGATCCGACGGATCCCGAAAGTTGACAGGGGTGAGAACCGCAAGTCCCAGCTCCGTGGCGCGACGGTGGACGGGCGATGGCATTAAACTCTGTCCACGACCTGCGGGGCGGGGCGGTTGGGTGTAAACGGCAGCCAGCACATGGCCAGCCGCCACGAGCGCATCCAGCGCCGGCACCGCAAATTCCGGGGTTCCCATGAATGCAATCCGCATAGCGTCACCGCTAATGCTGCGGAGCGGTCTGTGCAACGCGCTTGCCCGAACGTTGCCCAATCCGCATAGAAATGCATCATGGCTTCACCCGAGATCGATGCGCTGACCCAGGCGCTTGCCCGCCTGCCGGGACTGGGTCCGCGCTCGGCGCGGCGCGCTGTCCTGCACCTGCTGAAACGCCGGGAAACGGCGCTGACGCCGCTGATCGCAACATTGCAGGCGGTCGACGCGGCGATGGCGACCTGCACGGTCTGCGGCAATGTCGACACGCGCAACCCGTGCGGCATTTGCACCGATTCCCGCCGGGACGCGTCAGCACTTTGTGTGGTGGAGGAGGTCGCCGATCTTTGGGCGTTGGACCGGTCGCGCCTGTTCCCGGGGCGCTATCATGTGCTCGGCGGTCGGTTGTCGGCGCTCGACGGCGTTCGACCGGAGGATTTGAACATCGAATCGCTGGTTGCCCGGATTTTGGCGGACGGCATCGAAGAAGTGGTGCTGGCGATGAATGCGACGCTGGAGGGGCAAACCACGATGCACTTCGTCGCCGAACGTCTGGAAGGGCTGTCGGTTCGCATCACCCAGTTGGCACACGGTGTCCCGGTCGGCGGCGAACTGGACTATCTGGACGAAGGCACTTTGGCCCAGGCGCTCCGGGCTCGCCGCCCCGTCACTTGACCTTCCGGACCGCCGCACCTAGCTGACCCGCATGGCCATTCTCAACATCATCGAAACCCCGGATCCGCGCCTGCGGGTTATTTCGCAGCCAGTCGAGCGCGTTGACGACGAGCTGCGCGCGCTGATGGATGACATGCTGGAGACGATGTATGATGCGCCCGGCATCGGCCTCGCCGCCATTCAGGTCGGGGTTGCCAAGCGCGTGCTCGTCATCGACCTGCAGCGCGAAGGGGAGGATGAGAAGCCGGTTCGAAACCCGATGTATTTCGTCAACCCCGAGATCGTCTGGGAATCGGACGAACTGGCCAGCTATTCAGAAGGCTGCCTGTCGGTCCCGGAAATGTACGGCGACGTTGATCGCCCCGCAAGAGTCCGGGCCAAATGGCTCGACTATGATGGCGTTGCCCATGAGGAAGAGATCGACGGCCTGCTGGCGACCTGCCTCCAGCATGAGATGGATCATCTGGAGGGCGTGCTTTTCATCGACCATCTGTCGAAACTGAAGCGCGACATGCTGCTCAAAAAACTGGCGAAACTGCGGAAGACCAGCAGGGCAGCCTAGCGCGGAACGACGATCCGGACGCCGGTTTCAAAATCGTCGACCAGCAGGCTGAGGATCGCAGTCGCAACCACCGATGGGGCTTTGAGGGTTGCCGCATCTTCACCGGGAAAGGCTTTGGCGCGCATCCGGGTCTGGGTCGCGCCCGGATCGACGATTGCAACCCGGGTGGCACTGATGTTCCGGATCTCCTCGCCGTAGCAAGCAACCAGCGTGTCGAGCGCGGCCTTCGAGGCCGCATAGGCCCCCCAATAAGCCCGGGGTTTGACGGCGACCGAGGAGCTGAGCGCGATGACCCGGCCATGTTCGGAGGCACGCAACAGGCCATCAAACGCGCGCAACAACGCCTGGTTGGCGCCGAGGTTGAGCGCGAACAGCTTGTCGAACTCCTTCGGGACCATGTGGGACACCGGCATCAAATCGCCGAGGATCGCGGCGTTGAGCACCAGAATGTCGAGCTTGCCCCAGCGACTGCCCAGGGCCTGGGCCAGTCGGTCAATCTGTTCGGTTTCGCGCAGATCCAGGGGTGCGATGGTGGCGGTGCCACCAGCGGTATGAATGCGGGCTTCGACTTCCTCCAATGCGCCCTCGGTCCGGCCGGTCAGCAGCACATGTGCGCCAGCCAGCGCCAGCGCTTCGGCGGTCGCCGCGCCAATCCCGCGGGTGGCACCGGTCACCAGGGCGACACGCCCCGCCAGCGACTTCGTCACGCCCGCACCGCCCGTTCCCCCAGCAACGACAGTTGATCCGGGCTTTCCTGTTCCTCCTGATCGGTCAGGCGGGTCGGGTAGTCACCGGTGAAACAGGCATCGCAATTCTGCGGCGCGGCATCATCGCGGGCGTCATTGCCGAGCGCCCGGTAGAGACCGTCGATGGAAATGAAGGCGAGACTGTCGACCTTGATGAATTCGCGCATCCGTTCGACATCCATTTGCGCCGCCAGCAGCTTGGCCCGTTCCGGCGTATCGACGCCGTAGAAGCAGCTGTGCCGGGTCGGCGGACTGGCAATCCGCATATGGACTTCGGCGGCGCCGGCCTCCTGCAGCATCTGCATGATCTTGATTGAGGTGGTACCACGAACAATCGAATCGTCGATCAGCACGATGCGCTTGCCGGTGATGAGGGCACGGTTGGCATTGTGCTTCAGCTTGACACCGAGATTGCGGATCTGGTCGCCGGGTTGGATGAAGGTCCGGCCGACATAATGGCTGCGGATGATGCCAAGCTCGAACGGGATGCCGGATTGCTGGGCATAGCCGATGGCAGCTGGTGTGCCCGAATCGGGGACGGGGACGACAATGTCGGCCTCTACCGGGGATTCGATGGCGAGCTGCTGGCCGATGCGCTTGCGGACCTCATAAACGCTGGACCCATCGACGATGCTGTCAGGGCGCGAGAAATATACATGTTCGAAGATGCAGGGGCGGGGGCGCTGCGACTCGAACGGGCGAATCGAGCGCAGGCCGCGTTCATTGATGATGACCAACTCGCCCGGCTGGATCGAGCGGAGGAAGGTCGCGCCGACCACATCCAGCGCCACAGTCTCCGATGCCAGGATATAGGCATCGTTCAACCGGCCGAGCACGAGGGGCCGGATTCCCAAGGGATCGCGGCAGCCGATCATGCCCTCCGGCGTCAGGCAGATCAGACTGTAGGCGCCCTCAACCTGTTTCAGGGCGTCAATAAACCGGTCGAGCAACGTCCGGTAACCACTTGTAGCCACAAGATGAATGATGGTTTCGGTATCACTGGTGGAGTGGAAAATCGATCCACGCCGCACCAGATCCCGCCGAAGCTTTGCCGCGTTTGAAATATTACCATTGTGGGAGACGGCAAAGCCCCCGGATGCCAGATCGGCGAACAACGGCTGGACATTGCGGAGCGCCGCGTCGCCGGTTGTCGCATAGCGATTGTGGCCGATGGCGATGCGGCCCGGCAGGCGGCTGATCACATCTTCACGGTCGAAATTGCCCGCGACATGACCCATGGCCCGGTGGGTGTGGAATTCCTTGCCGTCGAAACTGGTGATGCCCGACGCCTCCTGACCCCGGTGCTGCAGGGCGTGCAGGCCGAGTGCTGTCATCGCAGCAGCGCCGTCTGCCCCCCAGACACCAAAAACGCCGCATTCCTCATGCAGCTTGTCGTCTTCGAAGGGATGCGTGGTAAGCAGGGCGTCCATCGGGACTCCGGTCTCGGTGGCGTGGTTTGCGGCATATAGGCGGATGGTTGCGACTTGTCGCCCCCTCTCGTCACAAAAAGGCAATGGAATTGCGATGGACAAGGCAGAGCGCGAAACAACGACCCGACTGGCCCCGAAATGGGACGAGCGTGGTCTGATCCAGGCCGTGGCCACTGACGCCGCGACCGGCGAATTGCTTATGGTCGCCAACATGGACGCAGCCGCGCTTGCCGCGACGCTGGCGACAGGGGAGGCGCATTATTGGTCCCGGTCCCGGGCCGAGGTCTGGCACAAAGGCGGTACCTCCGGGAATGTTCAGCGGGTGATCGAAATGCGGATCGATTGCGATCAGGATGCGCTGTGGATGAAGGTCGAGCCGGCAGGGCCAGCCTGCCATACCGGCGAGCGCAGCTGCTTCTACCGGGTGTTGAAGGACGGGGAATTGATCTGATGACACGCATTCTCCTTGGTGGGGGGACTGGGTTGGTTGGCGGGTTGCTGACCCAGCGGTTGTTGGTGCGGGAGGATGTGGCGCTGACCAGCCTGGTGCGGCGCGGGGTTGCAGCACACGAGCGAGTGACCGACTTCGATGCGCTGATCGCCGATCCGGCGGGGACGGCGGCGGCGATGGGGTTGGGGCCGTTGGATGTTGGCATCTCTTGCCTTGGTACGACGATCCGTATTGCAAAGACACAGGCCGCATTCCGGCGGGTGGATTTCGATACGGTCATCGCTCTCGCCAAAGCCGCTAAGGCGCTCGGCGCGCGTCAGTTCATCGTGGTGACCTCGGTCGGCGCGCGGCAGGGGAGCGGAAACTTCTACCTGTCGGTCAAGGGCGATACCGAAGCGGCGCTGGCCGCGCTCGGGTTCGAGCGTCTTGATATCCTGCAACCGGGGTTGCTGCTTGGGGAGCGAGCAGCGCGGCGGCCGGCGGAGGAATTGGGGCAGCGGGTGGCAGCGTGGGTCAATCCGGTGGTGAAGCGGATTGCGCCCGACTATGCGGCAGTTCGCGTCGAAGATGTTGCAGGGGCGATTGCGGTGCTGGTAGGGCAGGCCGGTAGCGGGCGTCATCGTCATCACGACCGCGAAATTGAAGCCATAATCTAGCGAGCTAGTCTGCCTTCTCGATAGACCCCTATCTCATTCAAAATGATCCAACCTTCGGGCCTCTTGGCTAGGGTAGCGACGGTGAATTTGCGGTCGCCAACGTAGTTTATGGTGAAACTGCAATTGATGGAATTCGGGGAGCTTACGCGCTCCCGTCCGCAGAAGATGTTGTCAATCTTCGATATCGGCCGGGGGTGCACGAGTACAATTTCATCCGGCTTGCCTTGTTCATGCGCCGCAGCACGTTTTCCAATTTCATCGTCAACGTGGGCCCTGACCGCTTCCTTCAATTCTTCAGCGGAAGGGCAGGGCGTTCCCGGCGCGCATCGTGCAATTTCGACCAAGAGGAGGACCGCGAGCATGAGCTGCAACATAAGTCGCGGAACGAAGCCTGCCTAGTCTCGCCGACAAGTGGCGGTATTGACGTTTACGTAAACGTTTTCTAATTCGAGCGCATGCTCGCGCCATCCACAGGACAGCAATCACTCTGGTCGATATCCGACCTCGCGACCGAATTCTCGGTCACCCCGCGCACGATTCGCTTTTACGAAGGCGAAGGGCTTATCACCCCAGCGCGCTTGGGAACATCCCGCCTCTATTCCAAGGGGGACCGGGCGCGGCTTGCGTGGATTTTGCGGGGCAAACGGGTGGGGTTCAGCATCGCGGAAATTCGCGAAATGCTGGATTTGTACGGGGCCGATGACGGTCGGGAAACGCAGCGGCGGGTGACAATCGAGCGCTGCGAGCAGCGGGTTGCGACGCTCGCCTCCCAAAAGGCCGACATCGATGAAATGATTGATGAATTGCAACAATTTGTCGCGATGCTGCGAATGGGCAAGCGCGACGCCACCAGCGAGGAATTTTGACATGCCAACCTATCGCGCCCCGGTGAAGGATACGCAGTTCATCCTGAAGCATATCGTGCAGCTGGAGAAATATGCCAATCTGCCGGGCTTTGCTGATGCGACGCCTGACTTGGTTGAGGCGATCTTGATTGAGGGCGCGAAATTTGTTGAGGAGGTTTTGCAACCGCTCAACCAGATCGGCGACAGGGAAGGCTGCACCCGGCATGCGGATGGGTCGGTGACCACGCCGACCGGGTTCAAGGACGCCTATAAGCAATTCTGCGATGGCGGTTGGGGCACATTGGGTGCGCCGGTTGAATATGGCGGGCAGGGGCTGCCGCATGCGATTTCGATGGCGATGGAGGAATATCTCGGCTCCGCCAATATGGCGTTTTCGATGTACCCAGGCCTGACCGGTGGAGCGATTGCCGCGATCAATGTCGCGGCATCCGACGAGCTGAAACAGCGTTTCCTGCCCAACATGATCCACGGGCGCTGGACCGGCACAATGAACCTGACCGAGCCGCATTGCGGGACCGATCTCGGCCTGATCCGCACCAAGGCCGAGCCACAGTCGGATGGCAGCTACAGGATCAGCGGCACCAAGATTTTCATCTCGTCGGGCGAGCATGACATGGCCGACAACATCGTCCATCTGGTACTGGCCAAGGTCAGCGGCGCGCCGGACAATGTGAAGGGCATCAGCCTGTTCATCGTGCCGAAGTTTCTGGTCAATGCCGACGGCAGTCTCGGTGCCCGCAATGACCTTAGCTGTGGGTCGATCGAGCACAAGATGGGCATCCACGGCAATTCGACCTGCGTGATGAACTATGACGGGGCGACCGGATACCTGGTCGGCGGGGAGAATAAGGGCCTGAAGGGCATGTTCATCATGATGAACGCCGCCCGGCTCGGTGTCGGCATCCAGGGCATCAGCATGGGGGAAGTCTCCTACCAGAATGCCGTGGCCTATGCGAAGGACCGGCGACAGGGGCGCGGCCTGACCGGCGCGGTGGAGCCGGATGCCAAGGCCGACCCGTTGATGGTCCATCCGGACGTGCGGCGCATGCTGCTCGATGCCCGGGCGTTCAACGAGGGCGCGCGGGCGCTGGCACTGTGGGGGGCGTTGCAGGTCGATCTCAGCCACAAGGCGCAAACCGAGGCCGAACGGCAGACAGCCGATGATCTGATTTCGCTGCTGACGCCGGTGATCAAAGGCGTGTTCACCGACACCGGCTATGCCAGCGCGACCAATTCCCAGCAGGTTTTTGGCGGCCATGGCTATGTTGCCGAATGGGGGATGGAACAGTTCGTCCGCGATGCCCGGATTGCGATGATCTACGAAGGCGCAAACGGCGTACAGGCGATGGATTTGGTCGGCCGTAAACTCGGGTCAAATGGTGGTCGCGGGGTGATGGCCTATTTCCAGATGATCGGGCAGGCGGTCAGCGATGCCAAGGGCGATGCGCGGCTGGACAAATTGGCTGGGGGGCTTGAGGCATCGCTCGGCGAACTTCAGACGGCGACCGGCTGGCTGATGCAAAATGGTATGGCCAACCCCAACAATGCCGGGAGCGCGGCCTACGCCTATATGCAGCTTATGGGCATCGTCGCGCTCGGCCATATGTGGCTTCTGATGGCGAAAGCGGCGCATGAGGCGCTGGATGCCGGAGCAGACGACAAGGCGTTTTACGAGGCGAAAACCATCACCGCGCGGCATTTTGCCGAAAGCCGGTTCCCCGAGGCGGGCGCTCTGCGACGCAAGATCGAGGCGGGAGCCGAGGCGCTGATGGCGATGCCGGTGGAGAGTTTCTAACCCCCTCTCCCCTTGAGGGAGAGGGTGCTGAGCGAAGCGAGGCGGGTGAGGGGACATCGTGCCCGCTGCCCCCTCACCCAGCTCAGCGTTGCTGAGTCACCCTCTCCCTCAAGGGCAGAGGGATAAGGAGAATGACGATGACCGAAGCTTATATTTACGACGCGGTCCGGACCCCGCGTGGCAAGGGCCGCAAGGACGGCTCTCTGCATGAAATCACGCCGATCCAGTTGGCGACGCAGGTTCTGCAAGCGCTGCGCGACCGGACCGGGATCGACACCAGTGATGTCGACGATGTGGTGCTTGGCTGCGTCGCCCCCGTTGGCGAGCAAGGATCGGACATTGCCCGCGTTGCGGTGTTGAATGCCGATTATGCCGAGACGACGGCGGGCGTGCAGATCAACCGGTTCTGCGCTTCGGGGCTTGAGGCCTGCAATATGGCAGCGGCCAAGGTGATGGCCGGTGAGGCGATGTTTGCGATTGGTGGCGGCGTGGAGAGCATGTCGCGGGTTCCGATGGGGGCCGACGGCGGTGCCTGGCCGATGGACCCGGCGGTTGCCTACAAGACCTATTTTATGCCGCAGGGCATTGGCGCGGATCTGATCGCCACCAAATATGGCTTCAGCCGTGATGATGTCGACGCCTATGCGATCGAGAGCCAGAAGCGCGCGGCGCAGGCTTGGAGCGAGGGCCGGTTCAAGAATTCGGTGATCGGTGTGCGCGACGTGATTGGCGAGGTTGTGCTGGCGCATGACGAGCATATGCGGCCGAGCGCCGACATGCAGTCGATGGCGAGCTTGTCTCCCGCCTTTCAGGCGATGGGGGAGCAGATGCCGGGCTTTGATGCGATTGCCCTGCAGCGCTATCCGGAGGTCGAGAAGATCAACCATGTCCACCATGCCGGCAATTCCAGCGGCATCGTCGACGGCGCCTCGGCGGTGTTGATCGGCAACCGGGAAATGGGCGAGAAATACGGGCTGAAGCCACGCGCGCGGATCCGGGCGATGGCCTCAATCGGGTCCGAGCCGGCGATCATGCTGACCGGCCCGGAGTTCGTGTCGCGCAAGATTTTGCAGCGGGCCGGAATGTCGGTTGCCGATATCGACTTGTACGAGCTGAACGAGGCGTTCGCGAGTGTGGTTTTGCGGTACATGCAAGCGCTGGGGCTCGATCATAGCAAGGTCAACGTCAACGGCGGTGCGATTGCGATGGGTCATCCGCTCGGTGCGACCGGCGGCATGATTTTGGGCACCGTGCTCGACGAGCTGGAGCGGACCGGCAAGGGCACCGCCCTCGTCAATTTGTGCGTCGGCGCCGGGATGGGCACGGCGACAATCATCGAACGGATTTAACAACATAACCGTCATCCCCGCGAAGGCGGGGACCCACGGTGACGCGTACACGGATCGGTCCGGGCGCGTCGAGGGGTGGGTTCCCGCCTTCGCGGGAATGACGAGAGAAGAGAAAAGGGAAATACCCGATGACCGAGACCATCAAATTCGATGTGGATGCCGACGGTATTGCGCTGCTGACCATCGACGTACCGGGGCAGACGATGAACGTTATCACCGGCGAGTTCACCCGTGACCTGGCAGCCGTGATCGAACGTGTTGCGACCAATGCGGCGATCAAAGGCGCTGTCATCACCTCGGGCAAGGCAACGGGCTTTATGGCCGGAGCGGACCTCAAGGGCATGGGCGGGATGATCGGTAGCGGTGCCGGCGACAGCGGCGGCAAGTCCAAAGCGGCGTTGCTGTTCGACAATGTGTTCGGGTTGAACAGATTGTTCCGGAGACTGGAGACCTGCGGCAAGCCGGTGGCGGCGGCGATCAACGGCCTTGCACTCGGTGGCGGGCTGGAGGTGACGCTCGCCTGCCACTACCGGGTGTGCAGCGATAATCCGAAGATCGTGCTCGGCCTACCCGAGGTGATGGTTGGGTTGCTGCCCGGAGCCGGTGGCACGCAGCGGTTGCCGCGCCTGATGGGTGTGCAAGCCGCACTCATCTACCTGACGCAGGGCAAGAATATGAGCCCGCAGGAAGCGCAGGGCTTCGGCGTCGTGCACGAACTCGCGCCGGCGGCGGACGTTGTGGCGCGGGCCACGGCCTGGGTGAAGGCCAATCCGGCAGGCGGGGTTCAGCCCTGGGACCAGAAGAGCTTCAAATTCCCGGGCGGGGCAGGGGCAATGAACCCGGCGTTCATGCAGACCTTTGTCGGCGTCAACGCGATGGTGCAGGCAAAAACCATGCACAATATGAACGCACCGGTGGCGATATTGTCGGCGGTGTATGAGGGGTCGCAATTGCCGATGGACACCGCGATCCGGGTCGAGAGCAAATATTTCGTCAAGCTGGTGTCGGACCCGCAGGCCGGGAATATGATCCGCAGCCTGTTTGTCAACAAACAGGCGGCCGAACGCGGGGCTCGCCGCCCGGCCGGGGTTGCGCCGATGCCGACCCGCAAGGTGGGTATGCTCGGTGCTGGTCTGATGGGGGCCGGGATTGCGATGGTGTCGGCGCAGGCCGGTATGGAGGTCGTGCTGCTCGACCGTGACCAGGCCGCCGCCGACAAGGGCAAACAATATACCGCCGACCGGCTCGCCAAAAAGCGGATGGCACAGGACAAGGCCGATGCCATCCTGAACCGCATTCATGCGACCTCGGACTATGCCGACCTCAAAGGCTGCGATCTGATTATTGAGGCGGTGTTCGAGACCCGTGAGATCAAGGCAGATGTCACGAAGAAGACCGAAGCCGTGGTGGGTGCAGACACAATCTTTGGGTCCAACACCTCGACCCTGCCGATCACCGGATTGGCGGAAGCATGGAGCAAACCGGACAATTTCATCGGTATCCATTTCTTCTCGCCCGTCGAGAAAATGCCGCTGGTCGAGATCATTGTTGGTAAGAAGACTGGGCCAGTAGCCATTGCCAAGGCTTTGGATTATGTCGCACAGATCAAGAAGACGCCGATTGTCGTCAATGACAGCCGGGGCTTCTACACCTCCCGCTGCTTCGGCACCTATGTCCAGGAAGGCCTGACCCTGCTGGGTGAGGGCGTTGGGCCAGCGCTTATCGAGAATGTCGGGAAAATGGCCGGGATGCCGGTCGGGCCGCTGGCGGTGAATGACGAGGTTGGGCTCGACCTGTCTTACAAGGTTGGCCAGCAGACCAAGAAGGACCTTGGCGACAAATATGATGCCGGTCCGGGCGGGCGGGTCATAGATACAATGCACGAACTCGGTCGACTGGGACGCAAGAACGCCAAGGGATTCTATGTCTATCCCGAGGGCGGCAAAAAATATCTGTGGCCCGAGCTTTCAGCGACCGTCGCCATCCCCGGTGAACATAGTGATCCGACTCCAGAGACGGTGCGGGAGCGGCTGGTTTACCGGCAGCTGGTGGAATGCGCGCGCTGCTTCGCCGAGGGTGTGCTGGAGACGCCGGAAGACGGCGATCTCGGGGCGATTTTCGGTTGGGGCTTTGCCCCGCACACCGGCGGCCCGTTCAGCATGATGGATACCGTGGGCCTGGCAAATGTCGTTGCCATATTGGACAGCCTTGCACAGCGGCACGGCGAGCGCTTTGCCCCACCGCAGCTGCTGCGCGACATGGCAGCACGCGGTGAGACATTCCATGGCAACCGGATGAAGAAGGCCGCCTGAGGTGGCGAGCGGTCTGGCTGAACCCTTCGCGTTGCCGTCCGGCCACCGGTTCAAGAACCGAATTGCCAAGGCGGCAATGACCGAAGGGTTGGCCGGACGCGATGGGCTGCCGAACGATGATCATGTCCGGCTGTACAGCCGCTGGGCGATCGGGGGGTCGGGTTTGCTCATCACCGGCAATGTCCAGATTGACCGTCAACATCTGGAGCGGCCGGGGAATGTGATCGTCGACGGTCCCCTGACATCCGACGCGAAAGCAGCCTGGGCAAGTTGGGCCGCAGCGGCGAGCAGCAATGGGGCCAGCTCCTGGGTCCAGATCAGCCATGCGGGACGGCAGACCCAGACCAGCATCAACAAAACACCAAAAGCGCCGTCGGCAGTTCGGCTCAACCTGCCGGGTGGCCTGTTCGGGATGCCGGTACCGCTGACCGAGGCGGAAATTGCCTGCTTGATCGCACGGTTCGCAAATGCGGCGGTCGTGGCCCGAGATGCCGGATTTGGCGGGGTGCAGATTCACGCCGCGCACGGCTATCTGATCTCCCAATTCCTGTCGCCGCTGGCCAACCGCCGCACCGATGCCTGGGGTGGTTCACTGGAGAACCGGGCGCGTTTCCTGACCGAGACGGTGAAGGCCGTCCGCGCCGCCGTCGGCAGTGATTTCGGACTGGGCGTCAAGCTGAACAGCGCGGATTTCCAGAAAGGCGGCTTTGCGTTTGAGGAATGTACCACGGTTGCAGGCTGGTTGAGTGACCTCGGCATCGACCTGCTCGAACTGTCGGGGGGAAGTTACGAGCAACCGGCGATGATGGACATGGCCGGGATGGACCCGCCCGAGGTGCCGCAACAGGCGTCGACCGCCGCAAGAGAGGCCTATTTCGTCGATCTCGCCAAAGCCCTGATGGCGGAAAAAACCCCGCCGTTGCTGGTGACTGGCGGGTTTCGCAGCCGCGCGGCGATGGAACAGGCACTGGCGGCCGGCATCGCCATGGTCGGTGTTGGGCGGCCGCTATGTGCTGCACCCGACGCCATCAACGCGCTTTTGGACGGCGATACCCAGAGCCTGCCACGTTTCGAGGCGGACCTCCGCATCGGTCCCGGACTGCTCGGCCCTGGTTCCCCGTTCAAGATGATCCGCGCCATCAACGGATTTGCGGCTCAGGCCTGGTATTATACCCAATTGCGCCGATTGGCGGCAGGCGGTGAACCGGCGTTGCAGTTCAACCCATTTGCGGCGTTCATCAGCGAACAGCGGGATGCGAAGACCCGAAGCTGATGGCCTGCGGTGACGCGCGGGCTTGTGGTCTGCGACGTCCAGCGTCAAGGTAACAACCACACCGTCTCTGGGGAGGGACCAGCCATGACCTATCAGCCGCCTGCCAGCAGTTTCACCCGTTTTGAAGTGCGCCCCCTGTCGCCGACCATCGGCGCCGAACTGCACGGGATTTCGCTCGCTGAACCGCTGGAAGCGGCGACCGTTGCCGATATCCGTGCCGCCCTGTTGGCCCACAAGGTGATCTTCTTCCGGGATCAGGCGATCAGTCGCGCGCAGCATATCGCCTTCGCCCGCTGTTTTGGAGCACTGGAAATCCATCCGGCAACCCCGAAGGATCAGGCTGATCCCGAGGTGCTGCGGATTGCCCATGGACCGGAGTCGAAGGGTCAGGAAAATTTCTGGCATTCCGATGTGACCTGGCGCGCCGAACCCTCGCTCGGGTCGATCCTGCGGGCCATCGAGATTCCAGGCGTTGGTGGCGACACGTTGTTCGCCGATATGAGTGCCGCCTATGATGCTCTGTCACCGGCGATGCGGGACTGGGTGTGTGGCTTGACGGCGGTCCACGATATCGCCCGGGTATTTGCGAAGCGGCTCGGTAGCGATGCCGACACGCTGCGGGCGAAATATCCGCCGCAGGAACATCCGGTTGTCCGCACCCATCCAGAAACCGGCAGGCGTGGGCTTTACGTCAATACCGCCTTTACCAGCCATATCGTCGGGCTATCGGCCAAGGAGAGCGAGTGGCTGCTGGCCCATCTTTACGCGCAGGCGGCATTTCCCGAATTCCAGTGCCGCTTCCGCTGGGCCGAAAATTCCATCGCCTTCTGGGACAACCGCGCCAGCCAACACTATGCCGCATCCGACTATTTCCCCGCCGTCCGCGTGATGGAGCGGGTAACGATTGCTGGTGACAAGCCGTATTTCGCGGCGGGGTGAGGAGCTCGTGCAGCGGGACCAGTTCATCCACGCAGGTTGGGTGGCCTAGGTGTACACATCCGCACACTAGCTCCTATTTTCGGGATTCCCAATCGGTAAATTGCCCTAAGAAACAATCGGATTCTGTTGCCAGCTACGATCTCTCATCGGCAGAATCAAAGGGTTGAAGGAAAACCAAATGACCGACCGGACTCTCTATACCTATTGGCGGTCGTCGGCGGCGTATCGGGTGCGGATTGCGCTGAATGTCAAAGGGCTCGCCTGGTCGCCGAAATCGGTCGATCTGCGGACCGGGGCGCAGAGCGGGGTTGGCTATAAACTGCTCAATCCGCAGGGCATGATTCCCTATCTGATCGATGATGATATTGGCCTCAATCAAAGCGTCGCGATCATCGAATGGCTTGATGAGACCTATCCCGATCCGCCGCTGCTGCCAGCCACCCCGCTGATGCGGGCGCGGGTGCGGGCCGCTGCCTTGACCATTGCCTGCGATATCCACCCGCTCAACAACCTCCGGGTCCTCAAATATCTGCGCTCCGAATTTGACAGGGACCAGGACGCCATCGACGCCTGGTCGCGCCACTGGATCGAAGCCGGCTTTGAAAGTCTGGAGGAAATTGCTGAAGGGTCGCCCGGGCCGTACCTGTTCGGCGACACGGTGACCCTCGCCGATATTTGTCTGGCGCCCCAGATGTACAACGCGCGGCGGATGCAGGCCGACGTTGCGCGCTTCCCGAAACTTTGCGCTATCGACAAGGCGCTGGTGGCGCTGCCCGCGTTCGATGCCGCGCGACCGGAAGCGCAAGCCGATGCCGATATGTGAAGATCGGGGGAATTTGACCCTGAATGCCGTATCATTTGCCCAACAGCAGGACAGCAGCCGATGATCTCCCGACTGATCGCCATGACAATTGCAGCCGCGACGTCCGGCACCGTCCTCGCGCAAACCGAGGCACCGCCGCCGCGTGATCCCGCAGCGATGTTTGCCAAGGCCGATGCCAACAAGGACAAGACCATTGTGCTGACGGAATGGCTAGCCATCGGGCGGCGAGAGATGGGGTTCAAGCTCATGGACGCGGACAGTGATGGCAAGGTCACCCAGCCGGAATTCTCCGCCGGTCTGGAGAAATTCCGCGCCTACGCCAAGCCGCGATAGCAGGTCCACCGCGTCCAACCGGCGTTCGCCGTTGCAAAGCCCGGTGTGCGGCCCGTAAGAGGCGCGATGCGTTTCCTTTCCGACAATGCCGCAACCGTCTGCCCGGAGGTGATGGCCGCCGTCGCCAACGCCAATGTCGCGACCGACCATGCCTATGACGGGGACCCGTGGTCAGCACGGCTGGACGCGGCCTTCTCTGACCTGTTCGGAACGCGTTGCCGGGTGTCTACCGTCACCAGCGGCACCGCAGCCAATGCACTGGCGCTCAGCTGTCTTGTGCCACCCTTTGGTGCCGTGGTCTGCCACCGTGAAGCCCATATTCAGGTCGATGAATGCGGCGCGCCGGAGTTTTTCACTGGCGGGGCGAAGCTGCTGCTGTGCGACGGGGCCGATGCCAAGCTGACACCTGCCAGCGTTGAGATGGGCCTCGCGTCGCTGCGCGGTGATGTGCATCAGGTGCAGGCGCGGGTCCTGTCGCTGACCCAGGCGACGGAATATGGCGCGGTCTATGCCCCATCCGAGGTGCAGGCCCTAACCGGCCTTGCCAAATCGCGCGGCTGGCGGGTCCATATGGACGGCGCGCGTTTTGCCAATGCCGTTGCCCATCTTGGCTGCCATCCCGCCGATGTGACGTGGCGAGCCGGGGTTGATGTGCTGAGCTTCGGGGCGATCAAGAATGGCGGCATGTCAGCGGAGGCCGTGGTGTTCTTCGACGAAGCGCTTGCTGCCGAAATGCCATTCCGCCGCAAGCGGGCGGGACAGATGCCGTCGAAGGGCCGGTTCAACGCCGCACAGTTGCTGGCGATGATCGAGGACGGGGTTTGGCTGCGCAATGCGGCTGAGGCAAATGCCGGAGCCCAGGCACTGGCGCAAGCCGCTGGTGCACGGCTGACGCATCCGGTTGAAGCCAATGAGGTGTTCGTGAATATCGGTGATGCCGGTGATCAGCTGCGGGCGCAGGGGTTCAGCTTTTACGACTGGGGCGATGCTGGGTCAGGGGAGGCGCGGTTTGTCGTTTCCTGGGATCAACCGCAGGCGGATATCATGGCTCTAGCTGCGGCCCTGAAGGCCTTGTGACCGGTCGCACCCTTCTGCAGTTCGCGATTGTCACGTTGATCTGGGGATCGACCTGGCTGATCATCCGCACCCAATTGGGAGAGGTGCCGCCAAGCTGGTCGGTCGCCTATCGGTTCACCGTCGCGGCGGTCACCATGCTGACCTACTGCGTCCTGTTCCGGCAGACATTGCGGCTGGATATGCGCGGACATCTGTTTGCCGTGGTGCTGGCGGTGGCGCAGTTCGGGCTCAACTTCAACTTCGTCTACCGGGCCGAACAGCATGTCACCTCGGGACTGGTTGCTGTTGTTTTTGCACTGCTGGTGGTGCCGAACGCCATCCTGGCGCGCGCGTTTCTCGGGCAACAGGTCTCGCTCAGGTTTGCGATTGGCAGCCTGATCGGGATTGCCGGGGTGACATTGCTGTTTCAGCATGAAATCGCGCTGGCGGCGTCCGGGACAGGGACATCCTCCGTCATGCTCGGGCTGCTGCTGACCATTGGTGGCGTACTCAGCGCCAGTGCTGCCAACGTCATGCAGGCGACGCAGACCGGCCTTGCCCAGCCCCGGTTCGGACTGCTGGCGATCAGTTTCGTCTATGGTGCGATCTTTGACGCAGGCTATGCGCTGCTGACTGCCGGGCCGCCCGTCATCCTGCTGACCCCGACCTACCTCGGCGGGCTGCTGTTCCTGGGTATCGCCGCATCGGCGCTGGCGTTTCCACTCTACTATGATGTCATCCGCGCCATCGGCCCGGCCAAGGCGGCCTATTCCAGCCTGATCGTGCCGTTTCTGGCGCTGGCACTCTCCACCCTGTTCGAGGGGTATCGCTGGACCCCGATTGCCGGAGCCGGTGCGGTTCTCGCCGTTGGCGGCATGTGGGTGGCGCTCTCCTCGCGGCGGACCACTGCCCGATAGCTTGGGACCGCAAAGAAAAGGGCCGCCACCCTTTCGGATCGCGGCCCCTTTGTTCAGCTGCTTTTGCGTGTTGCTTTACGCGGCGTCGGCTGCCGGTTCTTCGTCAACCATATCAGCCGTCGCGCCGGGTTCGGCATTCGGGTCATAGGCTTCGGTGAACCCGGCTTCGTCGCGTTCAAACATCTCGGCAGTCACATCGACGCCCTTGGCCTGAAGTTCGGCCTCCTCCGGGCTACGGGCGACGTTGACCTTGACGCTGACGCTAACCTCGGCATGGAGGGCAACGCGCACGTCATAGATGCCGAGCGTCTTGATCGGCTTGTCGAGCACGATCTGGCCCTTCGTCACCTTGGCACCGTCGGCAATCAGTGCCTCGGCAATGTCACGACCGGTGACCGACCCGTACAAGGCTCCGACGTTGGAGGCTTGACGGATCAGGGTGACGGATTTGCCGTCCACATGCTTGGAATCGACGACCGCCGCTTCACGCCGCAGGGCATTGTCGGCTTCGATCTGCGCCCGGCTGGCATCAAACCGTTTCCGGTTGGCTGCATTGGCCCGGAGCGCCTTTTGACGGGGAAGCAGGAAGTTGCGCGCATATCCCGGCTTTACCGAGACGACGTCGCCGATATTGCCGAGTTTTTCGACGCGTTCGAGAAGGATGAGATCCATGGTGGCGTCCTTCCTACTTCACAAGGAACGGCAGCAGGCCGATGTGCCGGGCGCGCTTGATCGCCTGGCTCAGCTCACGCTGTTTTTTGGTCGACACGGCCGTAATGCGGCTCGGCACGATCTTGCCGCGCTCAGAGACGAAGCCCTGAAGCAGCCGGACGTCCTTATAGTCGATTTTCGGCGAGGTCGGCCCCGAGAAAGGGCAGCTCTTGCGGCGGCGGAAAAAGGGGCGGCCCATTATGCCATCTCCTCATTGCGGGGGGCACGGTCGCCGTAGCCACCACGGTCTTCGCGCGGGCCGCGTTCGGCGCGGAAACCGCCGCCACGACCGCCACGGTCACCGCCGCGGCTGCCACGGTCTTCCCGGTCGGACTTGCGCAGGACGGCCGATGGTTCGGCTTCCAGTTCGTCAACCCGGACGGTCTGATAACGCAGGACATCTTCGCTCAGCCCGGCCTGACGCTCAATCTCCGCCACAACCGCAGTCGGGGCGTCGATGTTCATCAGGACATAGTGCGCCTTGCGATTCTTACGAATGCGGTAGGCGATGTTGCGAAGACCCCAATATTCGGTCTTGGTGACCTTGCCGTTGCCATCTTCAACAATTTTGGTGACGGCTTCGGACAAAGTGTCCACCTGGCCTTGGGCCAGATCCTGGCGTGCCAGGAAGACATGCTCGTAAAACGGCATGCATTTCTCTCCATTTTGGCCGATCGCTGACGACGGCCAATCCGTCGCCCCTCCGGCTATCTTGTGATCGTGGGGCAATAACTGCCCGCCGAGCCGGGGCGGTCTATGGCGGCATGCGGCCGGAATTGCAAGCGCGGTGCAAGGGAATCGTGCTGAACGCCGCGTTTACCCTGAAACTGTCTGCATTCTGCTGCGTAGCTATGCTATGCCGAGGCCCGATGAGGGAGAGATCGATGTCTGTTGAAGCACTCGAACCCGCCGTGGACGCGCCCGTCGAAGCGTCCCCCCCTCCCGTTGGTTTTGTCGTTGCTGCCTCCGCCATCCTTGCGGCGTGCGGTGGTGGCAGCGGTGCAGCACCCGCCAGCGGCGGCGGCGGTGGCGTCGTTGTCGTACCGCCACCGGTCGTTGTCGCCCCGACTGGCATGCAGGCATCCCGGATGCTGGCGCAGGCGGCGATGGGCTCGACCACGGCAGACATCCAGCGGGTCCAATCCGTCGGCTATGACGCCTGGATTACCGAGCAGTTCAACACACCGCGCGAAATCGCCCATTGGGACTGGCTGGTGGCGCAGGGGTTCAATGCCGCTACCAACATCAACAGCGAAAACGGCTTCAACCAGACGATGTGGCGGCAGCTCATCACCGGGCAGGACCAGTTGCGGCAACGGGTCGGGATGGCGCTGCTCGATATCCTCGTCGTGGCGATTGCAGGCATAAACCTGAATTGGCGGGCCTTTGCCATGGCAGCTTACGTCGACATTCTTTGGGACGGAGCATTCGGCAATTTTCGCACGCTGCTCGACCGGATTTCGACCAACGCGGCAATGTCGTCCTTCCTGACCTTCCTCGGTAACCGTCGGTCCAACGGCACCTCGGTTCCGGACGAAAATTATGCCCGCGAACTGATGCAATTGTTCACCATTGGCCTTCAGGAACTCAATTTGGACGGCAGTCTGCGCATGAGCGGCGGCCAGCCGATTGAAACCTATTCGCCCGCCGATGTCACCGGCCTCGCGCGGGTATTCACCGGCTTCAACCTCGATTCCAACGACAGCACCACGCCAGACCGTTATCGGCGTCCGTTGATCAACACCGCAGCCACTCACGAATCCGGGACGAAGGTGTTTCTCGGCACGACGATCCCGGCCAATACCGACGGCCCGGCCAGCCTGCAGATTGCGCTCAACACCATCTTTGCTCACCCCAATGTCGGACCGTTCATCGGCAAGCAACTGATCCAGCGGCTGGTAACCTCCAATCCCAGCCCGGCCTATGTCGGGCGGGTCGCAGCGGCCTTCAACAACAATGGCGCGGGCGTGCGCGGCGACATGCAGGCGGTGATCCGCGCCATCCTGATGGACACCGAAGCCCGTTCGGACGCGGTTGCCACCGGGGCGAGCGTCGGCAAGCTACGCGAGCCGATCATGCGCCTGACGGGTTGGGCCAGAGCCTTTGGGGTCACGTCGCCCTCCAACGCCTGGGGGTTTGGCGACACCAGCAGCACCGCCAACCGACTCGGGCAAAGCCCCGGGCGCGCTCCCAGCGTGTTCAATTTCTTCCGCCCCGGCTATTCCCCGCCGGGCAGTGCTTTGTCGACCGCCGGGTTGGTCGGGCCGGAATTCCAGATCACCAATGAACCCTCTGTGGTGGCCTATATTAACTATATGCAGTCGCTGATCGTCAGCGGTGCGGGGGACGCCGATCCGAACTATACGGCGCTCCAGAATATCGCCACCGACAGCGCCGCCCTGGTTGCCGAGGTCAATCTGCTGGTCGCGGCCGGTCAGGTCAGTCCCGCTACTATTGCCACCATCCGGACGGCGGTCGACAGTATCGCCAGCACGACCCCGGCCGGCATTCTCAACCGGATCTACACCGCGATCCTGCTGGTGATGGCCTCCCCCGAATATATCACCCTCAAATAGAAAGGCGTCGATCATGACCGACTCTCTCTCGCGCCGTGCCTTTCTGAACCGGGCCTCGGTCCTTGGCATGGCTGGGGCCGCAGCGCCCTTTGCTCTGACTATGGGGGCCATCGGTGAGGCCGCTGCCGCAACGGCGTCCGACTACAAGGCGCTGGTCTGCATTTTCCTGTTTGGCGGGAATGATTATGCCAACACGGTGGTGCCGTACGACGCCAGTAATTTCGCGCTGTACCAAAATCTGCGCTCGAATATCGCCTATCAGCGGGCGCAACTCGATGCGACAGTGTTGAACCCGGTCGCGGCTCCGGCTGCGGGCCGCCAGTATGCGTTGGCTCCTGAACTTGCGCCGCTGATTGCGCCCTTCAATGCCGGGCGGCTGGCGGTGATGCTCAATCTGGGTACGCTGATCCAGCCGACGACCAAGACCCAGTATAACGCGCGCAGCGTCCCGCTGCCGCCGAAGCTGTTTTCGCACAATGACCAACAGAGCTTCTTCCAGGCCTCCAACTCGGAGGGTGCCACCTCGGGCTGGGGTGGCCGCATCGGGGATTTGTTTCAGGCCGGCAATGGCAATTCAACGCTGACCTGCATCAATGCGGCGGGCAATGCGGTGTTCCTGACCGGACGTTCGGCGGTGCAATATAGTGTAACGACCGCAGGTCCGGTGGCACTTAACAACAATGCGACAACGCTGTTCGGCTCGGCGACGGCGAACACGGCGCTCAGATCGATGATCACTGCGCCGCGCACCCATTTGTTCGAGAATGAACATACCCGCGTGACCAAGCGTTCACTCGATGCCTATGCGCAGGTCACGGCGGCACTGGCTGGGTCACCGACCATCAACACCGTCTATCCGACGGGGAATTCGCTCGCCGACCAATTGCGGCTGATCGCCCGGTTGATCGCGACGAGCAACGAGGTCGGGGCCAAGCGGCAGGTGTTTTTCGCCTCGCTCGGCGGGTTTGACACGCATGATACCCTGGTCGCCACCCATTCGACCCTGTTGACCCGGGTTGGCGCGGCGATGCGGGCCTTTTACGACACGACGGTGGAACTGGGCGTCGCCGACCGGGTGACGACCTTCACCGCCTCCGACTTCGGTCGGACGTTGGTGTCCAATACCGACGGATCGGACCACGGTTGGGGCGGGATGCATTTCGTCATGGGGGGAGCGGTCAATGGCCGCCGATTCTACGGCACCGCTCCGGCGGTCGCCAGCAATGGCCCCGACGACGTCGGGCAAGGCCGGTTGCTGCCCAGCATCGGCGTCGACCAGTATGCCGCAACACTCGCAAGCTGGTTCGGCGTTGCCACCAGCGAGCTAGCAACGGTCCTGCCCAACATAGGCAACTATTCAACCCGCAATTTAGGGTTTGTGTGACGGCCGGACGAGAGGGATAGCCGCACCTATATCGACGCGCGCAATCTATCGAGCAGGGCGCGGGCGTCGTCGCTGGCGTCGGGGCCGTCGCCGCCGATTTGGGCGTCGAGCCGTTTAACGCGGTCGTAGAGATCAATACTCGCCGCCATCAGCTTGCGGGCCCGGAGTGGCAGCAGATCGACCCGGACGTCGGGGCCGCCGACATCGGTGGCGCGTCCCAAGCGGCGGGCGGATTGGGTGGCTTCGCTCGCGGTCAGTTCACCGGCCTCCACGGCTTTGCGGACCATCAGCCAGGCAACCACATGCATCAGCCGGGTCGTGATTTTGAGCGATTCGCAACTGAAGGTCACCCGGGCCAGCGGATCGAGGCTGTTGCGATCCTCCATGCCCTCCTCATCAAAATATTGCCGGGCCGAATCCGCCAGGCCCATGGCCTCGAGGTACAGCGCTTCGACCAGCTTGGGCGTGATCTCGCTTTGCGGGGCGGCGGTCGTCATGCGGTGATCATTGCACGTCGTCTGCCGGTCTTGAAGTGGCAAATCGCGGTCGGCAGGCGGCATGTTTTGCGTGTCGGGCCGCGACCCTCTAAAGCCCCGGCATGAATCGCCTTCCCACTGTTGCCATTGTCGGGCGTCCCAATGTCGGCAAGTCGACGCTGTTCAACCGGTTGGTTGGACGGAAGATCGCACTTGTCGATGATACGCCGGGGGTGACCCGCGACCGCCGGGAGGCCGACGCGTCGCTGTTTGACCTGAATTTCCGCATCGTCGACACGGCCGGGCTGGAGGAAGAAGCACCGGAATCGTTGGCGGGCCGGATGAAGACCCAGACCCACGCCGCGATTCTCGATGCCGATGTCGCCCTGATGGTCATTGATGCCCGGGCCGGGATCACCGCCATGGACCGGCATTTTGCCCGCTGGCTGCGGGAACAGGATGTTGCCACCGTTCTGGTTGCGAACAAGGCGGAGGGCAAGGCAGGCGATACCGGCTTTTACGAGAGTTTCGAACTTGGCCTTGGCAACCCGGTGCCAATTTCCGCCGAACATGGGGAAGGCCTTGCTGACCTGTTTGAAGCGCTGCAGCCACTGCTCGATCCGCTCGCCCCGGACCCCGAACCGGAAATCGGCGAGGAAAGCGACGAGGAACAGGCGGCACGGCTGGCAGCAGAACCGTTGAAACTGGCGATCGTCGGTCGCCCCAATGCCGGAAAATCGACCCTGATCAACACGCTGCTGAACGAGGAGCGGCTGGTCACTGGCCCCGAAGCCGGGATCACCCGCGATTCGATTGCGATTGATTGGGAATGGCAGGGCAGGCGGGTTCGACTTGTCGATACCGCCGGACTCCGCCGCAGGGCCAAGGTGACAGAAAAGCTTGAAAAAATGTCGGCCACCGACACCAAGCGCGCCATTGATTTTGCCGAAGTCGTGGTCCTGCTGCTCGACGCGACACTGGGGTTGGAGGCGCAGGATCTGCGCATTGCCGATCTGGTGATCTCCGAAGGGCGGGCCTTGGTCATTGCCCTCAACAAATGGGATGTGGCGGTCGACCAGTCAAAACTGTTCCAAGGCGTCTCCAAGGCCCTTGATGAAGGCCTTGCGCAGATCAAAGGCGTGCCGCTGCTGGCGCTGTCCGGTGCTACGGGCAAAGGCCTCGACATGCTGCTGAAGGTCGCGTTCGAGGCGCGTGACGGCTGGAGCCGACGGATATCGACCTCGGCGCTCAATCGCTGGTTCGAGGCGGCATCGGACCGCAATCCGCCGCCCGCGCCCAATGGTCGCCGGATCAAGCTGCGCTATGTCACGCAGGCCAATATCCGCCCGCCAACCTTCGTGGTGTTCGGCAACCGGCTCGACGAACTGCCAGAAAGCTATCGCCGCTATCTGATCAATTCGCTGCGGGATGACCTGGGGTTTGCCGGGGTTCCAATCCGGCTCAATCTGCGCGGCTCCAAAAATCCGTTCGCCTGAGCAGGCCGTCCGGCAACGCGTCACGCCCTTGTAAGATATTGTCCATCTGACTGTCGCATGGCGCACCTAGCAAGTTGCCCTTGGCTTTACAGGGGACTTGATGATGTCGGATTCGATACAGGCGTTCAGTTATAGCGACGGCGACGTCGATACCAATCGCTCCGGCAATCCATCGCTGCACAGCATCGTCGAGGCCCGATATTCGCGCCGCTCGGCCATCTTCGGTGGCGCCCAGGCAACCGCCGCCGCTGTTTTTGGCAGCAGCCTGCTCGCCGCCTGCGCTGACAATGGCGTCAACACCCCACCGGTCGTCACGGCCGGTTCGAGCGGCGCATCGAACTCGGGCCGAGTCGTGACTCTGATGGGTACGGCCAGCGATGCTCAGGGTGGCGTGGTGGTTGAATGGCGACAGGTGTCGGGTCCGACGGTGCCCCTTCAGAATGCTACAACGCAGATCGCCACCTTCCTTGCGCCGAGCGTTGCCACCGCAACCCCGCTCATTTTCTCCTTCATCGCCACCGACCGCGACGGCGCGGTTTCAACGGCCGATACAATGGTCACGATCTCTCCAGCCGCGCTTGGCTTCACTGCCGTCCCGAAAAGCCTGGCGGACGTCGTAGCTGTGCCAGCAGGCTATTCGGTGAGCGTCCTCTACGCGCTCGGCGATCCGATTGCAGCGGGCGTCCCGGCCTATGCCAACAATGGCACCGACACCAATTTTGCGCAGCGCGGCGGGGATCATTCTGACGCCCTCTACTATTTTGGCCTCAACGCAACAACGACGGCACCCGATCCGAGCAACAGCTTGCGAGGTCTGTTGGTGATGAACCACGAGAATATTACCCAGCGCTATCTGCATCCGAACGGTGCCACCACTCTGGCGAACGGCACGCGTCCGGAAGCCGAAGTCATCAAGGAGATGGAAGCTCACGGCACCAGCACCATCGAGGTTCTGCGAGCGAGCCCGTCAGGTGCCTGGAGCTATATGCAGGGATCGACCCTTAATCGTCGGATAACGCCGTTGACACCGATCCAGATCAATGGACCTGCTCGAGGCAACGCGCTCATGCAAACCGCATTCTCACCGACGGGAGTTGCAGGGCGTGGCACGCTCAACAACTGCGCCAATGGCTTCACACCCTGGAACACCAGCCTGACTTGTGAAGAAAATTGGGCCGGCTATTTCCGGCGGCGCAGCATCACCGACAATCCGCTCCGCACCGCCAAGGAAATCACCGCGCTCACCCGCTACTCGGTCGGTGGCGGACCGCTGGGCGGCGGGGCCTATGCCTGGTTCTCAGTCATGCCGGCCAATCCGGCGAACACCATCTACACACGACTCACCGCCGAAGTGACGGGCGCGAGCGCAGCAGCCGACTTCCGCAATGAAGCCAATCAGTTTGGCTGGGTGGTCGAGTCCGATCCCTATTCACCGACGTCGGTCCCCAGAAAGCGCACCGCGCTCGGCCGGTTCGCCCATGAAGGCTGCTGGCCCGGACGGTTTGTCGTCGGCGTCCGTCCGGCCTTCTACATGGGGGATGATGCGCGCGGCGACTATCTCTACAAATTTGTCTCGGCGGCACCTTGGGCCGCCGCTGACGCCACCGCCGCTGACCGGATGGCCATCGGCGACAAGTATCTCGATGCCGGGACGCTTTATGTTGCGCGGTTCAACGCCGACGGGTCGGGGGTCTGGCTGCCGCTGGTGTTCGGAACGGCTCCGTTGACAGCAGCAAACGTGGCCTATCCCTTTGCCGATCAGGCCGATGTTCTGACCCATGCCCGCCTTGCCGGCGATGCACTCGGGGCCACCCCGATGGATCGTCCGGAATGGACCGCGGTCAATCCGGCGACTGGCGAAATGTATCTGACGCTGACCAATGGCAATGCCACCAGCCGGCCGCTCGCCGGGACCGATGCCGCCAATCCGCGTCACTATAATGCGCAACAGGCCAATGGTAACAATGTCTTCGGCAATTCCAACGGGCATATCCTGCGCCTGCGCGAAACCGGCAACACGACGGAGGCAACCGGCTTTGCCTGGGACATTTATGCATTCGGGTCCCGTTCAAACTATGACGCGACCAACATCAATCTGTCGGGCCTTTCGGCAGACAATGATTTTTCCAGCCCCGACGGCCTGTGGTTCTCCCGGCCACAGAATGCAGGCGGGCTGGTCAACCCGTTGCTGTGGATTCAAACCGACGACGGTGCCTATATCGATACCACCAACTGCATGATGTTGGTGGCGCAACCAGGCAACGTCGGTGACGGCGGGGCACGGACGATCACCAATACCGGCACCGGCGGCGTAACCCGGACGCAAGCAACCATCGTCGGGCGCGCACCCGGCACCACACTCCGCCGGTTCCTGGTCGGACCCAAGGAATGTGAAGTGACCGGGGTGGATTCCACGCCGGATGGACGCACGCTGTTTGTGAATATCCAGCATCCGGGTGAAGACACGACAACCGGCTTCCCGAACACATTTCCGTCCAACTGGCCTGCCAGCCAGACCAACCCGACGGCGGTTTCGCGGCCACGGTCGGCAACCATCGTCATTACCAAGAATGATGGCGGTATCGTCGGCTACTAACGGTGACCTTGGGCGGGCACGCAACTCCGGCGCGTGCCCGCCATGCCGCTCTCCGACCACCCGGACCGATGCCTCGCTTGAATGCGGAACGCAGGCAGCGTAACCGGGTGGCATGGTATTTTGGGGGGAGCGTCAATGAAACTCGCATCGCTGAAGGGCGGGCGCGATGGGCGGCTTGTCGTTGTGTCGACTGACCTCGCCTGGTGTGCCGATGCCAGCCACATCGCCCCGACGATGCAGGCCGCGCTTGACGATTGGGATAGCTGCGAGCCGCAACTGCGGCTGCTGGCTCAGGATCTTGCCCATGAAGCCATCCCGATGATGCGCTTCCACGAGCGGCAGGCACATTGCCCATTGCCGCGCGCCCATCAGTGGGTTGATGGGTCGGCCTACGTCAATCATGTCGAGCTGGTACGGAAAGCGCGCGGGGCCGAAATGCCCGCCAGTTTCTGGACCGACCCGCTGGTCTATCAGGGCGGTTCGGATGACTTCACTCCGCCGCGCGATGCCATCCGTGTCCCGGACGAGGCATTCGGCATCGATTTTGAAGGGGAAATCGCGGTCGTCACCGGCGATGTGCCGATGGGCTGCACCGTAGAGGAGGCCGCGGCGCATATCCGGCTGGTGTTGCTGGTCAACGACGTCAGCCTGCGCAACCTGATCCCGGGGGAACTCGGCAAAGGGTTCGGCTTCTATCAGTCCAAGCCCTCAACAAGCTTTGCCGCCGTCGCGGTCACGCCCGATGAATTTGGCCCGGCTTGGCGTGACGCGAAGCTGCACCTGCCGCTGCTATCGAGCGTCAACGATCAACCCTTCGGCAAACCGGATGCCGGCGTCGACATGACCTTCAGCTTCGCGCAGTTGATCGCCCATGTCGCCAAGACCCGTCGGCTCGGCGCCGGCACCATCGTCGGATCGGGGACAGTGTCCAACAAGGACGGAAGTTCACCGGGCAAGCCAGTGGCCGCCGGAGGGCGCGGTTATTCGTGCATCGCCGAAATCCGCATGATCGAAACCATCGCGTCGGGCGCTCCGCAGACCCCGTTCCTGAAATTCGGGGACCGGGTCCGGCTTGAGGTGAAGGACAGCGCCGGTCATTCCATCTTCGGTGCCATAGACCAGTTCGTCGAACAGGCATGACCGACCAGAGCTATGCAGACAAAGCGGCAGGCCTGCCGCTATAACGGTGCGAATCCTGGGGGAGGGGCGTAGATTGTCAGTTGCAGTGTTGCCGGAGGGCTCGGGCCAGTCCGAAGCGCCCAATACCAAACTCGTTATCGTCGCATCGTCCCTCGGCACGGTGTTCGAATGGTATGATTTCTTTGTCTACGGCACGCTCGCAGTTCTGCTCGGCAACCTGTTTTTCCCGTCTGACAATGAATCCGCCGCTCTCCTGAAATCCTTGGCGGCGTTCGGGGTTGGCTTTGGGGTCAGGCCGCTTGGCGCGATTATATTCGGGCATTTGGGCGATTTGGTGGGTCGCAAATACACGTTTTTGGTGACCATCACGCTGATGGGTGTTGCGACCGCTGGGGTCGGGTTTCTACCGACCTATGCCGAAATCGGAGTTTGGGCGCCGATCCTGCTGCTGTTCCTGCGGGTGTTGCAGGGAATGGCGCTCGGCGGCGAATATGGCGGTGCGGCCATCTATGTGGCGGAGCATGCCCCGCCCGGCAAACGCGGCTTTTACACGAGCTTCATCCAAGTATCTGTGGTTGGCGGCTTCATGCTGTCGCTGGCGGTGGTGTTGGGCTTTACCGCGCTGCTCGGCAAAGAGGCGTTCAATGATTGGGGCTGGCGACTGCCGTTCCTGTTCTCGCTGCTGCTGCTGGCGATTTCTTTGTATATCCGCTTGAAATTGAGTGAAAGTCCGGTGTTCCAGGCGATGAAGGAGGCCGGGACAACTTCCAAGAACCCATTGAAGGACAGCTTTGCCGAGCCGGGCAACGTGAAGCGAATATTCGTTGCGATGTTTGGCATCGCCGCCGGTCTGACGGTCATCTGGTACACCGCCCAGTTCCAGACCTTGTATTTCCTCCAGCAGACAACACGGATCGACACGACGACGGCGCAAATGCTCATCGGGCTGTCGACCATTATTGCTGCACCATCCTTCGTGTTTTTTGGCTGGCTTTCGGACAAGGTCGGGCGGAAGCCACCAATGGTGGTTGGTTATGTGCTGACGCTATCGTTGCTGTTCCCGCTGTTTCACATGATTGCCAATGCCGGCAACCCGGCGCTGGCCGCAGCCATGGCGCGCGCGCCAGTCACCATTAGCAATGCCGATTGTGACTATAACCCGTTCGCCGAAAAGGGGCAGGACAGCGACTGTGGCAAGATACTGGATTATTTTGCGAAACAGGGCGTCGGGTACACCAAGGCCAGCGGGTCAGGGGCCGTCATTGTCACCATCGGCTCCACAAAGATCGAAGGTCTGCAACCGGATGCCTTCGCGGCTGCGCTGCAGGTATCGGGCTATCCTGGAAAAGTTGATCCGGTCAAAGGCTGGCAGGTTGGGCCTGACCCTGACGGGCGCTCCGAATTGCGGATCATCATTGCTGTGGTGCTGCTCGGCATCCTGTCGGGCATGACCTACGGCCCGGTCGCGGTCATCCTGGTTGAGCTGTTCCCGGCCCGCATCCGCTACACTTCGATGTCGATTCCCTATCATATCGGCACTGGCTATTTCGGCGGTTTCCTGCCGTTCGTATCCCAGTACATCGTGGTGACCACCGGGGATGTGTTTGGCGGGCTGTGGTACACGATGGCGGTGGTGCTGGTGGCGCTGCTGGTGACGGTGTTCCTGCTACCCGAAACCCGTGGGCGTGATGTGACCGAATAGGAGACGAGATCATGGCTGGACCACTGACGGGTGTAAGGGTGGTCGATCTCAGCCAGGTCGTGTCCGGGCCACTGGCCGGGGGCTGGCTTGCCGATCAAGGTGCCGACGTCATCAAGGTTGAAGGGCCGGGCGGTGACCCGGTTCGCTGGCTTGGGCCGACCAAGGGCGATTTGTCGTCGACCTACATCTCGATCAATCGCGGCAAGCGGGCGGTTGCGGCCGACCTGAAGACCGATGATGGCCGGGCACTGGTCGCCGCTCTGATTGAGCGAGCCGACGTGCTGATCGAGAATTTCCGGCCCGGTGTGCTCGACAAGCTCGGGTTCGGCTGGGCGGCGGCGCGCGCCATAAATCCCCGGCTGATCTATTGCTCGATCACCGGCTATGGCCGCGACGGACCCTATGCGGGGCTTCGGGCCTATGATCCGATGATCCAGGCCAGTTCCGGCATTGCCGCGACGCAGCCCGGCCCGGACGGCGAACCGCAACTGATCAAGACCCTGATCTGCGACAAGGTCACTGGCCTGACCGCCGCACAAGGGATCACAGCAGCACTGTTCGCGCGGGAGCGGAGCGGGGAGGGGCAGCGGATCGAGGTTGCGATGCTGGACGCGGCGCTGGCCTTCAATTGGCCGGAGGGGAGTTTCAATCAGGGGTTCATGGATGAACCGCCGCCGGTATCACCGGCTGCTGGGCGCTTCACGCGGCTTTGGAAAACCCGAGACGGGTCGGTGGCGCTGGCGAGTTTCCAGGATCATGAATTCACCGGCCTTTGCGCTGCCCTCAATCGGCCCGATCTGGCGGCAGATGAACGTTTTGCCACCGGCGGTGCCAGAGCCAGGAATATCCGGCTGTGGGGGCCGATCCTGGCGGAAGCCGTAGCGAACCTGACCTCCGCCGAATTCATGGATGGCTGCCTGAAACACGGGGCAGGAGGTTCGGTCGTCCACAACCTGGATGAGGTTCTTGATAACCCGCAGGTCATCCACAATGGCGCGATTGCGGTCATCGATCACGGAGCCCTTGGTAGGGTCCGCACCGCGCGCCACCCGATCCGGTTCAGCGGCACCCCGGTGCCCGCGCCGCTGCCCGCAGGTACGAGGGGCGAACACAGTGCGCAGGTCAGGGCCGAACTGAACCTACCACCAGCCTGATCAACCAGCCTATTCCGGCCGCCGCTTTGCAAGATAGGTGGAAAGGCGATTTGGCACCGGTGGCATCGATGAAGGCCGGTGGAGAAGATCGTACATCACACTGTTCTCCAGCACCCGCCAGACATAAATCCGGGTTTCGGAAAACGGTATCTTCTCGATCCAGTCGATTACATCAACGTTCGGATCGCGGGGGTCGCCGTTGGCGCGGACCCATTTGCTGACATTGCCAGCCCCGGCGTTGTAGCTGGCCACCGCCAGCACGGTATTGCCGTCCCAACGGTCGACAAGGCGCTGAAGGTAGGCCGCACCGAGCGTCGCGTTATACTGCTGGTCACCGGTCAGGCGTGCCTGATCATAGGGAAGCCCGAGCTTGCCCGCCTGCTCTCGGGCGGTTGCTGGCATCAACTGCATAAGACCCCGGGCATTTGCTGGACTGACGGCGGTCTGATCAAAGCGGCTTTCCTGCCGGGTAACGCCGTGAACCAGCGAAATATCGCCGGCGAGGGGCCCGAACGGCAGGCGGGGGTAGGCAGCATCAAGCAGCGCCGCGCCGCCGCTGCTCCTAGCCTCCCGTGAGACCAGAACACCGATGTCGGGTCGATCAACTTTTGTGGCGAGCGACGCGACAAGATGCTGCTGGACCGGCGTTTCGGCGGTTTCCGCCAAATGTTTCAGCAGCATTGTCTGCCGCGCCCGATCCCCGATTTCGCCGAGGAGTTGGGCCGCCCTCACAATTTCGTTCTCGTCAAATCGCTGGCGGGCTGAACTGGAAATGGCGATGCGCAGCTCCTGCGGCAAGGACAGCGGGCGCCCCAGTCGTTCGGCGGACAATTGGCCGAAGAAAAAGTCCGGATGAGTAGCAGCGCTCTCGTAGAAGCGCTGGGCTCGGGGGGTGTCTCCGGCGACGTCGGCTGCACGCCCAGCCCAATAGTCGCCGCGCGCCTGCGTCAACGGGCTTTTCGCGGCATTCCGGTAGTTCTGGAAATGATTCATGGCCCGCACGGGCTCACCGAGGTTGCGCAACGCGGTCCAGCCGGCGAGGAATTCCAGATCGGTCAAGACGTCACGCTCAGCGTCGCTACCGGCGCTGAGACCCCGACCCAGCGGGAACGTTCGGTGGTTCGCCGCGATCCGGTAGGCCAGCTCATACTGCCCGTCCAGGACCGCGCTGCGGGCCATTTCACGGCGCAATTGCATCCAACGGACCGGGTCGAGTGGTGCCCCTTGCGCGATAACGGCATCGGCCAGCAAAACGCGCGCCTGAAACACCTGCTGCGCCCGCCGCAACCACGCCACCTGATCGACGATGAGGCCGGGGTCCAGCCGGTCCGCGGCGGATAGCGCAGCCAGTTGTTCGGCGGCCCCAACTGCATCCGACTTCAGGGCCAATCTGGTATCGATGACCGCCCGCCTTGGCGCCGGGATCAACGCTCCCATGCGGATGACGGCACTCGACTGGCCAGACCAGAGCAGGCGGTCGGCCCGGGCGAAATGGTCATCCGGAGTTAGGGACCCGAAGAACTTGCTGCCGAGTTCTGCTTCCTGGGCAAGCGGCAGTCCGTCGGAAACCCAAGCCTGCCGTGCCAAACGAACCGCCTCCGCCCCGCGGCCAATTGGCAGATAGGCTTCGGAGGCCCGAAATTTTGCGGACGCCGACAGCGGTGGGAATTGGGCAAAATAGGCGATGCGGTCGGGCAGGGGGGTTGAGGCCTCAATCAGCCGTTCTGCGCGCCGTCGCAATTGGGTTTCCAACGGCCAGCCCGGATGGTGCCGCAGGAAGCTGCTGAGTTCCGCAAAGGTGGCGGGATAGGTGTCGCGCCGCAGCCGGTCCCACCAGACCAGCGTACTCGCCGCAGCGTCTACCGGCGCTTGGTCGCCGGACGTCGATATTGGTGGGAAGCTGCCCCGGGCATTGTCTGCCAATTGTCCGGCGTAGAGTCGGTGCTGGTCGGGGGTCAGGGCAGCGCTGGCCGACCAGGCGAACAGGCCTACCAAAGTGGCAAGCAGGACAATATACGCAAGTCTACTGGACATGGCCGCTCCCGGCTCCCTATCAAGGCAGGCAGAATAACCCGCGCCGATGCACGGCAGCATAACCACCAACGCATTCGCCGGTGAAGGGCCAAAGCGATGTTTACAGGATCAATCCCGGCTCTGGTGACGCCATTTCGCGACGGAGCGATTGATGAGGCGGCGTTCCGGGCCTTCGTCGCCTGGCAAATCGCCGAAGGCAGCAGCGCGCTCGTCCCGTGCGGGACGACTGGCGAGGCCGCAACCATGTCGAATGACGAGCACCACCGCGTCATCGATCTGACGCTGGACGTCGCCGATGGGCGGGTCCCCGTGATTGCCGGATGCGGGTCGAACGACACCGCGACCGCGTTGATACACATGCGGCACGCCAAGGCCGCTGGTGCCGCCGCCGCGCTGGTTGTTTGCCCTTACTATAACAAGCCGAGCCAAGCCGGTTTGTACGCGCATTTCGCTGCTTTGGCGGAGGGATGCGACCTGCCCATCATGCTCTACAATGTCCCCAGCCGCACTGTCGTCGACGTGAATGTCGACACGATGGGCAGGCTGGTTGCCGATTTCCCGTCGATCATCGGTATCAAGGATGCGACCGGCGATCCGGCCCGGGTCACGGCACAGCGACTGGCGTGCGGGGCGGGTTTTTGCCAGGTGTCCGGCAACGACGATGAAGCGCTCGGCTTCAACGCGATGGGCGGGGTCGGCTGCATCTCGGTTACGGCCAATATCGCCCCGCGCCTGTGCGCCGAATTTCAGGCGGCGAGTTTGGCTGGTGATGCGGAAACGGCCCTCGCGCTCAACGACCGGCTTTACCCGCTGCATGCCGCCATGTTTGCCGATTCAAGTCCGGGGCCGGTCAAATATGCGTTGCACAGGGCCGGGCGGATGTCGGCAGAGACGCGCCTGCCGATCACGCCGCCGTCGGACGCCGCGCGGCGGGCAGTCGATGCCGCACTGGCCGGGCTTGGCTGATGTCCCGCCCCCAGCTTGCGACGATTGGCCTGAAGGTCAAAACCGTCGCCGAAAACCGCCGTGCCCGTTATGAATATGCCATCGATCAGACGTTCGAGGCGGGCATTGCGCTGACCGGAACCGAGGTCAAATCGCTGCGCGCCGGAGACGGTGGCATCGCCGAGAGCTATGCCGAAGTCAAAGACGGCAAATTGTTCCTGATCAACGCCAATATCCCTGAGTATCTTCAGGGAAATCGGTTCAACCATGAACCGAAACGACCGCGACAACTTCTTATGAAAGCTCGTGAAATCGGAAAATTGCAGGGCGCAATCCAACGTCAGGGCATGACACTGGTTCCGCTATGCGTCTATTTCAATGATCGTGGCCGGGCCAAGGTTGAACTGGCGCTCGGCAAGGGGCGGAAACTGCACGACAAGCGCGAACATGCCAAGGAACAGGATTGGAAGCGCGAGCAGGGCCGGATCATGCGGGATCGCGGCTAGCCGGGGTGAATTAGCGCTGTCACCACACCCGCTCCACAGCGTATAGATGACCGACATGCGCAAGATCATACAATATATCAAGGACAAGACCCCCAACCGGGAAGCCTTGCAGCGCATGCCGCTGCTGCGCCCGATTGCGCATAAATTGGATGACCCCAATCTCTGGCATTTCAACCGTCGTTCGGTGAGCCGCGGAGTTGGGGTCGGGCTGTTTTTCGCAATCCTGATCCCGGTGGCACACACGATCCTGGTCGTCATCGCAACCATTCCAAGCCGGGCGAATGCGCTGGTGTCGCTCGGTGTGACCTGGACGGTCAATCCGGTGACCCTGCCGCCGCTGATTCTCGGCGCGCATACCATCGGTGCCTGGATCAGCGCACCGCCGCCAGGTGGAGCAGGCACCGTTCCACCGGTCGGCTGGTTCGCGGTCGTGGTGGACTGGATTGCGACGACCGGGATCGGGCTGCTGCCGCTCGCGATCTTCGTCAGCATCACCGCTGCCCTCTCCGTCAGGATCGGCTGGGACCTGCGGACCAGATTGCGCTGGCACCGACGCCGCCAACGCCGGACCTAAGCCGGTGGTGGCGGGCACCAAGGACAAACTGGTTCGCACCAAGCAGCAATGGGCGCACGATGGACGTCTGCTGACTGGCAAAGCGGGAGACCGACGGCTCGACCGGCTCCCGCCCGGGCAGCGGCTCGTGGAAAACTGGCCGGTCCTTGACCTCGGGGTGCAGCCCGATGTTCCGCGCTGCGATTGGCGGTTGGCGATCGACGGGTGTGTGGAAACGCCAGTAACGCTGGACTGGGAGGCCTTTGCTGGATTGCCGCAAACCGAGATGGTGTCCGATATCCACTGCGTGACCCAATGGTCCCGTTACGACAACCGCTGGACGGGGGTGGCGGCAGCGACGCTCATCGCGTTGGTTCGCCCCCTGACGGAGGCGTGCCACGTCCTTCTTCAGGGATATGACGGCTATACCACCAATGTCAGTCTCGAAGCCTTTGCGGCGGAGGATGTGCTGGTCGCGCATAGCTGGCAGGGTGAAGCAATTGGCCGGGAGCATGGGGGTCCGGCCCGGCTGGTGATCCCGGCCTTCTATTTCTGGAAATCGCCGAAATGGTTGAAACGCATCGAATTTGCAGCAGCGGATCGTCCCGGGTTTTGGGAGGTGCGCGGTTATCACAATATCGGCGATCCGTGGGCGGAGCAGCGCTACGCAGGATCATGATGGTCTGCGGCCAAGCTTGTGTGACAGGTTCGTGCAATATCCTGCCTTGCGCCTTGGCTTTGAGGCGCTAGGGTCCGGTCATTCCAATTTCCTTGAAAGGGTTCGCCTTGTTCAAACCTGTCTTTCTGCTTTCGGTCGTCGGCGTCGCTCTGTCTGCCTGTTCGATGACCAGCACCGTCGCAGCACCGGCGCCGACCGTTGTTGCACCTGTTGCGGTCGTCGCGCCGCCCGCGCCCAAACCCGATATCGGAACCTGGGGCTTTGATGTTGAGGGCATGGACCGATCAGTACTCCCCGGCGACGATTGGGGGCAGTTTGCCAATGGCACTTACCTAAAGACGCTCGAGATTCCGGCTGACCGCGCCAGCTACGGCATGTTCACCAAGCTCCGTGATCTAAGCCAGGCACGCACCCGGGAGATCATTGAGGCCGCAGCGGCATCGGGTGGTGCCCCGGGCAGCGAGGCACAGAAGGTTGGCGACTATTACGCCAGCTTCATGGATGAAGCCGCGATTGAAGCGCTTGGCGCCGCACCGTTGCTCGCCGATCTGGCCAAGGTCACGGCGATCAAGACCAAGGCGCAGCTGGCCCGGGCCTTTGCCGACGAATTCAAGGTGAATGGCCCGACCCCGTTCAACGGGTTCATCAATCAGGATGCCAAGGATCCCGACGTTTACATCCCGTACCTGCTGCAGGATGGCCTCGGCCTGCCGGACCGCGACTATTATCTGGTCGACAAGCCGTCGTTCGTGGACGCACGGGCCAAATATGTCAGCCACATCGCCAAGATGCTTGTGCTGGCCGGGACCAGCGAAGCCGACGCAGCGGCCAAGGCAAAATCCATCTATGACCTCGAAAAGCGTATCGCGCAGGTGCACTGGAACCGCGTTGATAGCCGGGACAGCGACAAGACCTACAACAAATGGATGTTGTCCGAATTTGGGAAAAAGGCTCCGGGATTCGATTGGAAGGCCTTTTTCGATCAGGCCGGGATCGGGACGCAGGCGGCGGTGATTGTGGCGCAGCCGAGCGCATTCAAGGGCATTGCCGGACTTGTCGCCTCCCAACCGCTCGCTGTATGGAAGGACTGGCTGACCTATCAGACCATTTCTGATCGGGCTCCGTTGCTGCCCAAGGCGTTTGTCGATCAGAATTTCGCCTTCAAAGGCACAGTCTTGAACGGCACCCCGCAGCTCCAGCCGCGTTGGAAACGCGGGTCGGATGCGGTGACCGGTGCACTCGGCGAAGCGCTGGGCCAGCTGTACGTCACAAAATATTTCCCGACCGAGGCCAAATCCCAGGCCGATGATCTGGTGAAGAACATCATCGCTGCGATGGATGACCGGTTGGGCAAGCTCGACTGGATGGCGGACGAGACCAAGGTCAAAGCGAAAGCCAAGCTCGCGGCCTTCACCCCGAAGATCGGGTATCCGGCGACCTGGCGCGACTATTCCGCCCTCAACATCGTCAAGGGCGACGCCTACGGCAATGCCAAGCGGGCCATCCAGTTTGAGTATAACCGGAATATCGCCAAGCTCGGTGCGCCCATCGACCGGGGCGAATGGTTCATGACCCCGATGACGGTGAACGCTTATGCCAATCCCGGCCTCAATGAAATCGTGTTCCCGGCGGCGATCCTGCAGGCACCGTTCTTTGATCCAAAGGCCGATCCGGCGGTCAACTATGGCGGTATCGGCGCGGTGATCGGGCATGAGATCATCCATCATTTCGATGATCAGGGCCGAAAATATGACGCGACCGGCAAACTGACCGAATGGTGGACCCCGGAAGATGTCAAACGCTTCACGGCGCTGACCGACAAGGTGGTTGCGCAATATGCCGAGTATGAGCCGCTACCGGGTACGAAGGTCAACGGCGGCCTGACGCTGGGCGAGAATATGGCCGATCTGGCAGGGGTGACCATTGCGCTCGACGCTTACCGGAAGTCGCTCGGTGGCAAGGAAGCGCCTGTCATCGACGGCATGACCGGTGAACAGCGGTTCTTCCTCGGCTTCTCACAGGTCTGGCGTCAGAAATACCGCGATGCGTCATTGCAGGCGCAGCTGGCGACCGATCCGCACACGCCGGGGCATTTCCGGCCCTATGTGGTCCGCAATCTCGACGCCTGGTACACGGCCTGGGGCGCAGCGGCGGGTCAAAAACTCTATCTGGCACCGGAGCAGCGGATCAGGGTCTGGTAGCCGCCACCAACGAAATCGGGCCGGAATATCATTATTCCGGCCCTTTCGTTTGACGATGGCCGCTCCGACGACTAGGGACACCTGCGTCGGGGAGTGGCGCAGCCTGGTAGCGCATCTGGTTTGGGACCAGAGGGCCGGAGGTTCGAATCCTCTCTCCCCGACCACTTTCCTTCAAGACTGATCGGATAACGATCCCGACCCACCGGGCAACCAACGATGCCGCGCGGGAAGAGTTGCGGGATGCCCTGACCGCGCAAATCGGCAACCTGCCCAAGCGCGAAGCGTTGGTGCTGCAGCTGTATTTTGTCGAGGAATTAAACCTCGACGAAATCGGCGCGGTGCTGGACGTGGGGGCTGCCAGAGTGTGCCAGATCAAGAAAGCGGCATTGGGGAAGCTGCGAGCAGGACTACAGGGGTGGGACGACGACTGATTCAGGCGGATTTGGAGTGCAGAACCATCTAGGTAGATCGGCCTTCGCGATAGGCGAGCAGCAGGTCAAAAATGAGACATACTACGGCTATGGCGAATGGTGCCATGACCATGATCAAGGCCCCGACCATATCAACGCCTGAACCATCGGGAGCTGTCTGATAAGCTATGCCCTTTTGGAGCCACCACCACTGAAGCCAGACAGTAGGAATCAATCCAAGTAGCCACGATAGCGGACGATGCGATGCACGGCGTGCCAGCAGCAAGAAGGGAACAGCAACCAACAGGCTACGAAGTAACAGGGTAGGGAGCTCGCTGTTGTCAAACGGCCGATTCAGCGAGACACTAAAAATTACCTCATGACCTATTGTGACCACTGCACCAATCGCAATAGCAACAACGGCAAGTCCGCGATTCTTGGATAGATTTTGCTGCTGTGGCATTCCCCCCTTACTCCGTCGGCAGGAAGTCCGGGACGGACAGATAGCGTTCGCCGGTGTCGTAGTTGAAGCCGAGGACCCGGGCATCGCCCCATTCGGGGAGCTTCTGGGCGATGGCAGACAAAGTGGCGCCGCTGGAGATGCCGACGAGCAGGCCTTCCTCCCGCGCCGAGCGGCGGGCCATGTCCTTGGCATCGTCCGGGGCGACCTGAATGACGCCGTCGAGCAATATGGTGTGGAGGTTCTTCGGGACGAAACCGGCCCCGATGCCCTGGATCGGATGCGGGCCAGGCTGACCGCCGCTGATCACCGGGGACAGGGTAGGTTCAACCGCGTAAACCTTGAGGTTCGGCCAAGCTTTCTTCAGCACCTCCGCACAGCCGGTGATGTGGCCGCCGGTGCCAACGCCGGTGACCAGCACGTCGAGCGGTGCGGCGGCGAAATCGGCGAGAATTTCCTGTGCCGTAGTGCGGACGTGAACGGCGATATTGGCGGCATTTTCAAACTGCTGCGGCATCCAGGCGCCGGGCGTTGAGTCGACGATGGCCATCGACCGTTCGATCGCGCCTTTCATGCCCTTGTCACGCGGGGTCAGATCAAATTTCGCACCATAGGCGAGCATCAGGCGGCGGCGTTCGATACTCATCGAATCCGGCATAACCAGGATCAGCTTGTAGCCTTTGACGGCGGCGACCATTGCGAGGCCAATGCCGGTATTGCCGCTGGTCGGTTCGACAATCGTGCCGCCGGGCTTCAGCTTGCCGGAGGCCTCCGCCTCCTCGATCATCGCCAGGGCAATCCGGTCCTTGATCGATCCGCCGGGGTTGGAGCGTTCCGACTTCAGCCAGACCTGGGCCTTGTCGCCGAAAATCCGGTTGACCCGGATATGCGGGGTGTTGCCGATGGTGTGGAGAACGCTGGCGGCGATGGTCATGATCTCTGCTCCGCAAAAATATTGGCGTGTCGCACTGCGCACCAGCGCGCCGCCGAAATCAACATAGGATTTGTTGCCGGTTCAATCCGGCGGCTTTGGCTCCGGCGCCGCAAAGCGGTCGGCGAGCCGCAATTCGGGGAAGCGCCAGGCGTAAATTGCCGTGACGATTAGGGCACCGACACCGCCCGCCACCACCGCTTCGACCGGGCCGAACCAGGCCGCAGTCACCCCGGATTCAAATTCCCCCAGTTCGTTGGAGGCCGAGATGAACAGGCCGCTGACCGCCGATACCCGGCCGCGCATCGCATCGGGAGTGTGCAGCTGAATGAGGCTGGAGCGGATGTACACGCTGACCATGTCCCCAACCCCGAGCAGGACCAGAGCGCCGAGCGACAGCCACATATGCGTGGACAAGCCAAAGACGATGGTTGCGAGACCGAACAGTCCGACACCGGCGAACATCTTGATGCCGACTTTGACGCGGATTGGTCGCTGGGTCAGAAACAAGGCGGTCAGGGCCGCGCCAACGGCGGGTGCCGCGCGCAACTGGCCCAATCCCTCCGACCCGACGTGCAGCACATCGCGGGCATAGACCGGCAGCATCGCGACCGCGCCGCCAAGCAGCACCGCGAACAGATCGAGCGAGATTGCCCCGAGCACGATCCGGTTGTCGCGGACATAGCGGAGGCCATCGACAATCGCACGGATGGGGTGGCTGGCGCCGGCATTCCCGCGCGGGATCCGGCAGATCAGCATCGACATCATCAGCGACGCGGCGAGCAACGCGCTGGCCGTCACATAAGGGATCACCGGCGCTTCGGCGTAGAGATAACCGCCAATCGGGGGGCCGAGAACCGCGCCCGATTGCCAGGCAATCGAGCTCCAGGCAATGGCGGTCGGCAACACCGCCGGTGGCACGATATTGGGCGCGAACGAGGACAGGGCCGGCCCAGCAAAGGCCCGGGCGACACCCAAGCCGACCGACACGGCGAACAGCGCCAGCAGCGTCATCGCATCCTGCCACGCCAGCAGTGCGAGAAAAGCGGCGCAGGCCAATTCAACCAGCAGCGACAAACGGACGATCAGCCGCCTGTCCATCCGGTCGGCGACGTAGCCGGAGACCGGTGTCAGCAGGAACAGCGGGATGAACTGCACCAACCCGATCATGCCAAGCAGGAACGCCGCCTGTTTCAGGTCCATTGTTTCCCGGGCGATGCTGTAGACCTGCCAGCCGATGACGACGACCAGCATGGTGCTCGCCATCGTGAAGCTGAGCCGCATCAGCCAGAAATAGCGGTAGTCGCGGAACGCAAAGGGGGAGGGTTCGCGGGGCAGGGGTTCGGAGACGGACACCGGACCTCATAAACAGCAGGCGCGGGGCCCTGCAACCACGCGATGTCGCTTGACGGCAACATCGGTCCGGCGGAACAGTCGCGCCATGCCCGCCGCGCCAGACCTTGCACCCGGAACCGAACCGCTGCCGGACCCGATTGAATGGCCGAGCCTTCCTGGCGCGCAGCGCGGGTTCGTCAAGGTGATTGCGGGTGCAGTCCTGCTCGGCCTGATATCGGTGCTGCTGATCGGCTGGACCATGCAGGCGTGGGAGGCGGCGGCGATTTACGGGGCGTTGATCCTGTCGGCGGCGGCGGTCGGCTATGCATCGGCACTGGGCCGAGCGCGGCGGGGCGGGGGGCGTGTCGATTGGGCGCTGGTGCGGGCGGCGATTCAATCGCAGACCGATGCGCTGGCCATTACCGACGGCTCCGGGCGGCTGGTCTGTGCGAACGAAGCCTATCATCAGGCGGTTGGGGGGTATCCGTCGCCATTTGAACTGGACGTCACGTCAGCCGGAGTCCTTGTTTCGCTGGCAGAGAAAGCACGACAGAATGTCTTCGTTGAGGCCGATATTGCGGTGGCGGGTGGTGGCAGGGCAGGGCGGTTGCGGGTCTCCGCCAGACCGGCCGAGCTGACCGGCAAGCACCTGATCTGGACCCTGCAGCCCGTACCGGTCGATCAGGCCCGGGCAGAAGCGGTGGCGTTTCTGGAGGGACCGCTTGGTGCTTGGCTTGGCGCGGCCAGCCTTGCCTGTGTGCTGACGGCGCGGACCGGGCAGGTGATTGCTGCCAATGCCGCGTTCCACATCGCGACCGGACGGGACAAGCCATTGGTCCTGACTGACGTGCTCGATCTCAGCGAGGAGAAGCCCCGCCTGCGGCGCGCCGATGGAACGTCGGAAGCTGTTCGTGTCACCGAATTGCCGCTCCGCACCGAGGGGGATGACGACGGCGGTTATCTGTTCATCCTGGTGCCCGAAGGCGGATCGCATCCGGCCAGCCGGGTGCGCAACGGTGACATCGCATCCTTCCTGTCGATGTTGCCGCTGGGGCTGGCCATGGCCGACCGCGATGGGCGGCTGAGATATATGAACGCTGCCTTCCTGGCGTCTGCCGGAGAGGCCGAACAGGCCGATCTCGCCTTTCCGAGCGATCTGGTCATCGATGAGGACAAGACGTTGGTGTCGGACGCGGTGCGGCGGGCGACGACCCGCCACGGCAAACCGCGCGAAATCCAGGTCCGCCTGAAAACCCGGCCGAATGAAGATTCGTCATTGTGGATCGCCCGGTCCCCCGACCCGGCGGCCACCGAAATCATCCTGTCCCTGCGCGACAACCGCGAGCAATTGAAGCTTGAACGGCAGGTTGCCCAAGCGACGAAAATGCAGGCGGTCGGGCAGTTGGCCGGAGGCGTTGCGCATGACTTCAACAACATCCTGACCGCTGTCATCGGCTATTGCGACCTGATGATGCTGCGCCATGCCCCGGGCGATGCCGATTTCGACGACATCAACCAGATCCGGCAAAATGCCAATCGCGCCGCCAATCTGGTGCGGCAGTTGCTGGCCTTTTCCCGGCAGCAAACCCTCCGGATGCAAGTTTTGCAATTGCCGGATGTGATCGGCGAATTGTCCCACCTGCTGAAGCGCCTACTGGGGGAACGAATCACGCTGACCGTCAAACATGGCCGCAACCTCGGCTCGGTGCGAGCCGACCCCGGGCAGCTCGAACAGGTGATCGTCAATCTGGCGGTCAATGCCCGCGATGCGATGCCGGACGGCGGCGAACTGACGATCAGCACCTACGGCGTATCGGCAGCGGAATCGGCAAAGCTCGGGTACGAGATGATGCCGGCCGCCGACTATGTCGTCATTTCGGTCGGCGATACCGGAACCGGGATTGCACCCGAAATCATTGGCAAGATTTTCGAGCCGTTTTTCACGACGAAAGAATTCGGCAAAGGCACCGGCCTTGGGCTGTCAACGGTGTACGGGATCGTCAAACAGACGGGGGGCTTCATCTTTGCCGAACCGGGCAAGCCCAGCGGTGTTGTCTTTACCATCTATCTGCCGGTGCAGGCCGCCGAACCGGTAGCCAGTGCCCCGGCGCAACCCTCGCTCGCCAGTACCGAGGCGTGGGGCAGCGGCACCATCCTGCTGGTGGAGGACGAAGCCATGGTCCGTGCGGTGGCCGAACGGGCGCTGACCCGGAAAGGCTATACCGTGCTGACGGCGGCGCACGGGGAGGAGGCGATGGAAATCCTCGAACGGCGCCCCGACGGCGTGGACTTGCTGATTTCCGACGTGGTGATGCCGATGATGGACGGACCAACGCTGGTGCGGCATGCACGGCTGCGGTTCCCGGGCCTGCGGGTGATCTTCATGTCCGGCTATGCCGAGGAGCAATTGCGGAAATCGATTGATGTGCCGGGTGTGGTGTTTCTGGCCAAGCCATTTTCGGTGCAGGAGCTGGGCGAAATGGTCCGCGCGACGATGGCGCGGGAGGCGATGACCCCGACCGGTTGACCGGGTAGACAGATAAAAAATGACCCCCCATGATTGGTCGATTGAGTGATTCCGATATTATCGTAAAAATACCAGTGCTTTGACCGAATATCATTCCCGAAATGTTCTCTTGCAAAACGAGAACAAATCCGATACAATTGGCACATTGATTCGCCATTTGCATGTGGCCGGGAAGAGGATGGACAGATGAGCGCAGCCTTGAAAGTGGTGAACAACGACATGGACAAGCAAAAGGCGCTCGACGCGGCCCTGGCCCAGATTGACCGCGCGTTCGGCAAGGGCTCGGTGATGAAACTCGGCCAGCGGGAGACGATGGAGGTTGAAGCGATTTCAACCGGTTCGCTCGGGCTGGATATCGCACTCGGGGTCGGCGGATTGCCGCGTGGCCGGGTCATTGAAATTTACGGGCCGGAAAGCTCGGGGAAAACCACGCTTGCCCTGCATGTCATCGCCGAGGCGCAGAAAAATGGCGGGACGGCCGCCTTTGTCGATGCCGAACATGCACTGGACCCGGCCTATGCCAAGAAGCTTGGGGTTAACATCAACGAGTTGATCGTGTCGCAGCCGGATACCGGGGAGCAGGCGCTGGAAATCGTCGATACGCTGGTCCGGTCGAACGCCATTGACGTTCTGGTTGTCGATTCGGTTGCGGCCCTGGTGCCACGGGCCGAAATCGAAGGGGAAATGGGCGACAGCCATGTCGGGCTGCAGGCCAGACTGATGTCGCAGTCGCTGCGCAAGCTGACCGGATCGATCAGCCGGTCGCGCTGCATGGTGATTTTCATCAATCAGCTGCGGATGAAAATCGGCGTGATGTACGGCAATCCGGAGACGACCACGGGCGGCAATGCGCTGAAATTCTACGCCAGTGTGCGGCTCGATATCCGCCGCACCGGCCAGATCAAGGACCGGGATGAAATTGTCGGCAATGCGACCCGGGTGAAGGTGGTGAAGAACAAGGTCGCGCCGCCGTTCAAGCAGGTCGAATTCGACATCATGTACGGCGAAGGCATTTCCAAGACCGGCGAGATTCTCGACCTTGGCGTAAAGGCTGGACTGGTGGAGAAATCCGGTGCCTGGTTCTCCTATGATTCGATCCGCATCGGGCAGGGTCGGGAGAATTCCAAAGCCTTCCTGAAGGCCAATCCGGAGGTTCAGGAGCGATTGGAAAAAGCCATCCGCGCCAATTCCGCCGGGGTTGCCGAGTCACTGATGGTGGGGCCGGGTGAGGATGAAGATGACAGCTGATATCGGACAGTGCCGACAGTGACCGGGTCACTGTCGTCCGGGCCGGTACCACTCGGCGGGTTGACGGTTCGGCCGGTTGCTCATTCGGACTATCCGCAGTGGCTGCGACTCTGGGGCGGCTATAACGCGTTTTACGAGCGCGCCGGCCCGACGGCACTGCCAGCGGAGGTTACGGCGGCGACGTGGGCGAGATTCTTTGACCCCGCCGAGCCGGTTCATGCACTGGTTGCCGAAACTGCCGGTGGGCTAGTCGGCATCGTGCATTATCTGTTCCACCGCAGCACGACGGCGGTTGAGCTCAGCTGTTATTTGCAGGACCTGTTCACCCGGAATGATGTGCGAGGGCTTGGTTTCGGGCGAGCGTTGATTGAAGCGGTTTATGCTGAGGCGAGACTGGCTGGCGTACCGCGCGTCTATTGGCACACCCACGAGAGCAACCTCACAGCGATGCGGCTCTATGACGATATCGCTGACAAACCGGGGTTTGTGATGTACCGAAAGCTGGTTTGAAGCTTGGTTAGCTCGGTTGGGGTTTAAACCTGCTAAGCTCGGCGGGTGGGATGGGGCCGTGAAGTGGCCCCTCCGTCTCGCCTTTGGTGAGCGACTCCCCCGGGGCGGCGGGGATTTCGCGCCAATCCAAACGAAATCCAAACGCCGGGCCTTTTCGTCAGGTCGCTCGATCAGCGTGGACATGCGATAGCGGGGAATGATCGATCCAATGCCCAACCAGCAGCAGCGCGACTATTGGGACGGTGATGTTGGCCGGGTCTGGACCGAGGAACAGGCGCGGCTCGATCATTGGCTCTCTGCCGTCAACGCGCCGTTGTTTACCGCTGCCGCTCCGCAGCCCGGCGACCGCAGCCTCGACATTGGCTGCGGGGCCGGGGACACGACATTGGCGCTCGCCGATCTGACCCGTCCGGGCGGCCATACCACCGGTGTCGATATTTCCAGCCCATTGCTCGCCAAAGCCCGGGAACGGGCGGGGGGACGTGCAGATGTCTCCTTTGTCGAGGCAGATGCCCAGACCGGCGCAATCGGCGCGGATCACGACCTGATCCTGTCGCGCTTTGGCGTGATGTTTTTTGCCGACCCGGCGGCGGCCTTCGCCAACTTGAGGGGCGCAACCCGCAGCGGTGGGCGGCTGGCCTTTGCTTGCTGGCGTGACGGCCCGTCCAACCCGGCCTTCTCGGTTCCGATGCGGGCGCTCGCGGGGATGTTACCCGACCCCGGACCAGTTGATCCTCATGCACCGGGACCAACCGCGCTTGCCGATGCAGATCGTACCATGCGCCTGCTGACCGACGCCGGATGGCAGCGTCCGTCGGCCACCGCGCATGATATCCGGATGATAGTGGGCGCGGGGGATGATCCGGTTGCCGATGCGGTGAGCCTGTTCATGCGGGTCGGGCCCGCCGCGGCGGCGGCGCGAGAGCTTGGCAAGGCGGCCCGCCCGGCGATCCGCGAACGCCTGACCACCGCCTTGACGCCCTACGCCACAGGCCGCACCCTGCAACTTGCTGGTGCGGTCTGGATCGTCACTGCCACCAATTAAACTCTCGGGAGACTGTCGATGCTCGTCGTTCATCATCTCAACAACAGCCGGTCGCAGCGCATTCTCTGGCTGCTGGAGGAGTTGGGAACGCCCTATGAGATCGTGCATCACCAGCGTGATGCGGTGACCAATCTCGCCCCGCCCGGTCTGCTCGACATCCACCCGCTCGGCAAATCACCGGTGATTGTCGACGACGGCCTGGTGGTGACCGAATCGGGGGCAATCACCGAATATATCTGCGAGCGGCACGGCGGCGGCCATCTGGTCCCGGCGCGGGGGACCGCCGCGCACGTCCGCCACACCGAATTGCTGCATTTCGCCGAAGGCTCGGCAATGACCCCGGTGCTGCTCGCGCTTTATGTCGCGCGCCTGGGGGACGCCGCTGCGCCGCTGCTGCCACGGATCAACCAGCAACTCGACAGCCATTTTGACTATATGGAGGCCGAACTGAACGACAGCGGCCATTATGTCCTGAACGATCTCAGCGCCGCCGACATCATGATGAGCTTCCCGGCCGAAATCGCCGTGGCGCAGGGCCGCACCGCGAGCAGGCCAAAGCTGGCGGCGTTCGTCAAATGGCTCCAAGCCCGCCCCGCCTATCGTCGTGCACTCGACAAGGGCGGGCCCTATAATTTTGCCAAGTGAGCGACGGGTGAGCGGGTGAGGGGGTTCACCTTCGCGCCCCAGTCGCCTAAGTCCAGACTATGACTTCCACCAACGATATCCGCCGGTCGTTTCTCGACTATTTTGGCAGTGCCGGGCACCGGGTGGTCGCCTCGGCGCCGCTGGTGCCGCAGAACGACCCGACGTTGATGTTCGTCAATGCCGGCATGGTACCGTTCAAAAATGTGTTCACCGGGCTGGAGACACGGCCCTATTCGACCGCTGCGTCATCGCAGAAATGCGTCCGTGCCGGGGGCAAGCATAATGATCTGGACAATGTCGGCTATACGGCGCGGCACCATACCTTCTTTGAAATGCTGGGCAATTTTTCGTTCGGCGATTATTTCAAGGCGCAGGCGATTGAGCATGCCTGGACGCTGATTACCCGGGAATGGGGGCTGGACCCCGCCCGGCTGTGCGTTACGGTTTACCATACCGACGACGAGGCATTTGATCTGTGGAAGCGGATCGCGGGCCTGCCGGATAGCCGCATCATCCGCATCGCCACCAATGACAATTTCTGGTCGATGGGGGATACCGGCCCGTGCGGTCCCTGTTCGGAAATCTTTTATGATCACGGTGCCCATATTCCCGGTGGCCCGCCGGGATCACCCGACGAGGACGGTGACCGGTTTGTGGAAATCTGGAATCTGGTGTTCATGCAATATGAGCAGGTCGACGCCGCCACCCGGCTGAACCTGCCCAAGCCGAGCATCGACACCGGCATGGGGCTGGAGCGGATTGCCGCCGTCCTGCAGGGCGTCACCGACAATTATGATACCGACACTTTCCGGACGCTGATCGAAGCGTCGGAATCGCTGTCCGGTGCCAATTCGGAGGATGGACGCCGACCGTCCCACCGGGTGATTGCCGATCATTTGCGGACCAGCGGTTTCCTCGTTGCCGATGGCGTGCTGCCGGCCAATGAAGGGCGCGGCTATGTGCTGCGGCGGATCATGCGGCGCGCGATGCGGCATGCGCATTTGCTGGGCGCCAAGGAACCGTTGATGCACCGGCTGGTTCCGGCACTGATCGGGCAGATGGGGGCTGCCTATCCCGAACTGGTGCGCGCCCAGCCGCTGATCGAGGAGACGCTGAAGCTTGAGGAAACCCGGTTTCGCCAGACGCTGGCCAACGGACTGCGCCTGCTTGATGAAGCGACGGCATCGATGACGCCGGGCGCGACCCTGCCGGGGGCGGTGGCGTTCAAACTCTATGACACCTTTGGTTTTCCCTATGACCTGACCGAGGACGCGCTCAGGGCGCAAGGGCTTGCGGTTGATCAGGCCGGGTTTGCAGCGGCGATGGCTGAGCAGAAAAGGGCGGCACGGGCGGCCTGGACCGGGTCCGGCCAGAAGGGCGATGCCTCGCTATGGTTTGACATCAACGAGGACAAGGGCGCGACCGAATTCACCGGTTACACCGGGCATGACGGCGAAGGCGTGGTTGTCGCGCTGGTGAAGGATGCCGCACGTGTAGATACGGCCAAAGCGGGGGACGAGGTCATCATCCTGACCAACCAGACCCCCTTTTACGCCGAGAGCGGGGGCCAGATGGGTGATGCCGGAATTATCACCGGTGACAAGGACTTGCGGGCCGTTGTTCAGGATACATCCAAGCCTCTGGGCAAGCTGCACGCCCACCATGCCCGATTGGACAGCGGCAGTCTGGCGGTTGGCGATCCGGTCAAATTGTCGGTCGATGCAGCACGGCGAACCAAGGTCCGTGCCAACCACAGCGCCACCCATTTGCTGCACGAGGCGCTGCGCCAACGGCTCGGCGGGCATGTGACGCAAAAGGGGTCGCTGGTTGCGCCCGACCGGCTGCGCTTCGATTTCTCCCACCAGAAAGCGATGAGCG
>CALRKY020000001.1:0-147522 GCA_943368345.1 Synechococcus sp. UW140 | reverse complement strand
TTTGGCAGACCTCACCAGACGGGCAGGTCGCGAAGCTTCGGCTGGTTACCCGAACGATTCCGCGCCGGTCCTGGGCGGGCGGCCTCTAACAGCCACAAACCCGTGTCCGCCCCGAACGTGGCCACGCCGGAGCAACCGCGCATCTAACCGATCTGGTTGTGAATGTCAAGAACAAAATGCGAACTTACGCCGCTTTGGTGGGAATGGAACCAAGAGTGCATCGACCATAAAGCTGCGCGAGCGCTCGTCCATTCTGCTGAAATCGTCGACCAAGTGTACGCCACCGGAACCCGACGCATCGCTTGACATGTAGGATGGGCATATATCATATCTCAAATATGGGAATTTCGCTCGAATTCGAGAATGTGGACAAGGCACTTGCTAGTCGCCTTTCTGCTCTCAGACAGAACCGGGGATTATCGCTGGACCAAGCTGCCGGGCTGTCCGGGGTTAGCCGGGCCACATTGTCACGTGCGGAACGCGCCGAAACAAGTCCGACGGCGCATGTACTTGGACGCCTTTCGGCAGCATATGGCATCACTTTATCGGCGTTGCTGGGCGGGATCGGTGAAGAACGGCCATCGGTCGTGCCACGGAATGAAGCCGACTTCTGGGTTGATCCGGAAACGGGATTTCAACGCTGGTCAATTTCGCCACCTGCGCGCGGTTATGATATCGAGCTGGTTTGGGGGGAGCTACCTGAAGGCGCGCGTCTCGAATATCCGGCGCCCGCCTATTCGGGGATGGAGCAGCACATCGTCCTCTTTGAAGGGCGGCTTAGCTACGAGATGGGCGGTGCAATCTACATCTTGAAGCCGAACGACACTCTGCGGATCAAGCTGCACGGCGAAACCGCACTCGAGAGCTGCGGCCGGGGTGTAGCAAAATATCTTTTGGCTATCCGGAGCTCGCAATGAGGGTTTGCACGGGTGATTTTGCCAACCCAAAAATATTCGCCTTGTTGGGCGAACATCTCGCCGGAATGCAATCCAACTCACCGCCAGGATCGGTCTACGCGCTCGATATTGAGGGGCTGCAAAGCCCGAACATTGCCTTCTACGCTGTGTGGGATACCGATGGGGACGCACTGAAAGCCATTGGCGCGCTGAAGGAGATCGATGCAGTGACCGGCGAGGTCAAGTCGATGCGGACGGCGCAGGCGCATTTGCGGCAGGGCGCTGCAGCTTTTCTACTCGAATTCTTCATCACCAAGGCTCACCAACGCGGTTATCAGCGCCTGTGTCTGGAAACCGGCTCTGGCCCAGCCTTCGAGCCCGCTCTAGCGCTCTATCGTCGATATGGCTTCGAAAATTGCGAGCCTTTCGGTGACTATGAAGCGAGCGCATTCAATCAATTTTTGCAGCTGCAATTGTAACCCAGACTCTGGCGCGAAATGGAGAAAATGACTGTGCCAAATGGCTTTTCTGACACCCCCCCACCGCCCTATTACGCCGTGATATTTACAAGTCGGCTAGGCCACAATGACACCGGGTACGAGGCAATGGGCGACATGTTGGCCGAACTCGCCAAACAGCAGCCTGGTTATCTGGGAATGGAGACAACAAGGGGGACTGACCGCCTCGGCATCACCGTTTCCTACTGGAACGACGAAGCCAGCATATTGGCGTGGAAGGGTGAGATGAAGCATCTGTTGGCGCAAAAGGCGGGCATCGAACGATGGTATGAACATTATGAGCTGCGCGTCGCCAAAGTCGAGCGGGCGTATAATGGCCCACTGGGGCGAACGATCAGCTGACGTAGAAATGGGATTTATTGTGATGCGGTTCGTGCAAATCCGGAAGGCTGCAATCACGGCAATGATTGTCCTCTGCTCGATGGCAGTAGGCATGCCGACCATGGCGGATGAAGCAGTGCCTATTGCAGACATGCATTTCAAAAAAATGATCACAATGGTCGGTGTATGGAAGACAGAAGACCATCCAGCGCTGCGCATCATATTCGAGCCAACTGCTGGCGGTAGCGTCATCGTCGAGCGCTGGATGGTTGGTGAGCGCATACATTCGATGACCGTATATCATCTGGACGGACAGGCGTTGATGGCCACCCATTATTGCCCGCAAGGCAACCAGCCTCGCCTAAAAATGGAGCGTGGTAGCACCGAAAATCGTATCAGCTTTGATTTCCACGATGCCACAAACCTGAAGAGCTTGGAGCAAAGCCATCAGCATAAACTGAGCTTTGATTTTTCAAAAACCGAACATGTCACGCGCGGGGAGGCTTATCGGCAAGGTGTATCAAGTAACCCAAGCGAGATCGTGCTCGTTCGCGTCAAGTGAAGCCGGATTCCGGCGCCTGTGCACTCAATCGAGGCGATCCCCCTTGCGCGTCGCAATCCAGTCGTCGATCTGCACCTCAAGCACGTCCATTGGCACCGGGCCCTGGCCGAGGATGGCGTCGTGGAAGGCGCGCATGTCGAACTTTTCGCCGAGCTGGCGTTCTGCCTTGGCACGCAGCCGTTTGATGGTGAGTTCGCCGACCTTGTAGGCCAGTGCCTGCCCCGGCCAGGTGATGTAGCGGTTGACCTCCGCCTCGATATTGTGCGGGCTGAGTGCGGTGTTGGCGGTCATGTAATCAATGGCTTGCTGGCGGCTCCAGCCCTTGGCGTGGATGCCGGTATCGACCACCAACCGACAGGCGCGCCACATTTCATAGCTGTAGCGGCCCATCTTTTTCTCGGGCGTGTCATAGAGGCCAATGTCCTCGCCCAAACTCTCGGTATAGAGCGCCCAGCCTTCGACAAAGGCGGTGAAGGACGCTTGATATTTCCGGAACGCCGGGAGGTCGAGCTCCTGCTGGAGCGACCCTTGCGTCTGGTGGCCGGGGGCGGCCTCATGCATGGTCAGCGCCGGCAGTTCGTACAGCGGGCGCTGATCAAGGCGGCTGGTGTTGACCCGGTAGACGCCAGCCCGGCCGCTGGCGACGCTGCCCCATTCGGAATAGGCGGTGGTGGTGCCTTCGGCCTGATCCGCCGGGATCGCCTTCACGCTGAACGGCAGGCGCGGCAGCTTGCCGAGCAGTTTGGGCATCCAGTCGTCGATCTGCTTGGTGACAAAGGCCGTTTTCTCCAGCAGTTCCTGGGGGGTTTTGGCATAGAATTGCGGGTCGGTTCGCATGCGGCGGACAAAGGCGGCGCGGTCACCGGCAAAGCCTGAATCGGCGACCACTTTGTCCATCGCGGCGTTGATCCGGGCGACTTCGGACAGGCCGATTTGGTGGATGGCGTCCGGCGTCAGGTCGGTGGTGGTCATCACCCTGGCACGATAGGCATAATAAGCCGGGCCGCCGGGGGTTGCGCCAATGCCGACGGTGGCGCGGCATTTCGGGGCATAGTCCCGGGTGTAAAAATCGAGGAATTCCCGGTAGGCCGGAACCACGCCGCCCATGATCGCCGTGCGGGCCCGGGCCTGCATATCCGCCCAGTCACTGTCCGTGATAACGCCGGGCTTGGCACGGGCAAACGGGGCCCAGAACACCGATTTTTCGACCGTATCGACGACATGGGCGGAGATGCTGGTCTCAAAGCCTTTCAGCGGTGCGCAGGGCTGGGCATGGCCGGACTTCAGCCCGCTGCGGGTTACGGCAATCTGCGCCCGGTTATAGGTCGGATAGGCGTTGAGCCGTGCCAGGTAGGACAGATAATCCGCCTTGGTGCTGAGCGGCGCGGATTCGGGGAAACCGGCAAAACCGGTGTGCCAGCCATAATAGGTGGTGAAGGTCATGGCGCGCTGGCCAAAGCCATTGCCCTCCACCTGTTCGGCCAGCATCCGGCGCAGGATGGCACGGTTGACCCGGTCGGCAGCGGGGAGGGCGGCGGGGTCGATGCCGTCTATGCGGGCGATGAAGCCCTGCGCGGCCACCGCCTGCCGGTCCGCCTCTGCCAGAGTGGGGTCACCGATCTGGTCATCAAAGCTGCGCACCCCAAGGTCGGTGGCCTGCAGCGGATTGGTCGACAGATACCAGGTCCAGTGATCGTCGAGCAGCTTGCGGAAATCATCGGCAGGCGCGGCCAGCGCCGAGGTGGACAGCAAGGCTGCGGCAAGTGCCATGAAACGCATGTGATGCTCCCCCGGGATGAGGCCGCGATCATGCCGGGTCGGCGGGGTTTGGACAAGGTTAGGTCACCGACAGAGTCGAAGCTCCAACCTCGCTGTCGGACGATTGTGTCTGCTGCCCAGTCGCGACTGTCAGTGCTGTTTGACACGCCTCTCAATTGTCCCATATAAGGAACATATCATGCAGGTCATCCAGACGCGGGCCTATAAATCCTGGTTTGATGGGCTGCGGGATCGGCAAGCGCAAAAGCATATCCTTGTGCGGATCGGTCGTCTGGAGCGGGGTAATTTTGGCGACGTGAGGCCGGTTGGCGAGGGCATCAGCGAGCTTAGGATCAACCTCGGGCCGGGATATCGCCTTTACATGACTCGGCGCGGGCCTGAAATTGTCCTGTTGTTGGGCGGCGGCGACAAGTCCAGCCAGTCGCGTGACATTCAGGCCGCGAAGCATTTGGTGAAGGAAATCGCGTGATGACCAATGCAAGCGCAACAATCCCGTGGGATGCAACCGACTATCTCAAATCCGATGACGATATTGCGGAATATCTTGCGGCGGCGTTCGAGACTGGCGAAGTTGGCGACGTGACCCATGCGCTCGCGAACATCGCCCGCGCGCGCGGAATGACCGAAACTGCCAAGAGTGCCGGGCTGGCGCGAGGATCGCTGTACAAGGCGATCGGGGAAGGGGCGAATCCCACCCTTTCGACATTGCTGGCGGTGCTAGGCGCGATGAACATCAGCCTGAGCGCGAAATCCAAGCTGGCGGCTTAAGCTGTCAAGCCCAGTAGCCCCGGCGCGTGGTTCGCTGTAGCAGGCAGGCATGATGTTGGCTGCCACCCAGACTGCCATTGATGCTGCGCTTGCCGCGCGCGACATAGTGGGCGCGGCGCGGCTGGCGGAGGCAGCTTTGGCGCGGGGAGAGGTTGCGCCGATGCTGCTGAACCTTGCGGCCTGGGCGAGGGAAGAGGCGGCGGATTATGCCGGGGCCCATGCCCTGATCGACCGGGCCATCGCGCTCGCCCCCGACGATGTGTACCTGCTGACGGCGCGCGGTGAGGTGCTGCTGAAGGAAGGGCGGCTGGCGGAGGCGGTGCGGACTTTCGACGGCGTGATCCATCAGGACCCCGGCAATGCGGCGGCGTGGCTCGGGCGGGCGGTGGTGCTGGAGACCGGCAGTTCGCTGGACCGGGCGGCGGAAAGCTTTGCGCAGGCGGCGCGGCTCGATCCGCAATCGGCAGCGGCCTTTGCGGGGAAGGCGTCCGTTGCCGGACGGCTGGGCAAACATGCCGCGGCACGAGCCGATGCGGCGCGGGCGCTGGCGCTCGATCCGGCGGAGAGTACAGCGCACTGCGCACTGGCCCGGTCCGACATCGAGGAGGGCGAGGCGGCGCGCGCTGTGGACCGGTTGCGGGCGCTGCTGACCGGGGAACTGACTGAGCACAAGCGGATATTGGCGCTGTCGCTGCTGGGCGATGCACTGGCCAAGCTGCGTGACGCCGACGGGGCATTTGCCGCCTACTCAGACAGCAAGGCGCGGTTCGGTGCGATGCACGCCGACAGTTTCGCCGGACAGCCGACCCACACCGAGTGGCTGTTGCAACTGGCCGACGAAGTCCGGCGGGCGGGTGGCAAGGCGTTTGCGGCCCCGACGGTCAAGCCGGTACCGGAAGAGGCCGGGGTTCATGTCGTGCTGGCCGGGTTCCCACGGTCCGGCACGACGTTGGTTGAAAATATCCTGGCGAGCGCCGCCGGGGTTGAGGCACTGGAGGAGCGGCCAACGCTGCGCGATGCCGACCGGCGTTTCTATGCCGATCTGGCGAGTTTTCGTCAGCTGGGGCAGGCCGGGGCCGCCGAGATTGATGAGCTGCGCGTGGCGCATTGGCGCTATGTAACGGGGGCGGCGATCACGCCGGGGGTGCCGGTGTTTGTCGACATGGACCCACTGAAGGGCATGAAGCTGCCGCTGATCTCGCGGATGTTTCCCAAGGTCCGCATCGTCATCATGCGCCGCGACCCGCGCGACGTGGTGTGGAGCTGTTTCCGCGCCAATTTCGCGCTGACCCCGTCGTCGCTGCAGTTCACCACGGTGGAGAGTACGGCGCGCAATTATGCCGCGATGATGACCCTGATCCAGCTGTGCATTGATGAGCTGCCCTTGACGGTTCACCAGCTGCGCTATGACCGGCTGGTCGCCGATTTTGATGCGACGACCCAGGCGTTGTGCGACTTCATCGGCATTAATTGGTCCCCGGCCCTGCGCGCGTTCAACAAGACGGCGGAAGCCCGCGGCGTCGGCACACTGAGCGTCAGCCAGGTCCGCAAGCCGCTCTATGACGGCGGCGGCCAATGGCGGCGGTTCGAAACCCAAATGGCCCCGGCACTGCCGATCTTGGCCCCGTGGGTGGAGAAGTTCGGGTTTTTACCCTGACGCCCGACTGACACGCGCAATTGACATAAAGGAACAAGTGTATTACTAAAACAACTCACTATGAGAGGTCTCCTTTCGATGGCAAGAGAGTTGTTGCAAGCACTGATCATCGTGTCCGCTACCCTGATGATCGGCAGTCCGGTGGTTGCAGAGCCTGTTGCGCCTGACCTTGTAAAACTTGTGGCAGAGAATAGTCGGCCCTTGTCATTCGATGGTGGGGTGCTCGCCGGGCCGGGAGCCGCCTTCCTCGAAGCTGCAACGTCTGATAGCCAGTTCGTGCTGCTGGGTGAGGATCACTATCTTCACGATACTCCGATCTTTGCAGGCGCGCTGCTGTCGATGCTGCACGATCGGCACGGGTTCCGTCACCTCGTGGTCGAACAGGACAGGGTCGCGATTGAGGAAGCGCTTGTCTCCGGCAATCGCGGCAATGCCGCCAAGATCGGTGCTTTGGCCAGTCGCTACCCAAATCTGTTCGAGTTCTCCTCGGATCAGGATCTGCAGCTGCTGGCACTTGCTGGGCGGCTGAATCCGGGGCCGCAGGCGATCTGTGGAATCGAGCAGGCTCTGGGACCGGTGCGTTACTTTGACGAACTGGCAGTGTCGGCCCCCAGCGTTGCGGTGAGGACCGAGATCGACGCCTTGCGAGCGCTGGCGCTCAAGCTCGACGCGGACCTTGTCTACAGCGTGAATTTCCTGATTGAGCCGGGCATGACCGAGCGGCTCGTCAAACTGCGAGCTGATTTCGGAGCAGCAGCAGGGTCCCGCCAGGACGAGCTGCTCCTTGGCCTCGTCCGATCATCTGAAATCTTTGGGTATTTCAGGCGGGCCCAAGCGGGTGAGTTTGTCGGCCTTTTAAACAACACCGTGCGCGAAAGCTGGTTCAAGCGACTGTTCATGGACTGTTATCGTCAGGCTGCGAAGCAGGAGCGGCTGCCAAAGGCGATGTTCAAATTCGGGTCTAACCACATGTACCGCGGCAAAAACCCGACACAGGCGTTTCCAATCGGAAACTTTGCGCACGAATTCGCGATTAGCAATGGTTCGGAAGCCTATGGCATTTTTGTGCTGCCGCTCAGGTCCGTTGGTTATGACGGCATTGAGGACTGGATGCGGGTCATCTTGCCCAAGGAGGCGCCGCTGAAGCCAACCGTAGTCGACCTTCGTGCGCTCCGGCTTTATCAGCGATTGTTGCGGGCACCGCTCAAGGATGCCGACCAGACATCATTGCGCGAGACAATCAATGGCTTTGATGCAATCGTGATCCTGCCCGGCGAACGTCCAGCAACGATGGTGCTGAGTGGGCTGAAGATGGTACAATGATGCCAGTCTGCGTCCCTACTTCCCCTTGGGCGCGACCACGGTGTCAACGGCCTCTGGCAGTTGGTCGAGATGGTCGAGGGTATAGTGCAGCCCCCGGCTTTCCTTTCTGGCCAATGCTGACCGGACGATCAAATCGGCCATGGTCACCAGATTGCGCAGTTCGAGCAGGTCAGGGGTGACGCGGAAATTGGCGTAGAATTCGGCGATCTCGCCTTTCAGCAGCGTCACCCGGTGGGCGGCGCGTTCGAGGCGCTTGGTGGTGCGGACGATGCCGACATAGTCCCACATGAAGCGGCGCAGTTCGGCCCAATTGTGGGTGACTACAATTTCCTCGTCACTGTCGGTGACCCGGCTTTCATCCCAAGGGCGGATTTGCGGGGCGGCGGGGGCATCGAGCCAGGCGGACCTGATGTCATCGGCGGCGGACTGTCCGAACACCAGGCATTCGAGCAATGAGTTTGATGCCATGCGGTTGGCCCCGTGCAGGCCGGATTGCGAGACTTCGCCGATCGCATAGAGGCCGGGGACATCGCTCCGCCCTTGTCGGTCGATCAGGACGCCGCCGCAAGTATAATGGGCCGCAGGCACAACCGGGATCGGCTGTTTCGTCGGGTCGATGCCAAGCTCGATCAGGCGGCGGTAGATGGTCGGGAAATGACCGACGACGAAATCGGGGTTGAGGTGGGTGACATCGAGCAGCACATGTTCGATGCCCAGCCGCTTCATTTCATGATCGATGGCACGGGCGACGATATCGCGCGGGGCCAGCTCGGCGCGGTCATCAAAGCGCTGCATGAAGCGTTCGCCGTCCGGCAGGCGCAGGTGGGCGCCCTCGCCGCGCATCGCCTCGGTAATCAGGAAATTGCGGACGGTCGGGTGAAACAGGCAGGTTGGGTGGAACTGGTTGAATTCCAGATTGGAAACCCGGCATCCGGCGCGCCAGGCCATGGCAATGCCGTCCCCGGTCGAACCGTCCGGGTTGGTGGAATAAAGATAGACCCGGCTTGCCCCGCCGGTGGCGAGCACGGTGGCCTTGCCGACAAAACGCTCCACCATCCCGGACTTGCGGTTTAGGGCATAAAGGCCGTGGCAGCGGCGGACATCGCTGCCGCCTTCGACATGCCGTTCGGTGATCAGATCAACCCCGACATGGCCGGTGGCGAGCGTGATATTGGGATGTTTGCGCGCCGCCGATTCAAGCGCTTTCTGCACCGCCCAGCCGGTTGCATCATCGACATGGACGATGCGGCGGGCGGAATGGCCACCCTCCTGCGTCAGGTGGAATCGTTCGGTCTTGCCCTTGTTGAACGGCACCCCGAGCTCGGCGAGCCGCAGGATGGCGGCCGGGGCATTTTCCACCACGAATTCAACCGTCCGGCGGTCGTTGAGGCCCGCGCCCGCGATCATGGTGTCTTCGATATGTGCCTCGAAGGTATCGCCCTCCTCGAACACCGCCGCGATGCCGCCCTGCGCCCAGGCCGTTGACCCCGCGCCCTTGGACAACACCACGACCTTGGCATGATCGGCGAGATTGAGCGCACAGGTCAGCCCAGCAGCGCCGGAGCCGACTATGACGACGTCGTAATCGCGGGTCTCGGGCGACCGCCTAGCCATGGGCAGCGGCGGAGCCGGTCAGCGACAGGAATACATCCTCCAGGTCCGCCTCCTGCGTCGACACATCAACCAGCGCCAGCCCGGCCTCGGTCAGCGCGTGCAGGACTTGCCCGGCGTTGGTCTGGCGCTTGTCATAGGTGATGGCGAGTTGCCGCCCGCTGCGCAGCTCGACCTTGCCGGGGATGCCGGGCGGTGCGGTGTCGAGGTCACGGTCCAGCGTGACCACCACGGTCTTGCTCTGGGCGCTGGACAGCAGGACGCTGGTCAGGTCATTCGCCACGACCTTGCCCTTGTCGATGATCGCCACCCGGTCGCACAGCGCTTGTGCCTCCTCCAGGTAGTGGGTGGTCAGCACCACGGTCGTGCCCCCGGCATGCAGTTCGCGGACATAGGTCCACAGCTGCTGCCGCAGTTCGATATCGACCCCGGCGGTCGGTTCATCAAGGATCAGGATCGGCGGATTGTGGACCAGCGCCTTGGCGATCAGCAACCGCCGCTTCATCCCGCCGGACAGGGTGCGGGCATAGGCATGCGCCTTGTCGTCGAGCCGCACGGCTTTCAGGATATCCATCGTCCGGCGTTTGGATTTGGGGACGGCGTACAGGCCCGCCTGCAGCTCCAGCACCTCAAACGGCGTGAAGAAGGCGTCGAACACTATTTCCTGCGGCACGATGCCGATGGACGCCTTGGCGTTGCGCGGATGCTCGTCGATGTCGAAGCCCCAGATCCGTGCCGATCCCGACGATTTGTTGACGAGGCCGGCGAGGATGTTGATGGTCGTCGACTTGCCCGCACCGTTCGGCCCGAGCAGGGCAAACATGCTGCCGCGCGGGATATCGAGGCTGACCGTGTCGAGTGCAACCTTGCCCCCGGCGTAGGTTTTGCACAGGTCACGGATTTCGATGGCGGGAGGATGCATGCTGCCCCCTTAGCGGTCGGGCGACAGTGCGCCAAGCCTTGCCGGTGGCGCCGGGGCTGCGCTATTGGCGGGCGATGGACAGCAAACATCCGCCCGAAGTCATCCACGTCCTGTCAACGCGCGTGGCCTGCGACGGTGACGAGGGGCCACTCGGCCACCCGCGAGTCTGGCTCCAGATGGATGCCAGCGGCCAGGTCGATTGCGGCTATTGCGACAGGCGGTTCGTCCTCGATGGGCCGGGTGAGACGGCACACTGACTACCAGTAAGTCGCCATGATGTCCTTTGCCCACGCCGGTTCGATCAAGGTACCGCGCGGTTGAAACCCACTCAGAACCGGTTTGATGTCGAGCACCGGGGTTCCGTCGATCGCGTCGAGTCCCTCAAGTTCCAGCGTTAATCCATCGACCGCCACAACCCGGCAAACCGACACGCCAATGCGGTTCGGACGATTCCGCCCGCGCTGGGCGAAGATACCGACCTTGGGCCAATCGATATTGCCGCGTGGATGCCGTGCCCCAGAGGTGATATCCGCTTCCCCGATCCGGTCGAACACATAGACAATTTCGGCATGGCTGAAGCTGTCGAGCCCGCGCAAAGCCTCGGCATCAAACCGTGCCGCATCGAGCGCGATGGCCGACCGGACCTTGCCCCAGTCATCGTCGTCAGCCGGAACTCGACCGCCGCGCACGAATCCGATTGGCCGCATTTCGATGATCATGACGGTTTCCCTTTTGGTTTGTGCCCCTATATCCATTCCCATGACCATTCTCGACCCCGCAACGATTTTCACCCGCGATACCGGCCTGACCAGTGACCGGTTTAGCGATCTTGCCGCCGAGACGCTGAAGGGCTGCGACGATGGCGAACTATTCCTGCAATGGCAGTCCTCGGAAAGTTTCGGCTTTGACGACGGGCGGCTGAAGGCCGCGACCTTTGACACCAATCAGGGCTTTGGCCTGCGCGGGGTGGTCGGCGAGACTACGGCCTATGCCCATGCCAATGAAATCAGCGAAGCCGCCATCCGGCGGGCCGGGGAAACCGTTGCGGTCGTCCGGCATGGGCATGGCGGCACGGTTGGTGCCCCACCGCTCCGAACCAACCGCCATCTGTACACCGCCAGCGATCCGCTTTCGGCGGTACCGTTCGCCCGCAAGGTTGCACTGCTCCAGGAAATTGATGCGGTGGCCCGAGCCAAGGACCCGCGCGTCGTCCAGGTCAGTGCGTCGCTAGCGGCGTCCTGGGGCGTCGTGGAGATCATCCGGCCGGACGGGTTTCGGGCGACGGACATCCGGCCGCTGGTCCGACTGAACGTCCAGATCGTCGCGGAATCGAATGGTCGGCGCGAAACTGGCACCTTCGGAATGGGCGGACGTTATTTATACGACAGCCTGTTCGAACCGGCGACCTGGGGACGGGCGATTGACATGGCGCTGGCCCAGGCGCTGGTCAATCTGGAGTCGGTGGCGGCCCCGGCGGGTGAAATGACCGTGGTGCTCGCCCCCGGCTGGCCCGGCATCCTGCTGCACGAGGCCATCGGCCACGGGCTAGAGGGTGATTTCAATCGCAAGGGCACCTCTGCCTTTGCCGGGATGATGGGGCAGCGGGTCGCGGCTCCGGGTGTCACGGTGGTCGACGACGGCAGCATCGAGAACCGGCGCGGCTCGCTCAGCATCGACGATGAGGGCACGCCAACCGAGCGCACCGTACTGATCGAGGACGGTATCCTCAAGGGCTATATGCAGGACCGGATGAACGCGCGGCTGATGGGCGTTGCGCCGACCGGCAACGGGCGGCGGGAAAGCTATAACCACGCGCCGATGCCGCGCATGACCAACACCTTCATGCTGGCGGGCAAGGACGATCCGGGTGAAATCCTGTCACGGGCAAAATCCGGCATTTATGCCAAAAGCTTTGGCGGCGGGCAGGTCGATATCACCAGCGGCAAGTTCGTGTTCAGCTGCACCGAGGCTTACAGAATCGAGAATGGTCGTTTGGGCGCACCGGTCAAGGGCGCAACCCTGATCGGCAACGGCCCTGACGTGCTGACCAAAGTACTCGCCATCGGCAACGATCTCGAACTCGACGAAGGTGTCGGCGTCTGCGGCAAAGGCGGCCAGAGCGTCCCGGCTGGTGTCGGGCAGCCAACGCTGATGATCGAAGGGCTGACGGTCGGCGGGACGGGATAGAGTCGCACCGCCCGATATTTAAGCACATTCTCCATAATGGCGCACAAATAGGCAAAATTTACGTAAATTCACCAATGCTGCACCGCAGCAGGGGTTGGCACGGACTCTGCAAGGCCTGCTTCCGGAACACAGGAAGGGGTGCGCATGAAACTTGTCATCGCGATTATCAAGCCCTTCAAGCTCGACGAGGTCCGTGAGGCCCTGTCGAGCCTGGGGGTACAGGGAATGACCGTCACCGAAGTGAAAGGCTTTGGGCGGCAGAAGGGGCAGACCGAGATTTACCGGGGGGCCGAATATTCCACTAACATGGTGCCGAAGCTGAAAATCGAAGTGGCGTGCGCGTCAGATCTCGCCAATCGCGTGGTCGAGACGATCCAGCAGGCCGCCCACACCGGATCGATCGGTGACGGCAAAATCTTCATTCTCGACGTCGGCGGCGCAGTGCGGATCCGCACCGGCGAAACCGATGACACAGCATTGTAAGGGGCAATGACCATGCAGATTTCCAAGATTCTGCGCTGGGGGGGCATTGCCGCCGCCGCAGCGCTCTATGCGCATCCGGCGCTGGCGCAGGAGGTTGTCGCAGCGGCGACTGCCGCCGCCGATACCGTCGTCGCCGCAGCGCCAGCCGTTGCCGAAGTTGCTGAAGGGCCGATCAAGGCCCCGACAGTCGAACAGATGGCGACGATGGTCAGCAAGGGCGACACCGCCTGGATGCTGACCTCCTCCGCATTGGTGCTGATGATGTCGGTCCCGGCGCTGGCGCTGTTTTACGGCGGGCTGGTGCGGACCAAGAATATGCTCAGCGTGCTGATGCAGGTGTTCATGATTGTATCGGTCGCGGCGCTGGTCTGGGTCGGCTGGGGCTATTCGCTGGCCTTCACCAGCGGCGGCGATGCGGCGACCGCGCCGTTTATCGGTGGCCTGTCAAAGGTCGGCCTCGCCGGGGTGACTGGTGGCACCTATGCCGCGACCTTCTCTAACAATGTCTATCTGCCGGAATTTGTGTTCGTCATTTTCCAGATGACCTTTGCCTGCATCACCCCGGCCCTGATCGTTGGGGCGTTCGCCGAGCGGGTGAAATTCTCGTCCTTGATGGTGTTTGTGGTGGCATGGTTGACGGTCGTCTATTTCCCGATCGCACATATGGTCTGGTACTGGGCTGGCCCGGACTTCCTCCCGGATGCCAAGACCGACGTCGGCTATCTGTGGGGGTTGGGCGCGCTCGATTTCGCCGGGGGCACCGTGGTGCACATCAACGCCGGGATCGCGGGTCTTGTCGGCTGCCTGATGATCGGCAAGCGCGTCGGATTTGGCAAGGAAGCCACCCCGCCGCATTCGCTGACTATGACGATGATTGGCGCTTCGCTGCTTTGGGTCGGCTGGTTCGGGTTCAACGCCGGGTCAAACCTTGAAGCCAATGGCGTGACGGCGGTTGCCTTCATCAACACCTTTGTCGCAACGGCTGCCGCCGCCGTGGCCTGGGCGTTGGTTGACCAGATCAAACACGGCAAACCGTCGCTGCTGGGTGCAGTGACCGGTGCGGTTGCCGGCCTGGTGGCGATCACCCCGGCGTCGGGCTTTGCCACACCGCTCACCTCCATCCTGCTTGGGTTTGTGGTGTCGCCGGTCTGCTTCTTCTTTGTCTCCACCGTGAAGAACAAGCTGAAATATGACGATACGCTTGATGTGTTCGGGGTGCATTGCATCGGCGGCATCATCGGTGCGCTCGGCACGGCGATTGTCGCTGATCCGGCGCTCGGCGGTCAGGGTTTCTTCGACTATACGGTCTTCCCGGCCGGGGTCGGCGCCTATGACATGGCGGGCCAGTTCATCGTGCAGGCCAAAGCCGTCGGCATCACGCTGCTGTGGTCCGGAATCGGATCAGCCATTCTGTTCTTCGTGATCGGCAAGACTATGGGTCTGCGTCCGACGGTCGATCAGGAGCGTGAAGGTCTCGATCTCGCCGAACATGGTGAGCGCGCCTACAATTATTAGAGTTCCTCCCCAAGGAAACGACCTGGCCGGAGTGGGTAACCACTCCGGCCTTTTTTTGGTGGCTGGCGAAAGGACTACCAGCGTGGCACATTGTCGATCGAAGGGGAGTTTCTATGACCAAATTGTTCGCCGCGTTATTGTTGGCCACCGCGATTCCGGTCTTTGCGCACCCGCCGCGTCCTGCTGAGGATATCGCCCGCGATGCAGCCCGCCACCCGGCTGAGCTCGCGAGTTTTGCCGGGATCGGCAAGGGCAAGCTTGTGGCCGATTTTATTCCCGGCGAAGGCTATTTCACCCGGGTGTTTTCCTATGCGGTGGAACCTGGCGGACGGGTGATCGCGGTGGTGCCGGAGGGCGCGGCCAAATTGAATCCGGCAGCCGCCAAGAAGATTGCCGATCTCGCCGCCGATACAACATATGGCAATGTCAGCATGGCACCGGCGCTGTCGCCGGATGGTTCGCTCGACGTGGTGTGGACGGCGCAGAACTATCATGATCTGCACAACGCTCTGCCACCTGAGGGTGTTGCCGGGTTTAACCGGCTGGTGTTTGCCGCGCTGAAGCCCGGCGGTGTGTTCGTCGTCGTCGATCATTCCGCCGCACCGGGCACTGGTCTAACCACAACGAAATCGCTGCACCGGATCGAGGCCGAAACCCTGAAGGCCGAAGTGGTTGCCGCGGGTTTTGTGTTCGACGGGGAAAGCAAAGTGCTGGCGAACCCGGCAGACGACCGCAGCAAGATGGTGTTCGATCCGGCCATCCGCGGCAAGACCGATCAGTTCGTCTTCCGGTTCAGGAAACCGTAGCCCGCTCCGCCTCCCACCGGGCGCGGAGCACATCAGCGCTGTCGCCGGTGAGGGAGCCCGGCGGGCCGTAGAAGGCGATCCATTTCAGGCGCCAGCCAGGGGCGTTCCAGATGTCACGGCCCATGGCGATCCATTCATGGAACGCCGCCTTGATGACGTTGAAATGGCCGATTTGTTTGATGATGCCATAGCGGCACCGCTCGTCGTCGCGCTCCGCTTCAAACGTGCCGAACAGCTTGTCCCAGATGATGAACACCCCGGCATAATTGCGGTCGAGATAGCGCGGATTGACGGCGTGATGGACCCGGTGGTGCGAGGGCGTATTCATCACCGCTTCGACCCACGGCGGCAGCCGCCGGATCGCCTCGGTATGGATCCAGAATTGATAGACGAGATTGACCGCGCCGCAGGTGAACAGCATCGCCGGGTGAAACCCGAGCAACAGCAACGGCAGTTTCGGGACCAGCCCGATGCCGAAAAAGCCAGTCCAAGTCTGCCGGAGCGCCGTCGACAGGTTATAGAAACGGCTGCTGTGGTGGATGACATGGCTCGCCCACATGAAACGCATGCGGTGGCCCCAGCGGTGCACCCAATAATAGGCCAGATCGTCCAGCACGAAGCACAGGCCCCAGGCCCACCAGGTCCACGGCACATCCATGACGCGAAACCGCCACATGGCGACGGCCATGGCGACGGTCGCTCCGCCAAAGATCAGGCCCGCAACCGAGTTGCCGAGGCCGAGCAGCATGGAGGTGCGCAGGTCCGCTGGGCAAAAGGCGTCCGGCTGGCGCCGACGCTGCCACAGCATTTCGACGAGGATCAGCAGGACGAAACCGGGCACTGCCAGTTCGATGATATTGGGCAGGTCAGGCATGATCGTCTCCAGCGGGGTCGCTGCGTTTATAGCCCAGCCGCGCCGCCAGGGCCGCCAGAATCAGGATCGCGGCCAGCGATGCCAGAAAGCTGATGAGGTCCTTCATGATTTGGCCGCCAATCCCTGCAAGGTCGGCAATAGGCCGGAAATATCATAGCCCGCAATCGCCGCCGCCTCGACGAGCGTTTCGGGTGCCTCCCCCCGAAACGCTTCGGCCAGCGCCCAGAGGTTGGTGGACCGCGTGCCGGAGCGGCAAAAGGCAAGGATCGGTCCGTCGCCCGCCAGCGCCGCCGCCATGGCGCGAACCTGTTCCATGCTGAACCCCTGCGCCACCGGAATGGCGGTGTAGGCAAGGCCTGCCGCCGCAGCCGCCGCTGCAAGTTCGGACCCCGAGGCCTGGTCGGGGGACTCGCCGTCCGGCCGATTGTTGACGACTGATCGAAAGCCCAACCGAGCCGCCCGGGCAATGTCGTCCGGCGTCATGACACCGGCAACTGAGACAGCTTCAGTGAGGGGAATGAATATGGCCATACGGCCTGTTTGGCACACCAACTTGGCCAAAGTAAATCAGTCAGAACATGATTTACATGCCATGTTTCTCGTGGCATCGTTGTGATCGTGATTGTCAGCTTCGCCGACCGCGCGACCGAACGCTTTGCTGTCGAGGGGAAATCGAAGTTTGGCGGGATGGACGTCGCAAAGGCCATGGCGCGATTGAAGCTGTTGCGCGCTGCCCGGTCGCTCGAAGATATCCCGCCGTTGAGATCGGTTGGCCTCCACGCTTTGAGTGGCAGTCGGCAGGGTTTGTGGGCAATGACGATAAACGGGCCGTGGCGGCTGGTGTTCCGCTTCCGCGATGGCAATGCCGAGGATGTCGAGATCATCGATTATCATTGAGGAGATTTCAGATGGGGCAGCCCGCATTCGAGCAAGTCCATCCCGGGGCGATTTTGAAGGAGGAGCTCGAGGCGCGAGGCCTTTCGGCCAACGCTTTTGCGTTGAAATTGCGGGTTCCGCCGCAGCGGATTCAGGAGATCGTCGCAGGGCGGCGCGGAATCAGCCCGGACACGGCGCTCCGGCTTGAGGCGAGCCTGGGCACACCCGCGCGGCTGTGGCTGGACATGCAGGCGGGCTATGATCTCTATCGTGTGGAAGCGGAGTATGGCGATGTGGTGCGGGGCGAAGTGTTGGCCGCGTAGCACTCAAGTTTCGCCGCGTTTTCAGATCTACTGGCAGTATCGTTTTCCGGAGTAGACGCCGAAAAGCGCTAATCCGCCGCCTCCGTGATGCCCGCTGGCGGCATGTTATGCCCCAGCAGCCGCAGCACGTCCGCCGCGCATTCGACGACGTTGCTGCCGGGGCCGTAGATGCCGACGACACCGGCATCGCGGAGGAACTGGTAATCCTGTGGCGGGATCACACCACCTGCGAAAACGCGGATGTCGCTGCGGCCAGCCTCGCGGAGCAGGCGGATCAGTTCGGGGATCAGGGTTTTGTGTCCGGCGGCGAGGGATGACGCGCCAATGGCATCCACATCTTTTTCGAGCGCCAGCGCCAGCGTTTCGGCGGGTGTCTGGAACAGCGGGCCACTGATTGCGTCAAAGCCCATGTCGGCAAAGGCGCTGGCGATGACATTGGCACCCCGGTCATGACCGTCCTGCCCCATTTTGGCGACGAGGATGCGCGGCTTGTGGCCGAGGCGGCGCGAAACGGCATCAACCCCGTCCACGACCAACGCATAGCGGGCGTCTCCGGCATAGGCCTTGCCATAGATGCCGCGCACCGGCACCGGCTGGGTGCCGTAGCGACCGAATGCCACCTCCATCGCGTCGGAGATTTCGCCAAGCGTAGCCCGAGCGCGGGCGGCTTCAACGGCGAGGGCCAATAAATTCCGATCGGGCTGAGCTTGTCGAAGCCCTTCGACAGGCTCAGGGCGGTCGGCATTTGGATTTGCTCGTGCCCCCTCCGTCAATGCAGCCAGCGCGGCCTGGCAGGCGGCTTCGTCCCGTGCGGCGCGGGTTGTCTTCAATCGCGCGATCTGCCCGTCCCGAACCTTGGCGTTGTCGATGTCGAGCGTGTCGAGCTGCGATTCCTCGGCCAATCGGTATTTGTTGACGCCGACGATGACGTCCTCGCCCTTGTCGACGCGCGCCTGCCGCCCGGCGGCGGCTTCCTCGATCATTGCCTTGGGCCAACCGGCGGCAACCGCCTTGGCCATGCCGCCTTCGGCATCGACCCGGGCGATGATTTCCCACGCCCTTGTCACCAGCTCGGCCGTCAACGCCTCGACATAATGGGAGCCACCGAGCGGATCGACGACGCGGGTTACGCCTGTCTCCTCGGCCAGCACGATCTGGGTGTTGCGGGCGATCCGGGCGGAAAAATCGGTCGGCAGCGCGATGGCCTCATCCAGCGCGTTGGTGTGCAGCGACTGGGTCCCGCCGAGCACGGCCGCCAGTGCCTCCACCGTGGTCCGGATGACGTTGTTATACGGGTCCTGCTCCTGAAGGCTGACGCCCGAGGTCTGGCAGTGGGTGCGCAGCATTTTTGACCGTTCGTCCTTCGCACCAAGCCCGTCCATCACCCGGTGCCACAATGTCCGCGCGGCGCGCAGCTTCGCCACCTCCATGAAGAAGTTCATGCCGATACCGAAAAAGAAGCTCAGCCGTCCGGCGAAGGCGTCGATGTCGAGGCCGCTGGCGATCGCCCGCTCCACATATTCCTTGCCGTCGGCGATGGTGAAGGCCAGCTCCTGCACGGCGGTCGCCCCGGCTTCGTGCATATGATAGCCGCTGATCGAAATGCTGTTGAATTTCGGCATTTCGGCCGAGGTATAGGCGATGATGTCCGACACGATCCGCATCGAGGGTTCGGGCGGATAGATATAGGTGTTGCGGACCATGAACTCCTTCAGGATGTCATTCTGAATGGTCCCGTCGAGCTGGGCACGGGCAACGCCCTGTTCTTCCCCGGCGACGATGAAAAAGGCGAGGATCGGGATGACGGCGCCGTTCATCGTCATCGACACACTCATCTTGTCGAGCGGGATGCCGTCGAACAGGATTTTCATATCCTCGACCGAATCGATGGCCACTCCGGCCTTGCCGACATCGCCGGTGACGCGCGGATGGTCTGAATCGTAACCCCGGTGCGTCGCCAGATCGAAGGCGACCGACAGGCCCTTTTGCCCGGCGGCAAGGTTGCGGCGGTAGAAGGCGTTCGATTCCTCGGCAGTGGAAAAGCCGGCATATTGGCGGATGGTCCAGGGCCGTCCGGCGTACATCGTCGCCTTCACACCGCGCGTGAAGGGGCCGAAGCCGGGCAGGCCGGGGGCGTGGTTGGCGGTGTCCTCCGCCGTGTATAGCGGCTTGATGGCAATGCCTTCCGGCGTGTGCCACGTCAGGTCCGCGCCTTTGACCTCCTTTGCGGCCAGTGCCTGCCAGTCAGCGGCGGTTTTGTCGGACATTGCTGTTCTCCGTCGGGTCTTGGGTCCCTATACGCACTGGTAAGTGTGTTGCACCAGCCAAAGGAAAGGTCCGCCATGACCCAACCCTATCGTATCGGTTTCCTGCTCTATCCAAACGTCACTCAGCTCGACTTGACCGGCCCGGCGCAGGTGCTCCACCGGATGCCGGGGGCGCAGGTGTTTTATGTCTGGAAAACCATCGAGCCGATCATGAGCGATTGCGAGTTGGCGCTGATGCCGACGGTGACCATGGCGGACTGCCCGCAGCTCGATATGGTCTGCGTGCCCGGCGGGTATGGCTGCACCGCGATGATGGCGGACGCGGAGGTGCTGGACTGGCTGCGCAAGCAAGCGGCGGGCGCGCAGCTGATGACCAGCGTCTGCACCGGGTCGCTGGTGCTGGCGGCAGCGGGGTTGCTCAAGGGCTACAAGGCGGGGTGCCACTGGGCCTGGGGCGAGCATCTGGCGCTGTTCGGGGCCGAATATGTGGCCGAGCGCACCGTCATCGACCGCGACCGGATCACGGCTGGCGGCGTCACCTCGGGCATCGACTTTGCCTTCCGGGTGATCGAGCAACTGTGCGGGCGTGACGTGGCGGAGAGCATCCAGCTGGTCATCGAATATGACCCACAACCGCTCGGCGGGGGAACCCCGGCAACGGCGCGGCCCGAGATATTGGCGGCGGTGAATGCAATGCTGAGCAAACGCATGGCCGGACGGGCGGAGGAGATTGCGGCGGTGGCGACTGACTTTCCCTCCCCTTGAGGGGGAGGGCGACTGCGCGCCAGCGCAGCGGGGAGGGGTGCGAACGGCCATCGGTTTTCACCCCCTCCCGCTCACTTGGCAGCGAGTCGCCTCCCCCCTCAAGGGGGAGGACAGGTGCGACCCAGCTGACCCTCACCCCCACTCCATCGTCATTCCCGCGCAGGCGGGAACCCACTTCTCTGCCTGTCCCGCAGCCACCGAGTATCGTGTCAAAGTCCGAGAATAGGTGGCAAGCGGACATTGCGCGCAGACAGTGAACCGTGCACATTCCGGCGATGAAGTTGGTGATCAGCGCTACGTGGGCAATACTCTTAATTTCAGGGTGTAGCGCTGCCGAGACACCCTCCACATGCATTCCATCTCTCACTGGATGGACCACGCCCAATATCGGACAGCCCGATTACGTTGTGAATAACACCGTGACGCTTCGAGGCCGAGAGATACGGTGGAACGGAGTTGTCATAGATGAAGGACTGCTCGCGGATTATCTTCGCCGATCGGCCCGCGAACATCCGCTGCCGTTCCTCATACTTAGCCCGGAAATCACAGACTGTCGCTTCGCAACACACGTGAAGGATGTGATAGATAGAACGTACCCTTGCCGAGCGGGTTCGTGTGGGCAGGGCAGTGCGGCTGCATTCGAGGCGGCGCGCTAACTCCCTCCCTGCTCGGCAGGGAGGGAGCAGGACGTGTTCGACCCCATGCAACTCTCCTCTCCACCTTGCCGGAGCGGAGTGCTAGACCCTCCCAATGGCACCCACCCCAACAACCCCGCATCTCTATCTTATCGACGGCTCGGGCTATATTTTCCGGGCCTATCACCGGCTGCCGCCGCTGACCAATGTTCACGGCCAGCCGGTCGGGGCAGTTTATGGCTATACGACGATGCTGTGGAAGTTGGCCGATGCGCTGCACAAGGCCGACGGGCCGACGCATATGGCGGTCATTCTTGATGCGTCTGGCAAGTCGTTCCGCAATGATCTTTACCCGCAGTATAAGGCGCACCGGCCCCCTGCGCCGGAGGATCTGGTCCCGCAATTCCCGATGATCCGCGACGCCACCCGGGCGTTTTCGCTGCCCTGTATTGAGCAGATGGGGCTTGAGGCCGATGATCTGATTGCGTCGTACACGCGGGCAGCGCTCGATGCCGGGTGGCAGGTCACTGTGGTGTCGACCGACAAGGATTTGATGCAGTTGATCCAGCCGGGCGTCGACATGCTCGACCCGATGAAGAGTGAACGGCTCGGGCCCGAGGCAGTGGTCGAGAAATTCGGCGTGCTGCCGGACGCGCTCGGCGATGTGCTCGGGTTGGTGGGGGACAGCGCCGACAATGTGCCGGGGGTGCCGGGCATTGGGCCGAAGACGGCGGCGAAGCTGATTCAGGAACATGGGACGATTGAGGCCGTGCTGACGGCAGCCCCGGCGATGAAGCCGTCCAAAATGCGGGACAATCTGATCGAATTTGCCGAACAGGCGCGATTGAGCCGGGTGTTGGTGACCTTGAAGGAAGATGCTGCCCTGCCGGAGCCGTTGGCCGCGCTATTGTTGCAGGAAATCCCCAAACCGCCGTTGCAGGCTTTTCTTGAGCATCACGGCTTTGCGTCGCTGCTGAAAAAACTGGGTGCGGAGACGGGTGGCCCGGACCGGCAGACGATGAACCTGATCCGGCAGGAGGCACGCGGCGCAGCAGTTGTTGTCGAACCGGTGGCCCAGACATTTGACCGGGTCGCCTATGCCTGTGTTCAAACCGTTGAGGCACTGGATGCGTGGATTGCCGAGGCTTGGGCTGCCGGGGTGATCGCCGTTGATACCGAAACCGATGCGCTCGATTCGATGCAGGCCGGACTGGTGGGTGTCAGTTTGGCCACCGCGCCCAACCGGGCTTGCTACATCCCGCTGGCGCATGGCGGCGGCGACCTGTTGGCGGAGACGCCGCAGCAAATCCCCATGAAGGTGGCGATGGCCCGGCTGAAGCCGCTGCTGGAGGACCCCGCGGTCGCCAAGGTCGGGCATAACATCAAATATGACCTCAACGTGCTGGCCCGGTACGGCATCGCGGTTGCGCCGCTGCACGATACGATGGTGATGAGCTTCGACCTCGACGCCGGTCTGCGCAATCACGGCATGGATGATCTGGCGCTCGAACATCTGGGGCATAGCTGCATCGCCTTCAAGGATGTCTGCGGCACCGGGAAAACCGCCATGTCGTTCGGGCAGGTGGCGATTGGTGCAGCGACGGCCTATGCGGCGGAAGATGCCGATGTGACCCTGCGGCTGTACCGGCATCTGGCGCCGCGCCTGTCGGCGGACCGGGTGACCCGGGTCTATGAGACAATCGACCGGCCGCTGATCCCGGTGCTGGCCGATATGGAGCGGCAGGGCATCCGGATTGACCGCGAGGAGCTGGCGCGGATGTCGGCGGAGTTCGCCGTCGGAATCGCGGCGCTTGAGGGCGAAATCCACGCCCTGGCCGGGCAGCCGTTCACGGTCGGCAGCCCAAAGCAATTGGGCGAAATCCTGTTCGGGAAAATGGGTCTGAAAGGCGGACGCAAGGGCAAGTCCGGCGACTATTCCACCGATGTGACCGTGCTCGAACGGCTGGCCGAGGACGGGGTCGAGATCGCCCGCAAGGTGCTCGAATGGCGGCAATTGTCGAAGCTCAAGTCAACCTACACCGATGCCTTGCAGGAGCAGATCAACCCGACGACGGGCCGGGTTCACACCAGCTATGGCCTGACCGGCGCGCAGACCGGGCGGCTCAGCTCCAACGACCCGAATTTGCAGAATATCCCAATCCGGAGCGAGGCGGGCAGGCGTATCCGGGAAGCGTTCATCGCCGAGCCCGGCCATGTGCTGCTGTCCGCCGACTATAGCCAGATCGAGCTGCGGCTGGCGGCGCATATGGCCGATGTCCCGGCGTTGAAGGTCGCGTTCGCGAACGGCGATGATATCCACAGCCTGACCGCGATGGAATTGTTCGGAGAGGTCAACCGCGACACGCGCGGGCGGGCCAAGACCATCAACTTCTCGATTCTTTATGGCATTTCACGCTGGGGGCTTGGGCAGCGGCTGGGGATTTCCGCGGACGAAGCGCAAGCGATGATCGACCGCTATTTCGAGCGGTTTCCGGGCATCAACCGCTACATCGCCGAAACGCTGGACAGCGCTCGCGATGCCGGGTTCACCACGACGCTGTTTGGCCGCAAAACCCATTTTTCGCGGATCACCTCCTCAAACCAGACCGAGCGGCAGGGCAGCGAGCGGGCGGCCATCAACGCGCCAATTCAGGGTACCAGCGCCGACATCATCAAACGGGCGATGATCCGGATGCCAGCGGCACTGGCGGCGGCGGGCCTCAGCGGCACCCGCATGTTGCTGCAGGTTCACGATGAACTGGTATTCGAGGTGCCGGACGGCGAGGTCGCGGCGGCCACAGCCGTGATCCGGGAGGTAATGGCGACCGCCGCCGAACCCGCCGTCGCCCTCTCCGTCCCCCTCGGCGTTGAAATCGGCACCGGCCCAAACTGGGGTGCCGCGCACTGAAACGAAAACGGGCGGGCCGTGAGGCCCGCCCGGTAATCTTTGGATCGTTGGACTATCAGGCGCGACGGCGGCGGCGGGCCATACCCACGCCGAGGATGCCGAGGCCGAGGAGGCCGAGGGCGGCGGGCTCCGGAACTGGCGGGGTATAGCCCTGAACTTGGAAGATCTGATCCTGCTTGCCGTTCTTGTAGAAGACGAACAGGTTGGCCAGCTGCGGGCCGCCTGAGCCAACGATGGCGTTGATATAGCTCTGCGCCAGCGGCACGACGGTGCTGTCATAGCCGATGAAACGGGCAGACCCGGTGCTGATGTCGTAGCTGCCCGAGGTTTCCTTGACGATTTCCCAGATGGCCAGCTGAATGGCCTGGGCCTTCTGCAGCGTGCTATAGGTCGGCAGGACCGGCTGGAACCGGGCAAACAGTTCGTTGACCAACTGGGCGCGGGTTGCCCCCATGCCGCCGTCTGCAGTGTTGCCCTGTGAAACGGTGCCGATGTCATAGAGCGTCGCGGGGTTCGACACATATTCGGTCGGCTCAACGCACCAGGAATAGATGATCGAGCTGGTCAGGCCGGGGAAATTGGTGGTGACGAGGTCGAAGGCCAGCATACCGGCGCCAACCGTACTCCAGCTGCCGCCGGAGTTCAGCGACATTTGCGCCGAGCCATAGCGGGATGCGCCTTGATCAAAGGTCGCGGTGATCGTGCTGGCACTTGCAGCAACCGGCGCTGCGGCCAGTGCGACGCCAACCAGCATTTTCTTCAACCAGGCAGTCATAGCAACAAACTCCACGTCTTCGATTCTTTTGAAAAATTCTGCAAGCACCGTGCCAACGCAACAAAACCAGCAACTTAGTTCAAATCGACACTGTAACTTAAGGCCAGTGTGTAAAAAATTCCGACACACTCGGCAATGCGACAAAATGCCCGTGAATGAATCACTTATGTCACAATTCCATCATCAAACCGATCGCGGGGGTCTTGGGAAAAATTTGCTGACCCGGGCGGCATAGCGCTCGAACGCCGCCGGACGGGTGGTTTTCAGATATTTCTCCAACAGTGGAACCCCCGATACATTGTGCAGCAGGTGGAACATCAGGAACGGGGCCGGAGCCGCCGCGAGAATGGTGCCGACTGATCCGGCAAAGGCCCCAACCGCAAAGGCGCACCAGCACAGCCATTCGAAGAAATAATTCGGGTGGCGCGACCATGCCCACAAGCCAGTATCGATGATGCCGCCGTGATTGGCGGGATTTGCCCGAAAGGCGCGCATCTGAGCGTCGGCCACAGCCTCACCGACCCAGGCGAAAGCAAACAACAGGCCTGCGGCGATATCGATCATCCCGATCGGCCCGTCGCTCGCCTGTCCGGCAGCTGTGACCGCCAGCGCCAGCAGCGACGCCGCGACCATTTGGTACACAAGCACCCCATACATACGGAGCGGTGCCTTCTCGGGCCCCCAGACCTGACGCATCTTGGCATAGCGGGGGTCATCGGGTGCAAGCCGCGTCCGGGCAAACAGATGCGCGCCGAGCCGGAGGCCCCAGGCGGCTGCCATCGCGGCATAGAGCCAGGCGCGCGGTCCGGGTCCGTCCTCATGCCCGTGCAGCGCACCCCAGGCCCCGGCGATCCCGACCGACGCGGTCCAGGCCACATCGATCCAGCCTGATTCCTTGGTCCGTTCATGGTACCACCAGATGCCGGTCAGAATGACAAAGGGTACGCCGATGATGATGGCAGCAAGTTCGATCATATGAGCCCTATTCCCCAGACTGCCGAGCAGTCAGTCGAATGCTATGCCGGACCGAGAGCCAAGGAAAGACGATTCGTCTCGTAAGGCACGGTTTGGGCTGGGCAATTGCTCCCGGACTGGCTATTTCGCGGTTTGTCGGGGCCGGTGAATCAGCTTATCACCACCGGACTCGAAGGAGTGGCAATGGATTACGAAGCCTTCTTCACCGCTGAACTCGACACGCTGCGCGCCGATGGCCGGTACCGCGTGTTTGCGGAACTTGAGCGCAAGGCCGGGTCGTTTCCGCGCGCCAAACGCTATGCCGGTGACGCAACCGGCGAAGTGACGGTGTGGTGCTCCAATGATTATCTCGGTATGGGCCAGCATCCCGATGTGATTGCGGCAATGCACGATACGCTCGACAGCTGCGGAGCAGGTGCCGGCGGGACGCGGAATATTTCCGGCACCAACCATCATCATGTGGTGCTGGAGCGCGAGCTGGCCGACCTGCATGGCAAGGAAGCGGCGCTGCTGTTCACCTCCGGCTATGTGTCGAACTGGGCGGCGCTGTCGACGCTGGCGTCGAAACTACCGAACTGCGTGGTGCTGTCAGACGAGTTGAACCACGCGTCAATGATTGAAGGGATCCGGCACAGCCGGGCGAAATGCCTGCGCTGGAAGCATAATGATCCAGCCGATCTCGACCGCATCCTGTCCGACCTTCCGGCGGACTGCACCAAGCTGGTGGCCTTCGAAAGCGTCTATTCGATGGACGGCGATATCGCGCCCATCGCCGAAATTCTCGACGTCTGCGAGCGCCATGGCGCGATGAGCTATATCGACGAGGTCCATGCGGTTGGCCTCTACGGCCCGCGCGGCGGCGGTGTTGCTGAGCGCGAGGGACTGATGGACCGGATCACCGTGATCGAAGGGACACTCGGCAAGGCATTTGGCGTGATGGGCGGCTATATCGCCGGGTCGGCGGCGATGTGCGATTTTGTCCGCAGCTTCGCCAGTGGGTTCATCTTCACCACCGCCCTCCCACCAGCGATTGCCGCCGGTGCCGCTGCCAGCATCCGGCACCTGAAGGTCAGCCAGATTGAACGGGAGCAACACCGGGAGCGTGTAGCGACCGTGCGCCGCCGCCTTGCCGCAACTGGCATTCCGACGCTCGACAATCCCAGCCACATCATCCCGGTGATGGTCGGCGACCCGCACCACTGCAAGATGATCAGCGACTGGCTGCTCGACAACCACGGCATCTATGTGCAGCCGATCAACTATCCCACGGTCCCGCGCGGAACCGAGCGGCTGAGGATCACGCCGTCGCCCGTCCATGCCGATGCTGACATCGACCGGCTGGTGAACGCCCTGTCGGAGATTTGGTCGCAATGCGCCTTGGCGCGCCGGGCGATTGCCGCCTGAACCGATTGGTAAAACGCGGTCTTTGGCAGGGGCTGGTTGGGGTCCTGGGAGTTGGACTTATCGCGGTCGTTTTTGCTGAGCGACAAGCTCCGGACGCATTGCCGCCAGCCTGTCCGGCCCAGCCTGTCGGGGCCATGGTCGCCATCGCAGGTGGAGCCGTTCAGCTTGGCGGTGTCGATGCCGCCGATGATGGGCCACCCCGGACCGAGACGGTTGCCCCGTTCCGGATGCGCGCCACCGAGGTGACAAATGCTGAGTTCGCAGCCTTTGTCCGCGCCACCGGCTACCGCACCCTTGCCGAACAGCAGCCCCGCCCGGAGGACAATCCGGGTGTACCGCCCGAGGCGCTGGCCCCGGGGTCGGCGGTCTTTGTTCCACCCGCCAGCGTCGAGAATCTGACCGATATCAGCCAGTGGTGGCGGTTCGTCGCCGGGGCCAGCTGGCAACATCCAACTGGCCCGGACAACTCGGTCGAGGGCCGCGATGCCTATCCGGTGGTGCACATCGCCTATGCCGATGCGGTGGCCTATGCCAACTGGCGGGGCGAGCGCTTGCCGACCGAGGCCGAATGGGAACTCGCCGCGCGCGGTGGCCTGATCGGCCAGCGCTTTGCCTGGGGTGATGCCCTTGCACCGGGCGGCAAGCATCAGGCCAATGTCTGGGAAGGGGTCTTCCCGGTCTTCGATGCCGGACAGGACGGACATAAGGGCGCAAGCCCAGTCGGCTGTTTCCGGCCCAATCCCTTTGGTCTGTACGATATGATCGGCAATGTCTGGGAATTGACCGCCAGCCCTTATCCCGGCGGCGGACCGGACGGTGCGCGCATCATCAAGGGTGGGTCATTTCTCTGCGCCCCGAACTACTGTGCCCGCTACCGCCCCGCAGCCCGACAGCCGGGTGACCCGACACTTGGTGCAAGCCATATCGGATTTCGGACGGTGGCTTCGGGCTGAGGATCGGCCCAAGATCAGTGGCTGGTGGCGACCCCAAGATGGCGCGCCGCAAAGGCGCTGATCAGGTCGTCGATGGTCTCGGCCCGGGCCGGGTTGAAGGATAACAGTCCGGGGACCATCTGCGGCGCGACGACAATGCCTTCGATGTCGGCGACCAGCTGCTGCGCCTCCCGCTTGACGTCCAGGTTACGGGTCATATGCCGGGCGGTCAGGTCGTAGAAATACAGTTCCAGCGCCCGGATGATCGGGCCGCGCACCCAGCGGTGATATTCCTCCAGCAGCCACGGGTTGGCCCAGCCGTCACGGACCATCGATCGGAACAGCTCGACATGCGTTGCGTTGCTGAGCGCTGCCGCCACCTGGATGCCGAAATCCTGCAGCGCCTGCGCTGGCTCGGCGGCGGTATCGACTTCGTGGGGCAATCGCTGAGAGATGTCGCGGATCAGGGTCTCCCGGGTGGCGCGGTACAATTCGCCGCAGTCGATGAACTGGTTGTAGACCGTCCTGCGCGAAAAGCCGCTGCGTTCGGCAATTGCCTCCATGCTGACGGCTCCCCATGGCCGTTCGCCGAACAAATCCTGTGCGGCGCGCAAAATGGCGGCCCGGGTACCATGCGGGCGACTCCGGCTGGCCGGATAGGCTGGCAGGTCTGGCATCGGCTGCACGAGTGGCTCCCTTCGCGGTTGTTGCGGCCCAAACTAGCCAGCGCAGGTTCACAGACACGCGAAATGACAGGAAGGACCTGCTGGCCGTGCTGAAACGCCAAATCCGGAACGAACGACAGTCAGAACTGCACGAACGGCAACGCTGCGGAGTCGTCAGGTCCCGGCCAACCGGATAGGAAATGGGGCATGGGCGAAGATATGGGGCTGGAACTGCACACGACTGAGCCGCGCCGCTGGTACCGGCTGGGGTATCAGGCGGTCGTCCTGATTGTTGTTCTTTGGACGTTGCAGTTCCTGGTCACGACCATTCGCCAGAATTATTTTTCCGGTGCCAGCGCCCCGGGAATTGATGCGCTAAGTCGACGAGCAATCGTGTGCGTTGGTGGTGGCGTCCTGTTCTATGCCATCGGAATCGTGCTCGATCGGCTTCAGCATCGCAGCTTCGCTGTGCGGGCGACTTTGGCCTTTCCGTTGGCAATAATCGGTGCGTTTCTGCACGCAGGCGTCAATGCTCTGGTGTTTTACGTTGTGTATCCCATGAGTCCGCCACCGCTGCTGTCCGAGGCGTTCGAGCCGACGGAGTTGTTCGTCAATATCCACTATTGGATATGGGGATATCTGTCATGGGCGACCATCTACCTCGCCCTGTCCTACAGCCGGGAAGTTGCCGAACGGGATCGTCGTCTCCGCGAGTTTCAGGCGCTGGCGCATCGGGCGCAGCTGCGGGCGCTCCGCTATCAGGTCAATCCGCACTTTCTGTTCAATGCGCTGAATGCCGCGTCATCGCTGGTCACCGGCGGGCACAGCGAGCGAGCCGAGGCTGTTCTCGCCAACCTGTCGGATTTTCTGCGCGCCAGCTTGGCAACCGACCCGCTGGAGGACATCCCGCTGTGGCGTGAAATCGAATATGAACGGCTGTATCTCGACATTGAACTGGTGCGCTATCCAGATCGCCTCCGGGTTGAAATCGACCTGCCGGATGCGGTCCGCAACGCCCTGGTGCCGAGCTTGATCCTTCAGCCGCTCATCGAAAACGCCATCAAACATGCGGTGTCGGCAACCTCGGTTCCGGTGACCATCCGGGTGATGGCGCGAGCCGCTGATGGGAGGCTGACCCTATCCGTCACGGACGATGGTCCACCGGTCAAGGTATCTGGCAGCACCGGCGGGGTCGGCCTTGCCAATGTGCGGCAGCGGCTGACGACAAAATACCCGGACGCGGTCGCGTTCGCTGCAGGGCCACGCCACCCCCGGGGATTCGGGGTCGAACTGTCGCTCCCACTTCGGCTGGTGCCGTGATCGGCAGCCGCACTTTGTCACTGGTCCAGGAAGCCAGGGAGCATGCGGTGTGGCGGTCGGCTGCGCTGCTGGTCTTCGGCTTGTGGACGCTGGAATTTATACTGTTGCTCGCCAGCCAGCGGATTGGGGGGGCGTGGCCGGATCAGGCCGAAATCCTGCGGCAGGCCACCGTTACCGTCATGGGAATTTTGGTCAGTGCGGCGCTTGGTTACAAGCTGATCCGGGAGCGCACACGGCCCTTCTTCCATCTGGCGGCGATTACCATCGGGTTTGCGATGGTCTTTGCGATTGCCAACACGCTGGTCAGCCTGTTCTCCCACAGCCTGATGCTCGCCGACGCCATGGGGTTTCGGCAGAGCAGCGACGGGTCGGCAACCAATATCAGCCTCAGTCTGGTCTTCTGGTTTCGGGTGTTCCTGACCGGGGCCGGCGCTCTGCTGGCGGTGGCCTATGCGCTGGACGTGCGAGAGAGCGAACAACGAGCTGCGGCGCTTCAGGCATTGGCGCACCGCGCCCAGCTGAGGGCGTTCCGCTATCAGGTCAATCCACACTTCCTGTTCAACGCCTTGAATTCAGTGTCGGCGCTGATCACGGGCGCTCAACCGGACCGGGCCGAGACGGTTGTCGCCAACCTGTCGGATTTTCTGCGCGCCAGCCTTGCCACCGACCCGCTGGAGGACATCCCGCTCTGGCGGGAGATTGAATATGAGCGCCTGTATCTTGAAATTGAACAGGTCCGGTTTCCGCACCGGCTGCGGATTGAAATCGCCCAGACCGCCACGGCACGAGAGGCGATGGTGCCGAGCCTTATCCTGCAGCCGCTGATCGAAAACAGCATCAAACATGCCGTCGCGGTTGCGGTGGAGCCGGTCACCCTGCGCGTGTCGGCACGAACCGATGCGGACCGGCTGATCGTCGATGTGTCGGATGATGGCCCGGGCCTGGTGCCCGTCGAACAGCGGAGATCAAGCGGAGTCGGACTCGACAATGTTCGGCAGCGGTTGTTGATCAAGTTTCCCGACGCGGTTGAATTTGAATCCGGACGGCGGTTGCCAAGAGGATTTGGCGTCCGCTTTTCTATACCGCTGAGGATCACCTGATGCCGCATCTGCGCGTGATCGTCGCTGATGATGAGCCGCTGGCGGTGGAGCGGTTGCTGCGCTTTCTGGAGCGGTGCCGGGATGTGGAGGTGGTCGCCACCGCCAGCAACGGGGAACAGGCGCTGTCGCTCATTCGCCTGCACCAGCCCGACGCGGTGCTACTCGACATAAAAATGCCGCTGCTCGACGGCTTTGATGTGATCGAACAGCATTTGGGGGAGCGGACCCCGGTGATCATTTTCGTGACCGCCTTTCACCGCTTCGCGATCCAGGCCTTTGAGGTTGCCGCCGCCGACTATCTGCTGAAACCGGTGCGACTGGCCCGGCTGGAGGCCGCGCTCGACCGGGCGAGGGCGGCGATCACGGCCAGAAGCAATGCTGATACCGCCGCGCTCCGCGGTATTGCCGAGACACTTCGGCAATCAGCGCAGGAGGCCGAGGAGAGCCGGGAGGAGGAAGATATCTGGGTTCCCCGGCAGGGCGAATTCCACCGGGTGCCGCTCGCCAGCATCGACTGGGTGAAAGCCGAAGGAGTCTATGTCCGGCTATGGGTGGGGGACCAATCCCACCTGTACCGCGAACTGATCGGGCATTTGGCCGAGCGGCTGCCGGCCCGGCGGTTCCTGCGCATCCACCGGTCCGTCATCGTCCGCAGCGACGTTGTCGCCGCGTTGCGCCGGACCCGCTACGGCAGTCTGCTGGTCCGGCTGGCCGATGGCACCGAGTTGCCTGTGGGCCGGAAATATGCGGCGAGCGCGCGGGCGTTGGCCAAGATTGCGGGGGCGTCTGTTTCACAATAATACGGGCAGTGCATGTTAGAAGTTCACAATATTGTGAATATGTGGAATATGATTGCACGTCAAACATGTAAATATAGTGATGCTGTATGAATACATGTTTCAAAATTTAGCCAATATGCGCGTGTTATTGCTCGACTAACCGGCATTCATCATGGATTTGCTCTCCCATCACGGCGTGTCTGCGCCGCAGATGATTTGGACACAGGGGAGTTACACATGTCTGCACCAACCAACCGCAAGTTCGGACTGCTTGCGACCGTTGCCACCATCGGGCTGATCGCTTCACCGGCCTTCGCACAGGGCACGACCACAACCGTCGCCGCCGACGAAGCCGCCGCAGGCGACGAAGAAATCGTCGTCACCGGTTCGCTGATCAAGAACCCCAACCTCGAGCGCTCGGCGCCAGTCACGGTGACCTCGGCGGACGAGATTGAGTTGAAACAGTCGAACGTTGCCGAGCAGGTGCTGCGTGAAATCCCCGGTATCGTGCCGTCGATTGGTTCTGCCGTTAACAACGGCAACAACGGTGCTTCCTATGTCGATCTTCGCGGTTTGGGGTCGTTCCGCAATATCGTGCTGCTTGATGGTAACCGCATCGCACCATCGGGTCTGGCTGGTCGCGTCGACTTGAACAACATCCCGCTGGCCTTGGTTGAGCGCGTCGAAGTGCTGACGGGTGGTGCCTCGACCACTTATGGTGCCGACGCTGTTTCGGGCGTGGTGAACTTTCTGACCAAGCAAAATTTCCAGGGCGTTGATGTATCTGCGTCCGAGCAGATCACCGAGCGAGGTGATGGCAACACGGTCCGTGCCGACGTGACAATGGGCGGCAATTTTGATGACGACAAAGGCAATGTGGTCCTGAGCATCGGCTATCAGGAATCCGACCCGGTCTATCAGGGCGCCCGCGACTATTCGAATCTCAATATCAGCGCCTTCTCCGGTACGTTCGGAGGGTCGGGTACATCTGTTCCGACACGGTTTTCCAACACACGCCCAATCGATGCAGCCACCGGCTTGCCAAGCGTCAATCCGGCGGTAGCCAACGGTCCGGTCCGTCAGGTAAACGCTGCCGGCCAGGCGGTCACGACGTTCAACTTGTTCAACTTCAACCCGTTCAACGTGTTCAACACGCCGTTCAAGCGTTTCAATATTTTTGCGCAGGGCCGGTACGAGTTCACTGACAATGTTGAAGTCTATACCCGGGCGATCTTTTCGAAAAATACAGTCAACACCATAATTGCACCATCAGGTTCGTTCGGAACTGCCGTGGTCATCCCACTCAGCAACCCCTATCTGCCAGCCGCGCTGCGCAACCAGTTTTGCGCGTTCAACACTGCGGCGCCTGGTTCGGGCCTTTACACGCCACTATATACGCCTGCGCAGTGCGCCGCTGCCGCTACGGCGTTGACTCCTGCTGATCCGAATTTCCGGACGGTGACAACCGCAATCAGCCGTCGAACAACGGAGGTCGGACCACGTATCAGCGAATTCAGCACGACAATCTTTGACTATCGGGCGGGCCTGCGCGGCAAGCTGACTGACACGATGGATTGGGATGTCAGCGGGTCTTATGGGGAAAGCACCAATACCCAAGAACAACAGAATTATACGCTCGCTTCCCGCACGCGGGCAGCCGTGTTCGCGTCAAACGTCAATACTTGCCTGCCCAACGCTCCAAATGGCAGCACGGCCGCTGGTTGTGTTCCAGCCAATTTCTTTGGTCCTGAAGGTTCGCTCGCGGCGAACCAGATTCCTTTCCTGACCGCCAATTCATCGACAGTGGTCAAGGCGTCACTTGCGCAGGCACGGGGGACCATCACTGGAGATTTCGGTGTTTCGGTGCCGTGGGCAGAAGACGCGGTTGGTTTTGCTGTCGGGACCGAATACCGCAAATACGGTTCGTCACAGGGATCAGATTTGCTGTCACAAACCGCCGGTGAACTTGGCGGCGCTGGGGGCGCTGCCCCAACCATCAACGGTGGCTATGATGTTTGGGAAGGGTTCGGTGAGCTTGTCGCACCACTGGTCCAGGACAAGCCGGGATTCCAGAATTTGACGCTTGAAGCGGGCATTCGCTACTCGAGCTATCGCGTCGATGCCGCTGGTGATCCGAGTTTCAAAACCACAACCTACAAGGGAGGTGGCAGTTGGGAACCCGTGAGCGGCGTCAAGTTCCGCGGCAACTACAGCCATGCGGTGCGAGCGCCGAATATCGGAGAGTTGTTCACGCCGGTCACAACTGGGTTGACCAACCTCGCCGATGACCCTTGTGCGGTCCTCACCAACGCAGCGATACCGATTGCAGGTCGCACGCCGCAGTCGGCCAATCTTCGGGCAGTCTGCCTGGCACAAGGGGCAACACCTGGAAATATCGTGGCAATCCAGCAACCAACTGCCGGTCAGGCGAACGTGACAACCGGGGGTAATATTGCGCTCAAGCCGGAGACTGCCAACACCTACACGGTTGGCGCAGTCTTCCAGCCGGCCATGGTGCCTGGGCTGTCGATTACGATTGACTACTATAATATCAAGATCAAACGGGCGATCACCTTACCAACCGCCCCGGATTCTATTGCTGCCTGCTTCGGCCCGATTGGCCCGGGTCAGCTCAATCCGCCGGCAAGTGCCGCGACCAGTGCGGCCTGCACGATCATTCGCCGAAACCCGATCACGGGCGGTCTTGACGGTGACGTTGCGACAACACCGGGTGTGTTTGCTGGTCTGTCCAACCTCGGAAAACTGAAGACCGATGGTATTGACCTTGTCGTCAACTACAGCCGGGACATCGGCTTTGCAAAACTGGCGCTGACCTTCTCGGGTAACTATACCCATGACAGCAAGTTCCAAGCGACGCCGACCAGCATCGACCGCGAATGCACCAGTTTCTACAGCAATGGCTGTGGATCTTTACAGCCGAAATTCCAGTGGTCACAGCGGACGACGTTGAGCTTCAAGCAGATCGACGTCTCGCTGCTGTGGCGGCACCTCGATAAGTTCGAGCAGGAGCCGCTCGATCTGGCGGTCAACCCGGCCTTTGTCGGAAACCTTCAGGCGGGTGTTGCCAACCCGTTGTCCGGCACTGCTGTCAATTTCCAGAAAGTGCCGTCGACAGATTACTTTGACCTGTCGACGAGGGTTGCGGTCAATGATCACCTGTCTTTGACATTGTCGGTTCAGAATCTACTGGATAAACAGCCGCCATTGACCGGGTCGACCATCGGGCCGACGGCCTTCAACAGCGGCAACACCTACCCGTCGACTTTCGATGCTCTGGGTCGCCGCTTCGCGGTTCAGGCTCGCCTGAAGTTCTAACCAGACCTTCACGACAACCGGAATGGGCGGGCCAGATGGCCCGCCCTTTTTCGTTTGTGCTGTTAGGCTTTCCGCCGCTCTGTCAGTTTTCGTTCCCAGGCTAGTGCGTGGCTGACGATGGTGTCCAGATTGCCCCAGCGGGGTTGCCAGCTGAAACTTTCGGTGATCCGGCGGTTGTCGGCGACCAGGGCGTCGGGGTCCCCGGCCCGGCGGGGGGCCATGTTGCGTTTGATTGTGACGCCTGCCACCCGGTCGACGGCGTCCAGCACCTCCAGCACCGAAAATCCCCGGCTGTAGCCCGCGTTGATGGTCAGCGACGCTTCGGGGTCGGCAATCAAGTGGCGCAGGGCCGCGACATGGGCACCGGCCAAATCGGTGACATGGATATAGTCGCGGACGCCGGTGCCATCCGGTGTCGCATAGTCGGTGCCCATCACCGCTACGGCATCGCGTTTGCCGAGTGCAGCCTCAATCGCAACCTTGATCAAATGCGTCGCACCCGTCGTCGATTGGCCGGTCCGGCCATCTGGATCGGCCCCGGCCACATTGAAATAGCGTAGGACGCAATAGTTGATCGCGTGGGCGGCGGCGGTATCCCGCAGCATATACTCGGTCATCAGTTTCGAAGTGCCGTAGGGGTTGATCGGCACGGTCTGGTCGTCCTCTGCCACCGGCGACTTTTCCGGCAGGCCGTAGACAGCGGCGGTTGACGAAAAGATGAAATGGCGAACGTTGTTCCGAACCGCGGATGCGATCAGCGCCCGGCTCTTCACGGTATTGTTCAGATAATATTTCAGCGGATCGGCAACCGATTCCGGGACGATGATCGATCCGGCAAAATGCATGATCGCCCCGATGCCCTGTTCGGCGGCGATCCGGTCGATTAACTGGTCGTCAGCGATATCGCCTTCGTAGAACGGAACATCCGCTGGCACCGCCCAGCGGAAGCCGGTGGTCAGATTGTCGATGACGGTGACCGGAAACCCGGCATCGCGCAGCGCCAGCACGGCATGGCTGCCGATATATCCGGCTCCTCCGGTGACCAGGATGGGGGTATCTCGTTCCAGCACCTGACCTCCGCATCAAAAAAGGATTCGCCCTGTCACCATGATCGGGCGCAACTATTGCCAGCGCGTTGATCCTACACCGCATAACGGCTCGGGGAAGGTGTCTGCAATGTCGATTCGTCCGTTTGTTACCCTGTTGGTGCTCAGCCTTGGTCTGGCGGCCTGCGCATCGGGCATTGCCGCCGACGTCACGCGCTTTCATCTGGGGCGGCCGCTGGTCCGGGGCAGCATCGCCGTGGTGGCACCGGCGGATGGACCGGCAAGTCTTGAGGCCCGCACCTATGCCGATGCGGTGGCAACCCAGCTGGCAGCTCTGGGGTTCCGGCCTGTCGATGCAGTTGAGGAGGCGGAACTGACCGGCGCAGTTGACTTCCGGCAGGAGGTGCGGCCCGGTGGCTCGCGCGGGTCCGGTTTTTCCATCGGGATTGGTGGGGGCACATCGAGCGGTGGCATCGGCATCGGCGGCGGTGTGACCATCCCGATTGGCAAGGCGCAACCAAATGACATTGCCGTGTCCACCCTTTCGCTCCAGATCAAGCGCCGCGCCGACGCCACGGTTGTCTGGGAGGGGCGGGCGGTCAGCGAATCCTTATCCTCCTCGCCGGCAGCCAGCCCCGGCCAGGTTGTACCCCGGCTGGCCGCCGCGCTGCTGTCCGGCTTTCCCGGGCCATCTGGTCAGACGGTGCGGGTAAAACTATAGCTTTGGCCATGACCATCGCCATCAACGCCGCCTTTGACAGCGGCAATATCGAGGTGCGCCGCGCGACCGGCCCACAGGACATTGAACTCGCCATCCGGAAGGACAAGGACAGCGAATTCTATCAATGGTTCCACTTCCGCCTGACCGGGGCGGCGGGGGAAGCCTGCACGCTTCGGATCGTCGATCTGGCGGGCAGCGCCTATCCCGGCGGCTGGTCGGACTACGGCGTTTGCGTCTCCGAAGACCGGGCCGACTGGACCCGGGCCGATACCAGCTATGCCGATGGCACGATGACCATCCGCTACACGCCGATGGGGAACAGTGTGTGGTTCGCCTATTTCGCCCCCTATTCAATGGAGCGGCATCATGATCTCATCGCCGAGGTCGGACAGGAGGCCGGGGTCGAAATTTCGGTGCTGGGCACCACGCTCGACGGGCAGAGTTTGGACCTTGTCGAACTCGGTGACGGACCGCTGAACATCTGGCTGATTGCGCGCCAGCATCCGGGTGAGACGATGGCCGAGTGGTGGATGGAAGGTGCGCTCGAACGGCTGGTTGATCCGGCAGACCCAGTGGCTCGGGTCCTGCGGTCCAAAGTGCGGTTCCACATCGTGCCCAACATGAACCCCGACGGGTCGCGGCGCGGGCATCTGCGGACCAATGCGGTCGGCGTCAACCTCAACCGCGAATGGGCGACACCGAGCCTTGAGCGCAGCCCGGAGGTGTTCCATGTTCTCAACAAAATGGCGGAAACCGGCGTCGACTTCTGCCTAGATGTCCACGGCGATGAAGCGCTGCCGTATAATTTCATCGCCGGGTTTGACGGCATCCCGTCGATCACCGACCGGCAGAAACGCCTGCTGAAAGACTATCAGGCCTCGCTCGAACGGCTGTCTCCGGATTTCCAGACCAAGTTCGGCTATCCGCCAGCGCCGCCCGGCAAGTCCAACATGACGATGTCGACCAACGCGCTGGCGGAGCGGTTCGGCTGTTTGGCGATGACGCTCGAAATGCCGTTCAAGGACAATGCCAATCTGCCCGACCCGGTGCATGGCTGGTCACCGGAACGGTCCAAGGCGCTGGGCCGCGATTGTCTGGCCGCGCTGCTTGAGGTCGTGGACGATCTTCGGTAGCGCTTGTGAACATCAGCAAGATACAACGAGCGACTGCTGCCGTATTGGTTGTCGTGCTCGTTTTGGTGGAATGGAATGCTCGAGTCTGGGGCAGATCCTTTCTCAGTTTGTCCGCCCAGCAGTTGTCGGGTTCTGTTTGGTTCGGGGCAGGACTATATGTTGCTCGCTTCATTCTCATGCGCAGAAATCATTGATCAGGATCCAACAGGTGCCAACTATCCGTATCGTTGCGGACGACTTGACCGGCTCCGAGATCGCTGCGCTCCTGCAGCGCCACCTTGACGGCATGCACGAACAGTCGCCGCCGGATAGTGTGCACGCACTTGACCTTGCAGCCCTCCGCGCACCGGACATCAGTTTCTGGTCGGCATGGGAGGCGGATGCGCTGGCCGGGTGCGGTGCGCTGAGGCGGCTTGACGCGATACACGGCGAGATCAAGTCGATGCGGACCGCCGACGCTTTCCTAGGGCGCGGCGTCGGTACAGCAATCCTGCGCCACATCCTGACGGAAGCAAAAGCGTCAGCCTTGTCTCGGCTCAGCTTGGAGACCGGACCCGCTGCGGGCTTTGCAGCGGCGCATCGGCTTTGCGAGCGTCATGGCTTTGTTGAATGCGGCGCTTTCGCCAGCTATCGAGCCGACGACCCGTTCAGCCGCTTCATGACGTTGACGCTCTGAATTTTTCTGTCATCCCGGGCTTGACCCGGGACCCAGTGCTGCTCGGGTTAGAGCAGCGCGAGCTTTGCTCGCACGTTTTTAGTTTCGCTGGGTCCCGGCTCAAGGCCGGGATGACAGACTATTGCTTGAAGGACCCAAATGCCCACCCTCGTCCTCCTCCGCCACGGCCAGTCCGCCTGGAACCTTGAAAACCGCTTTACCGGCTGGTGGGACGTCGATGTCACCGAGGTCGGTGCAGCGGAAGCCAAGGCTGCGGGCGAGTTGCTCAGCGCCAAGGGCTATGACTTCGACCTGTGCTTCACCAGCTACCAGTCCCGCGCGATCAAGACATTGAACCTGGCGCTGGAGGCGATGGGGCGGCTGTGGCTGCCGGTGGTCAAGGACTGGCGATTGAACGAGCGTCACTACGGCGGCCTGACCGGCCTGAACAAAGCCGAGACCGTGGCGAAGGCGGGCGAGGAGCAGGTCAAAGTCTGGCGCCGCAGCTTTGACATCCCGCCGCCACCGCTGGAGGCTGGCAGCCCCTATGATCTGAGCAATGACCGCCGCTATGCCGGGGTGACCGTGCCCGCGACCGAGAGTCTCAAAGACACCATCGCCCGCGTCCTCCCCTATTGGAACAGCGCCATCGTCCCCGAACTGCGCGCCGGAAAACGGGTCGTCATTTCGGCGCACGGCAACAGCTTGCGCGCGCTGGTCAAGCACCTGTCCGGCATCTCCGACACCGACATCCCCAACCTCGAAATCCCAACGGGCCAGCCGCTGGTCTACGTACTGGATGCGGACTTGCGGGCGACCGACCGGTTCTACCTGCGGGATCGGTGAGGGGTAGATTCTCGATCTTTTGGTTGGATGCGACAAGCGTTCGGTGGGTCGCGGCTGGTTGTCATGCTGAATGCCGAGATTGAGCAATAGTTGATAACTGCTGGTTGTCGCGCAATTGCATTTTACTCTTGGCCAAGGCAGATCTACCGGGTGGAGGTACCGTTGATTGCTTTTGATGGTCCGGTGTGGCGACTTCTTCCCGAAAAGTTGGTTGCAACGCCGACCGCTCCAGCAAGCGCGCCGAAAGGTCGTTTTCACCACTCGCACCAGTTAGCTGCCTACGCCTCTTTGACTGCTGAAGGTACGGCCGTCGCGATTGCGCGGTATCTCGGCGATAATGTGCCGCGAATGCTCATTCCGATGTGGCTGAAAGCCCAAGCTGTGGCAGATGCTCGTGGCGACGCAACTGCATCGGTCGTCTGGCAGGATCAATTTGCCTCGGGTGCCAAACCATCGACATGGGAAATTTCAGACGCCGCCCGTCGCGCGGGAGCGCAGGCCCTGCTATACACCTCCCGCTCGCGGCCTGATCTTGCCCATGTCGTTGTGTTCGATCCGACTTGCTTGACCTTGGTAGGGCCTGTCACGCCGATGGCCTCGACTGCCGCTCGAACCCATGAGCAGGCTGTGCGCGCACTGCCATCCCTTGGCCTTTGAATTGTGACGTCTCAGCCTGACCCCCGTCGTTGCACAGTTCCCCCTCCGTCGCTAAGGTCCGGCGCTTCCTGAAACGGGGGCAATTTGTGGACCAGCCACTTGTCGGCATCATCATGGGCAGTCGCTCCGATTGGGAGACGATGCGGCATGCGGCGGATACGCTGAGCGTGCTCGGTGTCACGCATGAGACCAAAGTGGTGTCGGCCCACCGGACGCCGGAGCGGATGCGCGACTATGCGCAAGGGGCAGCGGCGCGCGGGCTTCGGGTGATCATTGCGGGAGCTGGCGGTGCGGCGCATCTGCCCGGCATGACGGCGGCGATGACCCGGTTGCCGGTGCTCGGCGTACCGGTTGAATCGCAGGCGTTGAAGGGTATGGATAGTCTGCTCTCCATTGTGCAGATGCCAGCCGGGATTCCGGTTGGGACGCTGGCGATTGGCAAACCCGGTGCGATCAATGCCGGGTTGTTTGCGGCGGCGATGCTGGCGACCACGGATGCGGCACTGGCAGCCCGGCTTGAGGCCTGGCGGGCGGCGCAGACCGATGCTGTGGCCGATACGCCCGCATGATCCCGCCCGGTTCGACCATCGGCATCCTGGGCAGCGGCCAGCTTGGCCGGATGCTGGCGCTTGCCGCCGCGCCGCTCGGTTACCGCGTGCATATTTTTGCGCCAGCGGCGGAATGCGCGACCGATGTGGTCGCTGATGTAACGCGCGGGGCTTATGATGATTTTGCCGCGCTGGACACCTTTGCCGCCAAGGTCGATGTCGTCACCTATGAGTTCGAGAATGTCGATGTGGCAGCCGTCGCCCACCTGGCCGAGCGCCTGCCGATCCATCCGGATGCCCGCGTGCTGGAAATCAGTCAGGACCGCTTGAACGAGAAGCGCTTCATCGAATCGCTCGGTGGGCGTCCGGCACCGTTTCGGGCGGTCGATGATCTGGCCGGGCTTGAGGTTGCACTGGTCGAAATCGGGACACCGGCGATCCTGAAAACCCGGCGTATGGGCTATGACGGCAAGGGGCAGGCGCGGATATCGAACCCAGCAGAGGCCGCCGAGGCTTGGGCCGCAACCGGAGGCCATCCGTGCGTGCTGGAGGGGTTGGTGCGTTTTGACGCCGAATTCTCGGTCCTGCTGGCGCGCGGCGCGGACGGCGACATGCGGCTATATGACATTCCGGAAAACCGCCACGCTGCCGGTGTACTGGTTCGCTCCGTCGTTCCTGCCGGTGACGCAGTCGCGGCCTGCGCTGACGAAGCCATCGCGCTGGCGAAGCGGACGGCAGATGCACTCGGCCATGTCGGGCTGCTGACGCTCGAGTTTTTTGCGACTTCCGACGGACCGGTGTTCAACGAAATGGCACCGCGCGTCCACAACAGCGGCCATTGGACCATCGAAGGGGCGCGGGTCAGCCAGTTCGAAAACCATATCCGCGCGATCTGCGGCCTGCCGCTCGGTTCAACCGCGATGACCGCAAGCGCCGTGAGCATGGACAATCTGCTCGGCGATGCGGTTGAGGATTGGGCGGCGCTACTCGCTGACCCCAAGGCGCATCTGCATCTCTACGGCAAGGGGGATGCCAGACCGGGCCGCAAGATGGGGCATGTCACGCGACTGTGAGCTTTTGAGACCCGTCATCCTGACGAAAGTCAGGATCCCCGTGCAAGTAACCGCTACTCTCGAAAAGATCCTGACCTTCGTCAGGATGACGACTCTGTGGGTTTCGCGCCGGTTCGAACAGCCAAGCGCTGGGGACGATTTATTTGGGGTGGCCGACGCCACATGCCGTTCCTAGTCTAAGGCAATGGCAAAATGATGGAGACAATGGCCCAAGGCTATCAGACACTGAGTGACAAGGAAAAGCAGACGCTTCGGCTGCTGCTTTCGGGCCATGATGCGAAGTCGATGGCGCGTCACCTCGGGCTCTCGGTCCACACCGTCAATGAGCGGCTACGCGATGCCCGCCGAAAGCTGTCGGCGTCGAGCAGCCGCGAGGCGGCCCGGGTCTTGCGCGATGCGGAGGGGCCTGCCCCCGATTCGATTGTGGACAATCAATTGCGGGATGCCACCGGCGCAAGTCTCACGCAATCCTCCCCGGACTCGACCGGAGGATCGCTGCCACAGGGGCGGACGACTTGGGTCGTAGGAGGATTGATCATGATTTCGATCGCAGCTGCATTGCTCCTGTTCGCAACCACGCCGGAGGCGCGTACTGAGCCCGCTGGCTCGGCGGTCGCCACCGAATCCACGGTTACGCAGTCAACCCGAACGTGGCTCGCGCTCGTCGATGCCGGCAAGTGGCAGGAGAGCTGGGCAGCGACCGGCAGTTCGTTTCGTAAGCTCAATTCCGCCGATGTGTGGCGATCAGTTTCGCTCGACGTGCGCGTGCCATTGGGGAAGCCCTTGTCTCGCACTTTGATCAGCGAACAGAGCGTACCGGCCATCCCCGCAGGCAACCATATCGTCAAATTTCGGACCGACTTCGAGAACAAGGCAGGGACCGCCGAGACGCTGGCGCTCGCGCCTGAGGACGGCGGCTGGCGTGTCGTGGGCTATATCATCGACTGATCGCAGTCTGGGCGGCGTCAAGCTTCAATCCGGGTCTGCGCCGCCCGCTCGAACAGCCAGACCCTTATCGCGCTGGACAGGTTGGTGGTCCGCGCCTCGTCAATCTCGGCAATCAGTGCGTTAAGTGGCTGGCCTAGCTCTCGCGCGGCTGCGACCAGTGCGTCCCAGAACACCGGCTCCAAGCTGAAGGATGTCCGGTGGCCCTGAATGGTCACCGAATGTTTGACGAGGCCGGGTTCTGCCATCAGTACATATGCTGGCCGCCGTTGAGGCTGAGCGTTGATCCAGTGATGAACCCGCCTTCCTCGGCACAGAGGAACGCCACGCCGCGCGCAATCTCATTCGCTTGCCCCAACCGCCCAACCGGGATTTTCGCGACGATCTTGGCCAAAACATCAGGCGGAACCGCCGACACCATGTCGGTGTCGATATAGCCCGGCGCGATGGCGTTGACGGTGATGCCGGACCGGGCAGCTTCCTGCGCTAGCGCCTTGGTGAAGCCGTGGATGCCGGACTTGGCGGCGGCATAATTCACCTGGCCGTACTGGCCGGCCTGCCCGTTGATTGACCCGATGTTGACGATCCGGCCCCAGCCGCGCTCCCGCATGCCCGGGAAGACTGCCTTGGCCATATTGAAACAGCCGCCAAGGTTGACGTCCATCACCTCGCGCCACATCGCATAGGTCATTTTCATCAGTGTGCCGTCGCGGGTGATCCCGGCATTGTTGACCAGCACATCGACAGCGCCAAGGTCGGCGGCAACCTGCGCCACGCCGTCCTGACAGGCGTCATAACTAGCGACATCCCACTTATAGGCAGCGATCCCGGTGCGGTCGGTAAATTCCTTCGCCCGCGCTTCATTGCCGGCATAGTTGGCGGCAACTGTCATGCCCATGTCGCGGAGCGTCAGGCTGATTGCCTCCCCGATCCCGCGTGTTCCGCCGGTTACGATTGCCACCCGTCCCATGCCCGATCTCCCAAATTTTCTTGTTGGGCGCAGCCTAAGCGGACCCCGGAGTCGCAGCAAGCGGGGTCCGGCAAAATTTCTAGAGCCAGCCTGCCAACTCGCGGTGGAGCAGAGTTTTCAGCATGGCCATGCCGCCATCGCTGGCATTGAGGCAGGGGAGATAGACGAACGCCTCCCCACCGGCGCGGAGAAAGGTGTCGCGACCCTCGATCGCCATTTCCTCCAGTGTTTCAAGGCAATCGACCGAGAAACCGGGGGCGACCACCGCGACACGCCGCGCGCCTTCGCCGGGCAGAACCGCCAAAGTTGCCGATGTATAGGGTTGCAGCCATTCGGCGCGGCCAAAGCGCGATTGGAAGGTCACCCGCAACCGGATGTCATCAAGTCCAAGCGCCTCCCGCAGCAGCCGCGCGGTTTTCTGGCATTGGCAGTGGTAGGGGTCACCAAGCTTCAGGGTGCGCAGCGGCATGCCGTGGAAGCTGGCGACAATCACATCGGGTTCGAAATCGACGCTCGCCAGCCCGTCCCGGACGCTGGTTGCGATACTATCGATATAGGCCGGACCATCATGATAGGGGGGCAGGGTACGGATCGCAGGTTGCCAGCGCCATTTGCCGAGCGCAGCGAACACCGCATCCTGCACGGACCCGGTCGTCGCGCCGCAATATTGCGGATAGAGCGGCGCGATCAAGATGCGCTCGCAGCCTGCCGCCTTCATCGCGGCAAGTCGGTCTGGTAGCGACGGGTTGCCATAGCGCATCGCCCAATCGACGGTCACGGACGGGCCGAATGCGCCTTGCAGCGCCTCTGCCTGTGCCTCGGTATTGGCCCTCAGTGGTGATCCGCGTTCGGCGTCCCACACCTTGGCATAGGCCGCTGCTGACTTGCGGGGCCGGGTGTTGAGGATAATGCCGCGCAGGATCGGCTGCCAGAGCAGAGGCGCAATCTCGACAACCCGCCGGTCGGACAGGAATTCCGCCAGATAGCGTCGGACAGCGGATTCGGTCGGAGCGTCGGGCGTGCCGAGATTTACGAGCAAAACCCCAACACGCGGCGCTGCGACCGCTGGATGATCGGCAGGCCGCTCCATCAGAGTTTGAAGGGCAGGGTCCGCAACCGCTTTCCGGTCGCCGCAAAAATCGCATTGGCGACGGCGGGGGCAATGGGCGGTGTGCCGGGTTCGCCGCATCCGGTCGGCGGTTCCGCCGACGCGATGATGATCACCTCAATCTCCGGTGTCTCCGCCATGGTCAGCAGCGGGTAGCCGTCAAAATTGCTTTGTTCGGCCGCCCCACCGGCAAAGCTGATCTCCCCTTTCAGCGCAGCGGTCAGGCCGAAGATGATCCCGCCTTCCATCTGCTGGCGGACGATGTCGGGATTGACCACAACCCCGCAATCCACCGCGCAGGTGACCCGCTTGACGGCGATCGCGCCGCGTTTGACCTCCACCTCGGCAATCTGCGCGACGATGGTGCCAAAGCTCTGGTGCAGCGCGATGCCGCGCGAAATGCCGTCGCCGCTGCCCATATAACCACCGCGGGAGGCGGCGACCTTCAGCACTTCGGCATGGCGCGGCTTGTCCTCCAGCATGCGCAGCCGAAAGGTCAGCGGATCGACACCGGCGGCAACTGCCAGTTCGTCGATGAAACTCTCCATGAAAAAGCCGGTGTAGCTATGCTCGACCGACCGCCAGAACCCGATCGGCACCGGTAGCTTCACCGGCGCATGGCTGATCCTGAGGTTGGGGATTGCATAGGGTGTGTCTTTGACCCCGCCAACCGACTGGGAATCGGGCTTGCCCTCGCTCGGGGCCATCGATGGCATGTTGCGGCCAAAGAAACTGGCACCGGCGGCGGGCACGGCGATGGTGCAATCCAGTGCGGCGATCCGCTTGTCCGATGACAAGGCCGCGCGCATCCGGGCCTTGGCTGGTGGGCGGTACATGTCATGCGCCATGTCTTCTTCGCGCGACCAGATCAGCTGAACGGGACGGCCAACCTGCTTGGCGATGAGCGCGGCCTGGACGCAGGCATCGACCTCGGCCTTCCGCCCGAATCCGCCGCCGACCAGGGTCGGGTAGACGGTCACATCCTGCTCGTCGATCTCGAGCGCTGCCGCCACCGCCCAGTTGACCAGCGTTGTCGACTGGGTCGGAGTCCAGATTTCGGCACGCCCGTCAACGATGCGCGCCGTGGCGGTCATCGGCTCCATACAAGCATGCGCGAGGAACGGAACACCGTAGTCGGCCTGCACCGTCTTGCCGACCATAGTGGTTGTGACGTCACCATCGTCGCGGAAGGCTTTGACGTCCTCACCGGTCAGGGCGTCGACGAGCGCCTTGTCCATCCAGGGTCCGGCCGGCTTCGGTGCCGCCTCCCATGCGGCTTCGACCGCATCGACGGCGGTCTTCGCGCCCCACCAGGTATCGGCAACCGCTGCCACCCAGGTTAGCCCCCGAACCAATTTGGTGCCAGCCGGGGCTTTGGCGGACTTCAGGGCGCCGCCGTGAACCGGGCCACCCTTGATCGCGGCATAGACCATACCGGGGATGCGGACATCGGCCCCGAACCGGGCACTGCCATTGGTCTTGGACGGAATGTCGAGCCGGGGTGCCGAGGTGCCGATCAGGCGGGGGCGTGTGCGCAGTTTCGGTTCGTCGGAGGCAGTCTCATCGGCGGCCTTGACCGCGATATCAGCAAAGCGAACCCGGTTGGCCTGATAGACCACAAAGCCGTCGACCGTGTCGCACTCCGCCCAGTCGACGCCCCATTCCCGCGCCGCCGCCTTGCACAGCAGTTCGCGTGCCGACGCCCCGGCGAGGCGGAGGATGTCGTAAAAGGCCGGGATGGAGGTTGATCCACCGGTCAGCTGCAAATCGAGCCGCCGGGTGACTTCCACGACGGCCCAGCGGACCACGCCGCGAAGCATGGCCGGTGCCGCCTTGGACGCTGCCATCGCCATTGCGGTATTGGCATAGACCGGGTGCAGTGGCGCGGGCTCTACCCCGACCGTCCGCCAGTCCGCCCCCAGTTCATCCGCCAATATCTGGGGGAGGGAGGTGAACACGCCCTGGCCCATCTCGGCCTGCGGGACCATCACCGTCACCCGGCCATCGGTACCGATCTTCAGCCAGCCATTGATGATCTGCTCCCCGTCTCGGGCGACAAGGTTCAGCGGCCGGTTGCGCGGCCAGACCGTATAGCCAATCAGCAGCCCGGTGGCGGCAGCGCCCCCGATCAGGAACTTGCGGCGGGTGGTGCGGGGCGTTTTGACGGATGCTGGCATATGCCGTCCCTAGCCGACCGCAGGCTTGGGTTCCAGTTCTCCGTCAGGGCCGAACGGCTCTTCGAGCACGCCTTCCCATTTTGCGACCACCGCAGATGCGACCGCATTGCCGATCACGTTCGTTGCGGTCCGGCCCATGTCGAGGAACACGTCGATACCGAGAATGAGCAGCAGGCCAGCACCCGGGATATTGAAGAACGGCAAAGTGGCCGCGATGACCACCAGCGAGGCGCGCGGGACGGCGGCAATGCCCTTGGAGGTGATCAGCAGCAGGCCCAGCATGGTGAATTCCTGCGCCAGCGTCAGATCGATGCCATAGGCCTGCGCGATGAACACCGTGGCAAAGGCACAGTACATCATCGAGCCGTCGAGGTTGAAGGAATAGCCGAGCGGTAGCACAAAACCCGCAATGCGACCACGCACGCCGTACCGCTCCAACTGTTCAAGCAGGCGCGGGAAGGCAGCTTCCGAGCTGGCGGTGGAAAACGCAATGAGAAGCGGCTCCCGGACATAGCGCGGGATCATCAGTGCCCGCTTGCCGCCGATGACGAAGGCCCCGGCGGACAGCAGGATGACCCACAGGATGAGCAGCGCCAGATAGAAGCCGCCGAGGAACTTCACATAGGTCGATAGAATCTCAAGGCCGTGGGTCGCCACTGCCGCTGCGATGGCGGCGAACACCCCGGCGGGGGCAAACCACATCACAAAATCGGTCACGCGCAGCATCATGTGGGTCAGCGCTTCGAGGCCGCGCACGATCGGCGCGCCCTTGTCGCCAATGCTGGTGAGCGCCACCCCGGCGAAGACCGAGAATACCACGATCTGCAACACTTCGTTGGTGGCCATCGCCTCGAAAATGGATTTGGGAACAAGGTGGGTGATGAAATCCTTGAGGTTCAGCGCCGTGGTCGCGACCCCGGCATCGGCGGTCGCCTCCGGCAGCGGCAGGCCGAGGCCGACACCGGGTTGCAGCACATTGACCATGACCAGACCGAGCGTCAGCGACAGGATCGACGCGCCAAGGAACCAGCCGATTGTCCGCACCCCGATCCGCCCGACTGATCCACCCGCCCCCATATGGGCAATGCCGCCAATCAGCGTCGCCAGCACCAGCGGCGCGATGATCATCTTGATCATCCGCAGGAACAAATCGGTGATGATGCCGAGATACCCGGCGCAGGTCTTGGCCTGCTCGGCGCTCAGCTGCGAATGAATGGCCGCCCCGACGATGATGCCGAGCACCATCGCAATCAGGATATAGGTCGTCAGTCGTTTCTGCATATTCCCCCCGGCATCACGCAATCAGCAGACCGCGCGCCAGCAGCCTAACCAAAAGCGGTGCCTGTAGGACAGCAGTTTCTTATGTGGCTGGCCTGCGGGCCGAAATTACCCGGCGATCGCAGCCTCGACCTGATCGTGGAAACGTTTGATGCCCTGCTCCAGGCCGCCGATGGTGAGCGTCGGGATGGCACCGGTGGACAGGCCTTCCTGGCCCAGGCGGGCGGCGCGGAAGTCTTCGCTGGCGAACACCCCGCCGTCGAGCAATTCAAAGCTGCGCCGCCAATGATCCTCTGCCTTGTCGGTTGCAGGCGGTTCGGGAATCAACATGAAATCTTCGACCAGGGTGCGGTCATGCGCCTTCGGCATCAGCGTCATCACGTTCACATAGTCCGGGCTGGCGATGATCACAGTGTTGGGGAAGGTATTATAGGCATAGGTCACCGCTTTGCGCAGCGCGCCCAGGTCGGCCTGCCCTGCAGCCTCCACAAAGGACACCCGGCCAACGGCGGAGCGGCTGTGCGGGCCGATCATGTCGCCGACCGTGACCGAATCGGCGAAGAACTTGCCGATGGTCTCCGCATGGAGGCGGGTGACATGGTAGCTTTCGCTGAACGCGTCGATGACCAGCTTCCAGTTGGCGGCGACATCATGCGTGCGGCGCTGGTAGAGATGCATCTCGCCGAGTTCGAGCGCGTCGAGATCGGCGGCCAGTTCGCCGGTGACGGTCGAAAAGTCAGGCGCATGGTCGCGGTCGAGCCCGACCCAGAGGATGCCGCCGGCCTCGACCGATGGCAGCGGCAGCAGCCCCAGTTGCGATTTGTCGAGGTCGGGGAAAGTTTCCGGCCGGGGCAGGCCGACAAGCGCGCCGTCGAGGCTGTAGGTCCAGGCATGATAGGGACAGACGAGGCGCGGACATGTCGCCGGCTCGGCATCCTCGACCAGCCGGGTACCGCGATGGCGGCAGACGTTGAGGAAGGCGCGTGCCACACCCTCGCGGTCGCGGGTCAGCAGGATCGGCACGCCATAGCCGTCATGGGTCGCTGTCATCCCCGGCGACGGGATGAGCGCCGACACCGCGACGGCGAGCGGATGGGTGCGGAACAGCCGCGCCTGCTCGGCGGCGAAGATATCTGGCGAGGTATAGCCGGTGGCGGCGATCCGGGTGACGGCGGGCGCTGGCGGCACATGGTGCGGAATCGCCTGCGCGAGCGCCAGCTGGCCGGGGGTCGGGGTGCGGATCGGCGTGATGGCGTCCATCGCTTGGGGCTCGCTCTTGATTGGCGGCTGTTTTGCGCTTTGACGCCGCCGCCGCCAAGTCTCTATCGTGACAGGGTTGGCGGGGAGTGATGTTATGGTTGTAGCGACAAGAGAACGACAGATGGGCTGGTGGCAGACTTTGCTGGCCTATTTCCAGCCGTCTCCATTGGCCGCCTTGGCGCTCGGCATCTCGTCAGGCTTTCCTTACACGATGATCGCCGCGACCCTCGCCAGTTGGCTGTCGGACGAAGGCGTCGATATCAAGAAGGTAACAGCCTTCGCTCTCGTGCTCCTTCCTTACAACGCCAAACCGCTTTGGGCATGGATGATCGAGGGTATCCGCCTTCCGCTGCTGCATCGTCTGGGTCAGCGCGTGTCGTGGATGCTGTTCGCCGGTGCGCTGGTGATGGCATCTCTGGTGAATCTAGGGCTACATCCGCCTTCCGCAGGCCTTGCCGCAACGGCGCTAGCAGCCCTTCTGGTCGGGGTCGCAAGCGCTACTTTTGATATTGTGATCGACGGCTACCGCATCGAACTGTTGTCGAAGGAGCAGCTCGGCATCGGCTCTGGCATGTCGCAATATGGCTGGCGGATTGGCGCGGCGGTGGCCGGCGGGCTGGCGCTTATTCTCGCAGACCAGGTGGGATGGCCCATCGCATACATGGTCTGCTCGGGCTTTGCGTTGTTCGGCATGGGAGCTGCTTTGGTGATGGGCGAACCTGTGCGGCGTCGCGAGCCATCAAGCCGCCGCCCACTAGCTGGCATGGGACAGGCAATCGTTGGGCCGTTTATCGATTTTTTCCGTCGGGAAGGTGCAGTGCTCGTACTGTTGTTTGTGCTTATTCACAAAATTGGCGACACGCTGGCCAATTTGACGCTCCGGCCGCTGTTCAGGTCTCTGGGGTTCAGCAAGCCCGAGATCGCATTTTACGATGTCGGAGTCGGCTTTTGGGCACTGATGATCGGCATATTCGTCGGCGGCATCCTCTTCGCGAGACTAGGGATGAAACGGTCTGTGCTTGTCAGTCTCGTGCTGATGGCGGTTTCTAACCTATCCTTTGCGGTGCTCGCGGCGGAAGGGCACAGCAATTGGGGTATGGCTGCTTCCGTTGGATTCGAGAATTTTGCCAGCGGTATCGGCGGCGTAACGGTTATCGCCTACTTCTCGGCTTTGTGCGACCATCGCTACACGGCGGCGCAATACGCGTTGATCTCTGCCGCCTCTAGCATTATCGGCCGTTTCGTATCAGGTACCACCGCAGGCTCCCTGATTGAGCGGTTCGGTTATGTCGACTTCTACCTGCTGACCACGGTCGCCGCTCTGCCCGGGATATTCCTCTATTGGTGGATGCTGCGCGCCGGGCTGATCGACGAGAGCGTCGGGCAGGACAGAACCTAACTCATCCGGAACCGCACCGGCAGGGTTTTCAAGCCGCTGACGAAGTTGGCGAGGCTGTTCTTCGGTTCTCCGGCCAGCTCGACATGGTCGAGCCGGGGGAGCAGTTCCTCGAACAGGATGCGCAGCTCCAGCCGGGCAAGGTGCAGGCCGAGGCAGAGGTGGACGCCGTGGCCGAAGGCGACATGGCTGTTGGGCTTGCGATCAACGCGGAATGCGAACGGATCATCGAACACCGCCTCGTCGCGGTTGCCGGACCAATAGAAAAGCGCCAGTCCGTCACCCTTGCGGATGGTCTTGCCGCCCACCACACAATCCTCGGTCGCGGTCCGCATGAAATGCTTCACCGGCGTGACCCAGCGGATCATTTCCTCCACCGCCGACGGAATGAGGGAGGGGTCGGCCTTGAGTTTGGCAAGTTCGGCGGGATTGCGGATCAATTGCAGCAGGCCACCGGCGGCGGTTGAGCTGGTCGTGTCATGTCCTGCCGTTGCGATGATGGCGTAGTAGCTGATCGCCTGCAGCTCGGTGATTGGTTCCCCATCGATCCGGCCGTTGGCAATGATGGTTGCCACATCATCGCGCGGGTAGGCGCGCCGGTCGGCGGTGACGGCACCGAAATAGCGGAAATATTCCTGGACCAGCGCGATGAGATCGACCTGCGCGCCACCTCCCGGAACCAGCCCCTTGTCGGTGGTAAGCAGTTGGGACCGCGCCACGACGTCCGGGTCACCCGCGCCGAAAATCTCCTGGGTCATTTTCAGCATCTTCGGCTCATCGGCCTCGGGAATGCCGAGCAGCTGCATGATGACCCGCAGCGGGTACCAAAGCGCGACTTCACCCACGAAATCACAGGACGGCCCAAGGCTCGCCATCCGGTCGACATGGGCCCGCGCAATCGTCCGGATCCCGGCTTCCATGATCCGCAGGTTTGCGGGCAGGAACCATTCGTGGGTCAGCTTGCGCAGCTTCATATGCTCCGGGTCGTCGAGATCGACGAGCGTCCGGAACAAATGGCTGTCCCCCGTCATGGCCTTGGTGGTTTCTTCGGCCGCAATCGGGGTCAGGTAGGTGCGTTTCCGGTTGATGAACCGGCTGTTGGCCTTCGAAATGGCGGTGATGTCGGCATGGCGGGTGATCGACCAGAAGGGGCGAAACCCGGCTGGTGTCGTCCAATGCACCGGATCGTCCCGCCGCAGCGCAGTGAACAGCGCATGCATCTCGGCCTCGTTCGCGACAACCTCCGGGTTGATCAGCGCATCGTCGGGTGTTGCCCGGGAAAAGCCGGTGAAAACAGCGGCGGCATCAGGCATGGCAAATCCTCCAGCTCTGGCGGGAGACTAGGCGACCCGACCGGGCTTCAACAGCCTCGCGCTTAGGTCAGGATGGCTGGAACCCATTGGCGGCAAGAACCTCGCCCGCCAGATACAGCGATCCGGCGATCAGGACGACCGGAGGCTTTGCACGGTCGGCACCGCGCCGGATCCGGGTCAGGGCATCCGCCACATCAGTGGTTGCGGTCGCTGGAAGTCCAACCGCCTCCGCCTGGGCTGCAAGGTCGGATGGCAGGTGGTGGGCATGGCCGGGGATCGGGACGGCGTAGAGCGACGTTGCCCGCTCGGCGAACGGTTTCATGAAGCCGCTGCTGTCTTTGGTATCGAGCATCCCAACCACCAGATGGAACGGGCGTTCGGCGAGATTCTGCGCCCGGAAGGCATCGACAATCGCCCGGGCGGCGGCGGGATTGTGCCCACCGTCCAGCCACAGCTCGCTCCCCGGCGGCAGCAGCGCATTGAGCGGTCCTCCCTCCAGCTTTTGAAGCCGCGCTGGCCATTCCGCCCACCCCATCCCGGCCCGGAAGGCGGCATCAGGCATCGGCAGTTTGTCCTGATGACGCAGCATGGCGATGGCGAGGCCGGCATTGTCGACCTGGTGGTTGCCCTGCAATCGCGGCAGCGGCAGCGACAGTTTCAGGCTGGCGTCGCGGTAGTGGAGCTGCCCTTCATAGGTCGCAACGTCCCAGTCGATGCCGCGCACGATCATCGGCGCCCCGAGCGGTCCGGCGATGCTGCCGATGCGGGCGGTCACCGTTGCCGGGTACCGGGCAAGCACCAGCGGCACATAGGCTTTGGCGATGGCAGCCTTTTCCCCGGCAATCTCGATAATGGTATCCCCCAGCCATTGCTGATGGTCGATACTCAGCTGCGATATGCCGGTGACCAGCGGCTGTTCGATGACATTGGTTGCATCCAGTCGCCCGCCGAGGCCGACTTCAAGGATGACCGCATCGGCAGGGACCCGCGAAAAGGCGAGAAAGGCGACTGCGGTTGTGACTTCAAAGAAGGTCACTGCTTCCCCTGCATTCATGCTCAGCACATCGCGTAGCGTTCCGATGAGGATGGCATCGTCGATCAACTGGCCAGCGAGGCGAATCCGTTCGTTGAAGCGCACCAGATGCGGGCTGGTATAGACATGGACCCGCCGCCCCGATGCCTCCAGGCAGGCGCGCAGGAACGCTGTGGTCGATCCTTTGCCGTTGGTTCCCGCCACATGAAATACCGGGGGCAGCTGCCGCTGCGGATCACCGAGCCGGGCCAGCAGTCGCCGGATACGCTCCAGCGACAGGTCCATAACCTGGGGGTGAAGCGACAGCGCTTCGTCAAACAGGGCCTGCAGTGCCGGGTTTGCCGACCGTGCACCCTCGTTCACGCCGCCTTCGCCAGCAGATTGGTCAGGCGACCAAGCGTGTCTTTCAGATCGCGGCGGTGGGTCACCATGTCGATCATCCCGTGTTCGAGCAGATACTCCGCCCGCTGGAAGCCAGCTGGCAGCTTCTCCCGGATGGTGCTTTCAATCACACGCTGGCCCGCAAAACCGATCAGCGCATTGGGTTCGGCAATCTGGATATCGCCCAGCATCGCATAGGATGCGGTCACACCGCCGGTCGTCGGGTCGGTCAGCACGACGATATAGGGCAGGCCCGCCTCGTTCAGTTCAGCGATGGCGACTGTCGCACGCGGCATCTGCATCAGGGATAATATCCCCTCCTGCATCCGGGCTCCGCCTGCTGCGGTAAACACGACATAGGGGGTCTTGGCTTTCAGCGCAGCGCGGGCTCCCGCAACAAAGGCCTCTCCAACCCCAACGCCCATCGACCCGCCCATGAAGGCAAAATTCTGGACGCCGACGACAACCCGGGCCGCACCGATTTTGCCGACGGCGATGGCAAAGGCTTCCTGTTCTCCGGTGATGGCCCGTGCTGCCTTGATCCGGTCGGAATATTTCTTCTGATCGCGGAATTTCAACGGATCTTCCGGGGCGGCAGGGGCTGCCAGTCGCTTGAACGGCCCGTCGAACACCTGGGCAAACCGGGCATCGGGACCGATCCGTTCATGATGGTCGCAGCGTGGGCAGACCGACAGATTATCCTCCAGTTCCTTCCGGAAAATCATCTGCCCGCAGGACCGGCATTTATGCCAGAGATTGTCCGGCGTATCGCGTTTCTGCAGGAAGTTGAGCGCGGGGCGGAGGCGGGTGAGCCAGCTCATGCGGGTTCCTTCACACGGGCCGATGCAATGGCGTCGGCAAGCGAGCGGACAAAGGTTTCAACGCGTAGCGGCAGGTCATTGGCGCGGGTCACCGCCGCTTCGCCAATAAGTGACACAATCGCCGAGCCGACGACAACCCCGTCGGCGACGCGTGCCACGGCTGCGGCGTCGGCTGCGGTCTTGATCCCGAAGCCGACCGCGACCGGCAATGTCGTCGCGGCTTTCAGGCGCGCGACGGCGGTTGAAACAGCAACAGGGTCGATGCTCTGGGTGCCGGTAACGCCTGCCATTGAGACATAGTACAGGAAACCGGACGCACCTTCGAGTACCGCCGGGAGTCGGGCGGAATCGGTGGTCGGGGTGGCGAGGCGGACGAGGTGAAGGCCATTGGCGGTCAGGGCCGGGCGCACCTCCTCCGCTTCCTCCGGCGGTACATCGACAATGATCAGGCCGTCGATGCCAGCGGCGGCGGCATCATGAGCGAATCGCGCGATGCCATAGGCAAACAGCGGGTTCATATAGCCCATCAACACGATTGGCGTCGCGACATTCTCCCGACGGAAATCGCGCACCATATTGAGCACACCGACCAGCGACGCGCCGGTGCCCAGCGCCCGGATATTGCCAGCCTGAATCGCCGGCCCATCTGCCATCGGATCGGTGAACGGCATGCCAAGTTCGACGACGTCGGCACCGCCGGCCACAAGGGCGCGCAGAACCGCTGACGAGGTTGCCGCATCAGGGTCGCCAGCCGTCACAAAGGTTACAAGGGCGGCGCGATTGGCAGCGGCGCAGGCTGCGAAGCGGGTGGCGAGGCGGTCGGTCACAATCCCACCCCCAAGGCTTCGGCGACGGTGAAAATATCCTTGTCGCCGCGTCCGCACAGGTTGGCGATGATGATCTCGTCCTTGCCCATGGTCGGCGCGACGCGGGTGACCACCGACAGGGCATGGGCCGGTTCGAGTGCCGGGATGATTCCCTCCAACCGGCACAGCAGCTTGAACGCATCCAGCGCGTCGGAGTCAGTTGCGGATTGATATTGAACCCGGCCGATGCTGTGCAGCCAGCTGTGCTCCGGGCCGATTCCGGGATAGTCGAGGCCAGCGGAAATCGAATGGCCTTCGAGGATCTGGCCGTCCTCGTCCTGGAGCAGATAGGTTTTGTTGCCGTGAAGAACACCGGGGCGACCACCAGCAAGCGATGCGGCATGGTCGGAACCATCCAGCCCGCGCCCGGCGGCCTCGACGCCAATCATCCGTACAGACGGATCATCGAGGAACGGGTGGAACAGGCCGATGGCGTTTGACCCGCCCCCGATTGCCGCGATCAGCAGATCGGGCAGCCGCCCTTCGACTTCGTGCAACTGTGCCTTCGCCTCGCGGCCGATCACCGATTGGAAATCGCGGACCAGCTCGGGATAGGGATGCGGGCCGGCAGCGGTGCCGATGATGTAAAATGTGTCTTCGACATTGGCGACCCAATCCCTGAGCGCCTCGTTCATCGCGTCTTTAAGGGTCGCGCGGCCCGACGTCGCCGGGCGCACTTCGGCCCCCAGCAACTTCATCCGGAACACATTCGGGGACTGCCGCTCGATATCCTTGGCCCCCATGTAGATGACACAGGGGAGGCCAAACAGCGCCGCGACGGTCGCGGTCGCCACGCCGTGCTGGCCAGCGCCGGTTTCCGCGATGATCCGCGTCTTGCCCATCCGCCGCGCGAGCAGGATCTGGCCGATGCAATTGTTGATCTTGTGCGCGCCGGTGTGATTGAGTTCGTCGCGTTTCAGGTAAATTTTGGCGCCGCCGCAGTGCTCGGTCAGCCGCTTGGCAAAGTACAGCGGACTGGGGCGGCCGACATAATGTTTCAGCAAATCATCAAATTCAGCGGTAAAGGCGGGGTCGGCCTGCGCCAGCCGGTAGTGCCGCTCCAGATCGAGGATCAGCGGCATCAGCGTTTCGGCGACATAGCGCCCGCCGAATTCGCCGAAATGCCCGCGTGCATCGGGGCCGGACCGGAAATCTGTTGCGACGTTCATCGTTCGCGGACTGCCTTCATGAATGCGCGGATTTTTGCTGCCGACTTCACACCTGGCGCATCTTCAACCCCGGATGATACATCGACGAGCGGCGCCCGGGTCAGGGCGCGTGCCTCCCGGACATTGTCGGGATCAAGACCGCCCGACAGGCACCAGGCCATGCCGACGCCAATCCCCTCCAGCAGGCGCCAATCGAACGACAGGCCGTTACCGCCTGGCAAGGCGTCTTCACCCGTTCCTTTGGCGTCGAACAACAGACAGTCCGCAATGCCGCGAAACTTCAGGGCTTCGTCGATGTCGGCCCGGGTTCGGACTGCGGCGGCTTTCCAGACTGGCCGTCCGAACTGGCGCTTGACGTCAAGGACGCGGGCGGCGGTCTCCGACCCGTGCAACTGGATCGCGGTTAACCGCGCCTGCCGCACCGCCCGGTCGAGCAGATCGTCATCGGGATCAACGAAGACCCCGACCCGGCCAATATGCGCAGGTGTGCGAGCGGCAAGACTGGCTGCCCGCGTCGGATCAACCGCGCGGGGAGAGGGCGGGTAAAACACAAATCCCACCAAATCGGCCTCTGCCGCGACGGCGGCATCGAGTGTGTCCGGCTCGGACAGTCCGCAGATTTTGACGAGTGTCATAGGAGCGAGGTAGCAATTGCCTCGGCCGCCGCCGCCGGATTGCTGGCAGCTGTGATCGGCCGACCGATGACCAATATGCTGGCCCCGGCTTGCTGCGCCTCGGCCGGTGTCATCACCCGTTTCTGGTCGCCAACGGCGCTGCCTTCGGGGCGAATTCCCGGCACGACGAACAGACCGTCAGCCCATGCCGCCTTCAATTGCGCAACCTCGGCACCCGAACAGACAACGCCGTCCAACCCGGCCTTGCGGGTCAGAGCGGCAAGCCGCGCGACCTGCGCGTCGGGTGTTGCGGCCACCCCCGCATCAGCCAAGTCGCTTGCGTCCATGCTGGTTAGCACGGTGACGCCAATGACCTTGGTCGCCGGAGCACAGGCCTCCCGTGCAGCGCGCATCATCGCCGACCCGCCGGAGGCATGGACGTTGATGATCGCCAGATCGAGGGCCGACAGCGACCGCATCGCACCGGCAACGGTATTGGGAATATCGTAGAGCTTCACATCGAGGAAGATCGGCAGGCCAAGCGCCGCCATCTGCCGAACGCCCGCCGGTCCGTTGGCCATGAAAAATTCCAGGCCGAGTTTCAACCCGCCAACATGCGGCGCAACCGCGCGCGCCAGCGCTTCGGCCCGGTTCAGATCACCGGTGTCGATTCCAACAAAAACCGGGTTCATGCGCCCGCCGGCGGCACGATCAACGGCTGCGCCTGCGGTGGCATTGCGCCGGCATTTGCCGGGGGCGACACGGTCGGTTCGGTGCTCACGACCCGCGAATTTTCCAGTTCGCGTTCGGTCCGTGTGAGTTTCCGCCGCCACGACCATTTGCTGACCGAATGCATGAGTGTTGCAGGCAAGGCTCCGATCATCAGCATGGCGAACATCAACACCGGCAACCGGATCACCAGTTCCCACGACGGCAACAGCTTGACCGTGACCATCACCCAGTTCGCCGCCGCAAAAGCCGCAAGCGCAAAGATGATCAGCGCAAAAAACAGATAGGAGAGAAACCGCATGGGCGGGAGTTTAGCGGAGCAGGGCCGCGAGCGCTAGGGCAAGTGCGGAGCGCTCCCTAGGCGTTCAACTTCTCGCGCAGTTCCTTGCCGGGTTTGAAATAGGGGACGCGCTTGGCGATGACGGGGACGGGCTCGCCGGTGCGGGGGTTGCGACCGGTGCGTCCGTCGCGGGCGCGGGTTGAAAAAGCGCCGAAGCCGCGAAGCTCGACACGGCCGCCGCTCGACAGGGTGTCAATGATGGTGTCGAACACGGTTGCAACAACGCGCTCAATCTCGCGGGCACCCAGATGCGGGTTATCCTGCGCGACCTTTGCAATAAGTTCCGACCGGATCATGAGCCCCCTCGATCTCGCCCCTTGCCGCCGATATGCGGACGGCGGCGCAAACTTGACCGCTCGCATCCGAAGAATCAAGCGAAAGCACCGAATTCCGCCATCGCAATCGCCGGTTGGCTGTCATTTATCTGAAAACAAACGCCCCGCCGGTCGAAACCGACGGGGCGTTCGCCAATTCTCGCAAAAGTTCAGTGACCGGGACTATTTCGACTCGCGCGCTTTGTTGAGCGCCGCGCCGAGAATGTCGCCCAGCGATGCACCCGAGTCGGACGACCCATATTGTGCAACCGCCTGCTTCTCGTCGGCGATCTGCATCGCTTTGATCGACAGGGTCGGCTTCTTGCCGCGGTCAAATCCGGTGACCATGGCATCAAGCTTCTGGCCGACCTGGAACCGGTCCGGACGCTGTTCGTCGCGGTCGCGGCTGAGTTCGGCGCGCTTGATGAAGCCCGAACCGGCTTCGTCGGCGAGCGACACGTCAAGGCCACCATCGGTGATCGCCATGACAGTGACCGTGACGATGGCATTCTTGCGGATGCCGCCGGCGCTGCCACCGCCTTCACCGGTTGAAATCGCGACCTTGGCGCGTGCGGCCCGTGGGGACGCAGTGTCGGTCTGACCGGCATTGTCGACATCCTTGATCGAAAGCGAAATACGCTCGCGCTCGACGTCGATTTCCTTGACCACGGCGCGGACGGTTTCGCCCTTGTGGTGCAGGGTGAGAGCCGACTCTCCAGCGACGCCCCAGGCGATGTCGGACATGTGGACCATGCCGTCGACGTCGCCATCGAGCCCGATGAACAGGCCGAATTCGGTCGAATTCTTGACTTCGCCCTCGACGATTGCACCGATTGGATGAGTTTCGGCAAATACTTCCCACGGGTTGCGCTGCGCTTGCTTGAGCCCGAGCGAGATGCGCCGCTTATCCTCGTCAACCTCGAGCACCACGACTTCAACTTCTTGGCTGGTCGAAACGATTTTGCCGGGGTGGACATTCTTTTTAACCCACGACATTTCGGAGACGTGCACGAGGCCTTCGATACCAGCCTCAAGTTCAACAAACGCACCATATTCGGTGATGTTGGTGACGCGGCCCTTGAAGCGGCTGTCAACGGCATATTTGGTGCCAGCGCCAGCCCACGGATCATTTTCCAGCTGCTTCATGCCAAGGCTGATGCGCTGGGTATCCTTGTTGATCCGGACGATCTGCACCTTGACGGTGTCGCCGATGTTCAGAACTTCGGACGGATGGCCGACGCGCTTGTAGCTCATGTCGGTGACATGCAGCAGGCCGTCGATGCCGCCGAGATCGACGAAGGCACCATAGTCGGTGATGTTCTTGACGACGCCGTCGACGATCTGGCCCTCGGCAAGGGTCAGGATCAGGCCGGTGCGCTGCTCGGCGCGGGTCTCTTCGAGGATGGAACGGCGCGACACGACGATATTGCCACGTTTGCGGTCCATCTTCAGGATCACGAACGGCTGCGGCATGTTCATCAGCGGGCCGACATCGCGGACCGGGCGGATATCAACCTGTGACCCCGGAAGGAAGGCGACAGCACCGGACAGATCAACGGTGAAACCACCCTTGACGCGGCCAAAGATCGTGCCTTCGACGCGTTCGCCTGCGGTGTGCTGGGTTTCCAGCTTGTCCCAAGCGGCTTCGCGGCGGGCGCGGTCGCGGGATAGCATGGCTTCGCCGTGGCTGTTTTCGACGCGGTCGACATAGACTTCAACAATGTCACCAACCGAAATTTCGGCGCGCTGGCCGGGCATGGCGAATTCGCGCAGAGCAACGCGGCCTTCGGATTTCAGGCCAACATCGATGACGGCCATGTCATTTTCGATTGCGGTAACAGTGCCCTTGACGACACGCCCCTCAAAGCTCTGGCTCTCCCCAAGGGAAGCTTCAAGCATAGCGGCGAAATCGTCACGGGTGGGTTGGGCGGCAGTTGCCATGTTTTGGGATTGCTTTCGGGTTTGGTCGGATGCGGCCGGGCCGGATTGGGCGATGGGCTCACAAAGCGTGACGGCGGCACCATTGCCTCCGTTTCAAGGTGTCCGTGAAACAACGAACGGGCGCGAAGCCGGACGGTCAGTCCCGCTCGCGCACCGCGCTGATCTTTGATTCCACGAGCGCAATGGCTCGCCGGACGGCGGCGTCTATAGCCAAATCACTCGTGTCGAGCAACAGGGCGTCATCCGCCATCACCAAAGGAGCCGTGTCTCGCCCCGAATCGCGGGCATCCCGGGCGGCAATATCGGCCAGAACGTCGGCAAAGGGCCGGGCGCCACCGGCGTTCGACAACTCGATATGACGCCGTGTGGCACGCACCTCTGGTCGGGCCGTGACAAACAGCTTGGCCGCCGCGTCCGGGCAGATCACCGTGCCAATATCGCGGCCATCCAGCACCGCGCCGCCCGCTTGTCCGGCGAAATCATGCTGACGCTTGAGCAGGGCGGCACGGACACCGGGATGCGCCGAGACGATTGACGCCGACAGCGCGTTTTCGCCGCTCATCAGGTCCGGCTCATCGAGCAAAGTCGGGTCGAGGGTCTGGGCATGTTCCTCCGCGATCACCGGATCACTCGGGTCCTGTTCCCGCAAGCGCACCGACAACCCGACGGCCCGGTAGAGTTTCCCGGTATCGAGGTGCGGCAGGCCGTAGTGGCGTGCCAATGCGCGCGCGATGGTCCCTTTGCCGCTGGCGGCGGGCCCATCAACGGCAATGACGAGGGTGTCGGATCGAGCGGTCACGGGCGGGGCTTATAGAGCGCCGCGACCGGTGTACAAGCCGACAGATGATCGGTCAGGGGATTGGCGACTGGCCGACCTGTAGGCCAGCGAGCGCCAGCAAGTGCACCAGCAGGAACAGGGCCCCGACAATCGCGGTGAACAGCAGGCCAGTCCACGGGAAAAGCGCAACCTGCCCGAATGGGCGTTTGCGGCTGCCCTGCCATAGGGCGAACGCGCCAGTTATGACGGCAAGCGCCAACAGAAAAATCGTCGTCCTCTCGTCCATGTTCTAGGCTGTTAGCGGAAGCCTTGTTATATGGCAGCGGGGGATTGGATTTTTCCTGGGAGATTTGCATGTATCGTCCGTTGCTCGCTGCTGTCGCAGCATCGCTGACCGTCCCCGCTGTCGCCGCTGACCGTTCGATGTCAGCAGCGCTCGACAAGGCCATTGCCGGCGCACACCGGTCTGCGGCCAGTTCCGCGCGAGACGCCTATCGCCACCCCAAGCAGACGCTGGAATTCTGCGGTCTGAGGGCCGGTCGGACCGTCGTTGAAATTTCGCCGTCGGCGGGTTGGTACACCGAAGTGATTGCCCCCGCGATGCTGAAGCGCGGTACCTATATCGCGGCGCACAACAACCCGGCGGCAAGCCCCAACGCCGCCAAGGCGGTGGAAACCTTTAAGGCCAAATTGGCGAGCGACCCGGTCTATGCCGAGGTGAAGGTCGCGGCCTTTGGCAAGGGGCTTTACGATCAGATCGCACCGGCCAAGTCTGCCGATCTCCTGCTGACCTTCCGCAACGTCCACAATTGGTACATCGCCGGATTCGCGCCGGAGGCGTTCAAGGCGTTTTACGATACGCTGAAGCCCGGCGGGACCTTGTGCCTGGAAGAGCACCGCCTGCCGGAGTCGCGCAGTGACGAGGCGATGAAATCGAGCGGCTATATGAAGGTCTCCGCGGTCAAGAAGCTCGCTGCCGACGCTGGGTTCAAGTTCGTCGCCGAGTCCGAAATCAACGCAAATGCCAAGGACACGGCCGACTATCCCAAGGGCGTCTGGACCCTGCCGCCCAATTACCGCGAGGGTGATACCGACCGGGCAAAATATACCGCCATCGGCGAATCTGACCGGATGACGCTGCGCTTCGTCAAACCGAAGTAAGGCGGCGCACCGCCAAAATTGGTTCGGCGTGATCGGGGCGGAGACGCCCGGTCACGTCGGCCAGCGGTTCGATCACGGTGGTCATCCAGAATGCATTGGCGTGCAGCAGGTCGGCGTTGCTCGCCATGATCCCGACATGTCCGGGAAAAAACACAATGTCGCCCTGCCGAATTTCGGCTGGATCGACCGCGTTGCCGAGCGCCTTGCGCTGCTGATCGGTGTCGCGGGGGCAGGGGAGGCCGCAGGCCATCAGCGCGGCTTGAATCAACCCGGAACAGTCAATCCCCCGCCGCGTCCGCCCGCCCCAGAGATAGGGTGTACCGAGAAACGCCTTGGCAACGTCCAAAGGATCGTTCGGCCGCACCGCCAAACCCGACAAATGCCGGTCGTGGACGAACCCAAGCGTCCCGACGACGTGGAAGGCCTCGGACTGACCGGTGACCGACAGCTGTGCATTCATCGGCAGCGCCGAGACGGGTGGCGACTTGATATCGGCGGCGGAGAAAAGCCAGGCGTCGGGCGCGCTGACCCAATGCGTCGATCCTTGCCCAACCGGGCCCAACGCCGATTCCGCGACATAGCCGACATAGCCGTCGTGCAGGCTTTGCCCCCAGGCCCAGCCACCACCGATTTCAAACGCGGCAAAGGCTTCACCGAACAGCAGTTCCGACACATTGGTCGCGGATATGCTCGGCCGACCCTTCATCGCCGCTCGGTCGGTGCGGCAGGTCAACAGGACCGGGGAGGCATAATGGGCAGCCGACACCCGGTCCGCCAAAGCAATATCGGCAAGATCCGGACGGCAAACATTCATGCGCTTGTCAAAGTCCGGTGGTGTCACAGCCAACCGGACCTGCCGATTGACCAGAGCATGCGAGGAGGGCGCACCTTCGTCGCTTTGCCGCATTGCCATCCGCCCCCATTCAAGTTCTGCGGTCAGGATAACCGGACAGCGGCGGCGCGTTCAAGCCGCCGGATGATCAGGGTTGCGCAAGGAACGGCGCGACCAATTCTTTTGGGATTCGCAACGGGCGCTGACTGGCCCGGTCGACGAGTGCCCAGACCGTGCGCGCGGCGGCTTTGACTTGACCGTCCGATCCGGTGAATTCGACAAGCCGGTCAAAGCGCGCGCCTTGCGGCACCCCCACCCAGGTCCGGCAGGTCAGTGTCTCGCCGGGCAGGGTTGGGCGGCGATAGTCAATCTCATGCCGGGTCACGACCCAGACAAATCGCACAATGTCCTCGGCACGGGCGACCGCCTGCCAATGGGCGACGGCAATTTCCTGCATCCAGCGGACATAGACGGCGTTGTTGACATGCCCCAGCACATCGATGTCGTCAGGGCCGGGTGTCAACGACAGGGTGAAAACGGGATGGCTGGTCATCGCCACATCTCTCCCGGATTTGACGTCATATCGCAAATATTTAGGAGGTCAGGCTCCCTCCAGACGAGATGATCGTCTGGAGGGTCGCGAGATCGGAAACAAACGCACCCTGCGGGTCGTCGTTTCAGCCTGTACTGGCTCCCCGGGTAGGATTCGAACCTACGACCGTCCGATTAACAGTCGGATGCTCTACCACTGAGCTACCGAGGAAAGCGGGGGCGGCTATAGCAACCGCTTTGGTCGCTGCCAACGCCTAATCGGTGCCGGTCAGCTTTCAAACTGTTCGCGGAAGATCCGCTCGTCGAGCGCATATTCTGGATCGAACAGCAGATCGAGCGACAGGCTCCGGTCGGTCCGGACTTTGACCGTTGCCACATCGCGAACCTCAAATTGGTCGGCAACGGCGCTGACCGGCCGTTTGGCCGCTTCCAAAATCCGGAATTCGACGACCGAACTTGCCGGAATCAGCGCACCGCGCCAGCGACGCGGGCGAAACGGGCTGATCGGGGTCACCGCCAGCAGGTCGCTGGTTAGCGGCAGAATCGGTCCCGAGGCAGACAGATTATAGGCGGTTGATCCCGCTGGTGAGGCGACCAGGACGCCGTCACAGGCCAATTCGGCCATGCGGACCTTGCCATCAATGGTGATCTCGATCTTCGCGACCTGCCGGGTCTCCCTCAGCAGCGAGACTTCGTTGATCGCCGGATAGATGATCACCTCGCCGCCAACCGTCTCCACCTCCATGCACAGCGGGTGCAGGGTGATCGGCCGGGCCTGCGCCAGTCGGTCGGGTAACCCCACGGTTTCAAACCCGTTCATCATGAATCCGACGGTTCCAAGGTTCATGCCGTAGACCGGAAGCGGAGCCTTGCGCCCGAGCATTTCATGCAGGGTTTGCAACATGAAGCCGTCACCACCGAGGGCAACGATGACATCGGCGTCCTGCGGTTCGACCCAATGATAGCGCCGCCGCAGTTCAGCACCGGCCTTCTGCGCCTGTTCGGTTGGCGACACGATCAGTGTCATGCGCGGGAAATTGTTCATCCGCCGGTGACGCTCATATGGCGTGCCACCGCCGGGGTGCGACGCTCGATGATGAAATCATGTCCCTTTGGCTTGCGGGAAATCGCTTCACTGATGGCGATGTCGAGCGCCGAATCATCAGATGCGGCGCGGATCACGCTCCGCAGGTCGGCGGCGTCATCCTGTCCCAGACACATGTAGAGCGTACCGGTCGCCGTCAGCCGGACCCGGTTGCAGCTTTCGCAGAAATTATGGGTCAAGGGCGTGATGAACCCCAGGCGCTGGCCGGTTTCGGCAATCCGGACATAACGCGCCGGCCCGCCGGTGGCGTCGGGCAGGTCGATGAGCGTCCAGCGGGTTTCAAGGTCGGCCCGCACCCGGGACAGCGGCAGATAGCGGTCGGTCCGGTTTTCCCCCACCTCGCCCATCGGCATGGTCTCGATCAGGGTCAGATCATGACCGTCAGCTGCGCACCAACCGAGCAGCGACTCGATCTCCTGATCGTTGACGCCCGCCAGCGCCACGGTGTTGATCTTGATGCTGAGCCCCGCCGCCTTGGCCGCACGGATGCCGTCCAGCACCTGATCGAGCCGACCCCAGCGGGTGATCTCGGCAAACTTCGCCGGGTCGAGCGTATCGACACTGACATTGATGCGCCGGACTCCGGCTGCGAACAGTTCATCCGCATATTTGGCCAGCTGGCTGCCGTTGGTGGTCAGGGTCAGCTCGTCGAGGCCGTGTCCCAGATGCCGACCGAGCGACCGGACCAAGTCCATGATTCCCCGCCGGACCAGCGGCTCGCCTCCGGTAAGCCGGAGTTTCCGGACGCCGCGACGGACGAATGCCGACGCCAACCGGTCAATTTCCTCCAGGCTCAGAACCTCTGCCTTCGGCAGGAAGGTCATATGTTCCGACATGCAGTAAACGCAGCGGAAATCGCAGCGATCAGTGACTGAAACGCGCAGATAACTGATCCGCCGTCCGAAAGGATCGACGAGCGCTGCGTCCGCGTCGCGCAGCAAAGTGCCGGGTTGGAGCAGGCCCATGGGCGGATATGTGCTGTGCCGCGCGCCCTCTGTCCAGAGTAAGCCGGTGCATCAATGTGTGAATCCTGCGTGACAGCAGCGGCTTCGTCGATCACAATCAGCTGCAATGGAGACCGTCGATGCGATAGCGGCAGAGGCCGATCCCGACGAAGCCGCACAGGTGCAGGCGTCGCCGGGGGAACCTGCGTCCGATCTGGCCTCGGTTTTTCTGGTATCGCCGCGCTATCGGCAGGAATTGTCGACGGCGGTCGCCTCGGCTGGGCGCGTGGCCCGTCCGGTCCGGCGGGTTGAGGATGCGGCGAAGCGCTTTGCCCAGTCGCCGGCGCTGATCGCGGTGATTGATGCGCGCGGTGCGCTGGAGCGCGGGCTGGAGACTGCCCGCAGCATATCGCAGGCGGTTGAAGAGCGCAGCGGCGCGATGCTGGTCCTGCTGTCCCGGGGGGACGGGGAGGCGCTGGCGGACGTCCATGCCAGCGGGGCCACTCATTTCCTGATTAGTCCGTTCACCACCGCCGAATTTGGCGACACGTTGCGCTTTGCCGATCGCTATGTCGCCCGGATGCGCCGTAGCGGGGCCAATGACGCGTTGGTCACGGCTCAGGCGGCGCTGGCAGGGAGCGCCCGGTGGGAATGGCGGCGCGGCGATGACGAGGCGCAGATTTCACCCGCGCTTGCCGGGTTGATTGGCGAGCCGATGCTGCGCCGGATCGGGGCGCTTGCCGGTATCCTTCGGCTGTCGGTGACCGAACGCCGGAAGATCAGCCTTGGCTTGCGCCGTTTGCTGCTGACCGGGACCGCAGGCGACATCGACCATATGATGGTGGTCGACGGCTCCCCGCACCGGATAGTTCACCATGTGCGGGTGCTGCGCGGTGCTGACAACAAGGTGGCCGGGCTGGCCGCGACGGTCGAGGCGATTGATCCGATGCGGCTGGATCGGCGTCTGGCGCAATATTTTGACCCGCAAACCGGGCTGGCAAATCAGGATTATGCCCGGAACTGGGTGGGCCAGTCGATTGCGGCGGGCAGTGCCTTCGACCCGTCCTGCATCATCCTGCTGCTCGCCATCAGCCGGTTTGAGACGATCAATGTCAGCTATGGCCGCGCCGTCGCGGATTCGTTGTTGCAAGCGGTTGCCCGGCGACTGCGACGGATTGCCGGTGGCGGGGCCGCGACCGACCGCGTGGTGCTCGCACGTCTTGTCGGGGCTGAATTTGCCGTCCTGACCGGTGGTCCGGTCGATCTGGACGCGATTATTTTGCTTGGGCAGCAGATCGGGGAGGCCTTCGAAAAGCCGTTTGTCGTTGGCGGCAGGGTCATCCATCTGGCCTGCCGGATGGGCATTGCCGCGGCTACGCCCGATCTCCAGGATGCCGATACCCTGTTCCGGCAGGCCGGGTCGGCGCTGGCGCAGGCAAAAACGGCTGAACCCAATAGTTTTCAGGTGTTCCGGCCGGGGACCGAAGATGACAGCGCCTGGCGCATGGCGATCCTGCAGGCCGATTTGCGGCGGGCGCTGGACGAGGGCGAGCTCGATATTCTGTTCCAGCCGCAGGTCGAAATCGCCACCAACCAGATTACCGGGGTCGAGGCGCTGGTGCGCTGGCGGCATCCGATGCTTGGTGTCCTATCCGCTGAAATCCTGCTGGAAGTGGCGGAGCGCGCCGAACTGTCGGCGCGCGTCGGCGAGCATATCATGGCGCGGGCGTTGTCGATTGCCAGTGCTTGGCCTGATACGCTTGGCGGGCTGCGCCTGTCCGTCAATGTCACGGCGGAGGATGTGCAGCGCCCGGGTTTTGCCGTTGTACTTGACGGGATCGTGCAGGCCAGCCGCTTCGCCCATGACCGATTGACCATCGAGGTCACCGAAAGCGGCCTTGTCGAAAATCTCGGGATCGCCGCAGAGGCACTGTCCAATATCCGCCGGTCCGGCATCCGGGTTGCCATCGACGATTTCGGCACCGGCTATTCATCACTCGCCTATCTGAAAGCGCTTCCGCTTGATTATCTGAAGGTGGACCGGAGCCTGGTGACCGATATCGGCGGGTCGGCCCGCGACCGGGTGGTGGTGCAGGGGGTAGTTGATATGGCCCGCTCGCTGGGTCTTGGCGTCGTGGCCGAGGGGGTCGAAAATACCGAACAACTGGACCCACTCATCCGGGCGGGCTGCACTTGGTATCAGGGCTATTTGTGCGCCCAGCCGGTATCGAGCGATGATCTCCCCGACTTCGTGACGGGCTGGAACAGCGGGGCCGAAACCGACACATGATACAGGTTCACAAATTCAGCGATTTCGTCTGCCCGTGGTGCTGGATCGGCAAGCGCAACCTCGACGCATTCGCGCGGGAGCGGCCGCTCAGTCGAACCTATTGGCCCTATTATCTGCATCCAGACTTGCCCGTGGACGGCGTCGATCGGACCGAGATGATCCTGGCCAAATTCGGCAGTCTGGAGCGGGCACGGGAATTGGGGCGGATGGTCGAAGACGCAGCACTGGCGTCCGGCCTCGCGCTCGATCTCGGCAGTGTCAAACATGTCCCCAATACCCGGAACGCTCACCGGTTGATGCGCTGGGCCGCCAGTCAGGACATGGCCGACGATGTGGCGGAACGGTTGTTTGCCGCCCATTTTGCCGAGGGGCGCAACATTGGTGATGTGGCGACACTGGTCGAGATCGGGGCCGCCGCCGGACTGGATGCGTCACTGATCGCGGACTTGCTCGCCGGGGATGCAGACCGGGAGATTGTCGACAACCAAGCGAGCCAAGCCCGAGAGATGGGCATCAGCGGCGTTCCAACGATGGTGTTTGACCGTAAGGTAACCGTCGTCGGGGCGCAGCCGGTCGACGCCCTCCGTGCCGCCGCAGCCCGGGCTGATTTGCGGGAGCCACGCGCCACCAGTTTCTGAGCGGCTGTTCAACGCTTCGATGTGAAAATCCCGATGGGTGGTTTGGGTTTCAACGACACCGGCACGGCAGGCTTCGCCTTGACGACCGCCCCTTGAGCGACCCTCGCCAGCCCTTTTGACAATTGCAGGGCGCCGTTCAGCCGGGCGTCGGGGCCATTCCAGTCACGCGTGATCACAAACTTTTGGTCGGGCCGCAGTTTTGCGGTGCCGTTCAGGCGCTGCATATAGGCGAACAGGCCCTGCGGCTCGGGGAAGCTGTCGTTGCGGAAACTGACGACAGCTCCCCTTGCCCCGGTTTCAATCTTGGCGATGCAGGCGATCTTGCAGTTGAGCTTCGTCTCGATAACGATCAGCAGGTTCTTGAGTTCGGCGGGAAGATCACCGAACCGGTCGATCAGTTCAGCGGCAAAGGCATCGATGGCCGGCCGGTCGCCAAGCTCGTTCATGCGGCGGTACAGCGCCATCCGCAGGTTCAAATCCGGCACATAGTCCTCCGGGATGAGGATCGGAGCATCGACCGAGATCGTTGGGCTGAACGCCTCTTCGGGCGGCTTCAACCCCTGCGATGTGGCACGGGCGTCAAGGATCGCGTCCTCCAGCATCTGCTGGTAAAGTTCGAAGCCGATTTCGCGGATATGGCCCGATTGTTCGTCACCGAGCAGATTTCCGGCACCGCGAATGTCCAGGTCATGGCTCGCCAGCTGGAAACCGGCCCCGAGCGAATCCAGGCTGGACAGCACCTGCAAGCGCTTTTGCGCCGTTTCGGTGATCGACTGGTTTTCCGGGGTGGTCATATAGGCGTAGGCGCGGATTTTGGCGCGGCCAACCCGTCCCCGCAGCTGATAGAGCTGCGCCAGACCAAACATGTCGGCGCGGTGGATGATGAGGGTGTTGGCGCTCGGGATATCAAGGCCGCTTTCGACGATGGTTGTCGACAGCAGCACATCATATTTGCGGTCGTAGAAGGCCCCCATCCGGTCTTCGAGCTCTGTCGAGGTCATCTGGCCGTGTGCGACGACATATTTCACTTCCGGCACCGACTCCCGCAGGAATTTTTCGATATCGGGCAGGTCGGACAGGCGGGGGACGACGAAGAAACTCTGTCCGCCCCGGTAATGTTCCCGCAGCAACGCCTCCCGCATCACCACATCGTCCCACGGCATGACGTAGGTCCGGACGGCCAGCCGATCGACCGGTGGCGTCGCAATCACCGATAATTCCCGAAGCCCCGACATCGCCATCTGCAGGGTGCGCGGAATCGGCGTTGCGGTCAGGGTCAGGACATGGACGTCGTTCTTCAGGGCCTTCAACCGCTCCTTATGAACCACCCCGAAGCGCTGTTCCTCATCGACGACGGCAAGGCCCAGCCGCTTGAACTCAACCGCCTTGGCCAGGATCGCATGGGTGCCAATGACGATATCAACGGTCCCGTCCGCCATGCCTTCCCGCGTGGCCTTGGCCTCCGACGCGCTGACCAGCCGCGACAATTGCCGGACCTCAACGGGGAAACCGGCAAAACGCTCCCGGAAATTAGCGAAATGCTGACGGGCGAGCAGCGTTGTCGGGCAGATGACAGCGACCTGCATTCCCTCGATTGCGGCGGCGAAGGCGGCGCGGAGGGCAACCTCGGTCTTGCCGAAGCCGACATCGCCGCAGACCAGCCGGTCCATCGGCCGACCAGATGCGAGATCGGCGAGCACATCTTCGACAGTTTTCGCCTGATCCTCGGTCTCCGAATAGGGGAAGCGGTCAACAAACGCGCCCATGTCGTGCGCAGACGGCGCAGCAGCGGGCGCTTCGCGGAGTGCGCGGGCGGCGGCGACCTTCAGCAATTCTCCGGCGATCTCCCGGATCCGCTCCTTCATCCGGGCCTTGCGGTTCTGCCAGGCAACGCCGCCCAATTTGTCGAGCGCGACGCCTTCGCTGTCGCTGCCATAGCGGGACAGGACGTCGATATTCTCGACGGGCACATAGAGTTTGTCGCCACCGTCGTAGAGCAGCATGACGCAATCATGCGGTGATTTGGCGACGGGAATCTGGGTAAGGCCCGAATAGCGTCCGATGCCATGTTCAGCATGAACGACTAGGTCACCGGGCGTGAGCATCGCCAGTTCGGCGAGAAAGGCATCGGCCTTGCGCGCGGAGCGGCGGCGGCGCACCAGCCGGTCGCCGAGCATGTCCTGCTCGGTCAGTAACATTATGTCATCGACCGCAAAGCCGTGGTCGAGCGGCAACACCGCCAGCGCGACATGACCCTGCGCTGCGGCACCGAGCGCTTCCTGCCAGGAATCAACCAGCTTCAGCTTGGTCACGCCTTCGTCCGCCAGCAGGCCGCGCAGCCGCTCCCGTGCACCGGCGGTGTAGCTGGCGAGGATCACCCGCAACTTGCCGCGTCGAAGCGTGTCGATATGCTTTTTGACGGCTTCGTAGACATTGAGGTTGGCGGCGCGTTCGGGGGCAAAGTCGCGGGCTGGCTGGGCACCCAGTTCGACGGTGCGCGCACTGCCCTCCGGCGCATGGAATACGGAGGTCAGGTGCGCGCGCGCCGTGACCAGTCGGTCGGCCCATTCGCCCGGCGGCAGGTAAAGCTGCTCTGCGCCAAGCGGTCGGTAGCTGCCGCGGGAGGTGGCGAGCGCAGCCTTGCGATTGTCGAAATAATCGCTGATGGCCTCGAACCGGTCCTCCGCCGCTTTCTCGCCGCCCCCGTCGCGGACGATGACATCATCCGGGCCGAGATAGTCGAACAGGGTGGCAAGCTCCGGCTCGAACAACGGCAGCCAATGTTCCATGCCCGCCAGCCGCCGCCCGTCGCTGATCGCGTGGTACAGGGCATCGCCGGTCGCGGTTGCGCCGAAACATTCGACATAACCCTTGCGGAAGGTGCGGATCGCCTCCTCCGTCAGCAGGACTTCGGAGACCGGCAGCAGGGTGAAGCCGGGGCAGGTTTCAATCGTCCGCTGCGTCGCCGGATCAAACCGCCGGACAGTCTCAATCTCGTCACCGAAAAAATCGAGCCGCAGTGCATGGGCTTCGCCGGCCGGAAACAGGTCGAGCAGGCCGCCGCGCACCGCAAATTCCCCGGCATCGGCGACGGTATCAGTGCGGACATAGCCGTTGGACTGGAGGATCGCCGCCAGCTTGTCACGGTCGATCCGTTCGCCCGGCGCAATGCGGGCAGTCAGCGCCGCGATACGCCCCGGTGGCAGGGTCCGCTGGGTTGCGGCGTTGACGGTGGTAACCAGCAATTGCGCTATGCCGGTTGGGGCACTGAGCGCAGCCAGTGCCGCCAGTCGGTCGGCGGTGACCCGTAGGCTTGGGGAGGCGCGGTCGTAGGGAAGGCAGTCCCAGGCCGGGAAGGAGATTGTTTCCAGTTCCGGCGCGAAAAAGCTGGCGGCATCCAGCAATGCGCGCGCTGCGGCATCATCGGACGCGATGAAAACGGCGCGGCCCTTCGCGGCCCGGGCAAGATCGGCCATCAGCCAGGGCTCATACCCCGCCGGGCACCCGGTCAGGGTGAGGGATTGGGCAGCAGCGACGAGGTTGCGGGGGTCGATCACCACGCCACCCCGATATAATCCAGCTTCATCAGCTCATCCAGCAACGGGCCGGCAAACCGCGCCGGTGGCTCGCCGCGCCCGAACGCCCAGGCGATGATATCGACATCCTGTTCGGTCAGCAGGTCTTCGAACCAATCAAGCTCCGCATCGGTCCATTCGGCGAGAAACCGGTCTGAGAAGCCGCCGATCAGCATATCGGCCTCCCGCGTGCCCCGATGCCATGCGCGGAAATGGATGCGGCGGCGGCGCAGGTCGATTTCGTCGGACATCATATGCTTCCTGCAAACCGCAATTGCGCCGGCACGGTGGAACCGGCCAGCGTCCTCGCTTATTGTGGCAGCCGATAGCCCATGCGACCGAATAGTCTCAACCCCTTGTTCGCGGAAGCGACGGCGCTGCCCGGTGTCGGGCCAGCGGTCGGCCGGGCCTTGTCACGGCTCGGCATCGACCGGGCTGTCGACCTGCTGTTCCACCTGCCGGTATCGGCAATTGAGCGCGTCCCGATTGAGGAGCTGTCGCCCGCCTGGATCGACCGGGTGGTGACCATCGAGATTGTCGTGCTCCATCACCTCGAAGGGCGCGGCAAAGCGCCAACCCGGGTTGCTTGTGTGGACCGCAACCACACGCCGCTGACCTTGGTCTATTTCGCCGACCGGGGCGGTTATGCGAAGAAAATCCTGCCGCCGGGGGAACGCCGCCTGATCAGCGGGCGGCTGGAAGCCTATGGCACGATGCTGCAAATCATCCACCCGGACCATGTCCTGCCGGTTGGGGGCGGTGCCGCCATCTCGGAGCGGGAACCGGTCTATGGGCTGACGGACGGCATTGCCAACCGGCGGATGGGGTCGTTGGTGGCGCTGGCCCGGGACCGCGCACCAAACCTGCCGGAGTGGATCGAACCGAGCGTGCTTGCGACCCGGAACTGGCCGGGGTGGAAGGCCGCGACCGAGGCCGCGCATACACTTTCGCCCGCTCATCCTGAGCTTGTCGAAGGAGCCCGCGACCGGCTCGCCTATGACGAGTTGCTGGCCAATCAGTTGGCGCTGATGCTGGTCCGCGCCGATACGCGCCGCCGCAAGGGCCGGGCGTTGCCCGGGACCGGCAAGCTGACAGCGGCGCTTGCTGAGCGACTGCCGTGGCCGATGACGGGTGCGCAGCGCCGGGTATCTGCGGAGATCGCCGGAGACCTCGCACAAGGCTCACCCATGCTGCGTCTGCTTCAGGGGGACGTTGGGTCCGGAAAGACGCTCGTCGCGCTCCAGGCCCTGCTTACGGCGGTTGAGAGCGGTGCTCAGGGGGCGTTCCTCGCCCCGACCGAAATTCTGGCGCGGCAACATCTGGCGGCGCTCACGGCGATGCTCGGGGATTTGCCAGTACGGGTGGTGATTTTGACCGGTCGGGAAAAGGGCAAGGTGCGCGCCGACACGCTGGCCGATCTGGCGTCGGGGGAGATTGACATCCTCGTCGGCACCCACGCGATTTTCCAGGAGGCGGTAACCTACCGCGACCTCGGTCTCGCGGTGATCGACGAACAGCATAAATTCGGCGTCCACCAGCGGCTGATGCTGGCGAACAAGGCGGAACGACCGGCGCATGTGCTGGTGATGACCGCAACCCCGATCCCGCGCACCCTGACCCTGACGGTTTACGGCGAAATGGACGTGTCCCGGATTGATGAGATGCCGCCGGGACGCCAGCCGATTGATACGCGCGTGGTTGGACTGGAGCGGTTGCTGGAAATCTATGAGGCGCTTGGGCGGCATATTTCGGGGGGCGGCCAAGCCTATTGGGTGTGCCCGCTGGTCGAGGAATCGGAGACCGGCGATCTGGCCGCGGCTGAGGCGCGGGCGTCGTCACTCCGGGAACGGTTTGGCCCGGCGATCGGCCTTGTCCACGGGCGGATGAAGGGGCCGGAGAAGGATGCGGCGATGGCGGCGTTCCAATCTGGCGAAACACGGGTGCTGGTGGCGACGACGGTGATCGAGGTCGGTGTCGATGTCCCGAACGCCACTCTGATGATCGTCGAGCAGGCGGAACGGTTTGGGTTGGCACAATTGCACCAGTTACGCGGGCGGGTCGGGCGGGGGACTGGCAAGTCGGTCTGCCTGCTGCTCCGGGCGCCGAGCGTCAGCGAAACCGCCAAGGCGCGCCTGACCTTGATGCGCGAAACCAACGACGGGTTCCGCATTGCCGAGGAGGATCTGAAACTGCGCGGCGCTGGGGAAATCCTCGGGACCAAACAATCCGGCGAAGTCGAATTCCGCATCGCCGACCCGGCACAACTGGCGGCGTTGCTGCCGATAGCCCGCGATGACGCAAGACTGCTCATCGACCGCGACGGCGGCCTCGCCAGCGAACGCGGACAGGCAGCAAGGATATTGCTATACCTGTTCGAGCGGGACGCAGCGGTTGGGTTGTTGCGGTCAGGATAACCCCTCTCCACTCTGAGGGGAGAGGGCGACTCAGCGGAGCTGAGCGGGGTGAGGGTGACGCGCTGCTATTGCAGCGCCAGCGAAATGGCCCGCAAGACTCCCTCCAAACCATTCAGAATGTCGGCGTTCCGGAACCGCAACACCCGGAAACCCTGAGTTTCGAGGAACTCTGTTCGCGCCGTATCCTCGGCAAGCCGCTCGTCGTGTTGCGGGCCATCCGCTTCGATGACCAGCCGTGCATCGAGTGAGGCAAAATCAGCGATGAAGGGGCCGATGCGCTGTTGCCGGCGGAATTTCACGCCGTTCATCCGGCGGTCGCGGAGGGATTTCCACAAGATCGCTTCGGCTTTGGTCGAAAATTGGCGGAGCGCCTTGGCGCGTTCGAGTTGGACGGGGTCAAAGTCGCGTTTCATGGTTGCGCCTTCACTACGTTGCGGTGGCCACCCTCACCCCGCTCGACGGTGTCGAGTCGCCCTCTCCCCTCGAGGGAGAGGGGCAAAGTACGTCCTAGCGCGCGGCGTCCTTTGGTTTGGCAACCAGCATCCCGTGGCGTTTGGCGCCCAAGGAGAGTTTGGTGGGTTGCGCAACCGTGATCACCAAATTCTCGTCGGTCACCTTCACCCCATCGATCCGGATTGCACCTTCGCGGACTTTGCGGCGGGCTTCGCCTTTGGAACTGGTGAAGCCGAGCCCGGTGGCGGCGTCGAGGATGCCGATCTGGCCGCCCACATTCAGCGTCGGCAAATCCGCGCCGCTTGCCCCGTCCTCAAAGGTTGCCCGTGCGGTTTCGGCGGCGGTAGCAGCGGCTTCAGCGCCCCGGCAGAGCGCCGTTGCCGCATTGGCCAGTTCGACCTTTGCGGCATTGATCTCCGCGCCCTGCAACCCCTCCAGCCGCGCGATTTCGTCGAGCGGCAGGTCGGTGAACAGCCGCAGGAATTTTCCCACATCCCGGTCGTCGGTGTTGCGCCAGAATTGCCAATAGTCCCAGGTCGGCAGCGAATCCTCGTGAAGCCAGACCGCACCCGCCGCCGTCTTGCCCATCTTGGCACCGTCCGCCGTGGTGATCAGCGGGGTGGTCACGCCGACCACCTCGCCACCGGCCATCCGCCGGGTCAGGTCGATGCCGCCGACGATGTTGCCCCACTGATCGGAGCCGCCCATCTGCAACCGGCAATTTTCGCGCCGGAACAGTTCGAGGAAATCATAGGCCTGCAGGATCATGTAATTGAATTCGAGGAAGCTCAGATTCTGTTCGCGTTCCAGGCGCATTTGCACCGAATCGCGCTTCAACATGGCGTTGACCGAGAAATGCTGCCCGACCTCGCGGAGGAACGGGATGTAGGCGAGGCCGGCCAACCAGTCGTCATTGTCGAGCATAATGGCGTCCGACGGGCCGTCGCCAAACGTCAGGAACCGTTCAAAGATCCGGCGGATGCTCGCCTTGTTGGCATCGAGTGTCGGCTGATCCAGCATCGTGCGGCTCGTGTCCTTGCCGCTCGGGTCGCCAACTTTGCTGGTGCCGCCGCCCATCAGCACGATCGGCCGGTGACCGGTTTGCTGCATCCGGCGCAGCAGCATGATCGACACCAGATTGCCGACATGCAGACTGGGTGCGGTGCAATCAAAGCCGATATATCCCGTCACAGACCCGGCCTGCGCCAGCGCATCCAGCGCCGTAGCATCGGTGATCTGGTGAACATAGCCGCGCTCCTCTAGGAGGCGGAGAAAGCTGGAGTTATGGGCGCTCATGGCGCGGCGCTTAGCATGGAGACCGGAACGTGGGTAGGGACCGGCTGGCAATCGGGCTGATGTCCGGCACGTCGATGGACGGCATTGATGCCGCGTTGATCGAAAGTGATGGCGAAGGGGTGGCGCGTCCGCTCGATTTCCTGTTCCGGCCCTATGATGAGGTGATGCGGGCAAAGTTGCGGCGGGCCATCGAGTTGGCGCTGGCGATGGACGCCCCCACGCCGCACCCGGAGATTGACGCGACTGCGCTTGATCTGACTGTCGCGCATGATGAGGCGGTCGCGGCGTTGCTCGAGCAGGTCGGTGTCGGGCCGGACGATATCGAATTGATTGGCTTTCACGGACAGACCATCGCGCACCGCCCGGATCGCGGCTGGACCTGGCAGATTGGTGATGGGGATTTGCTGGCGAAATTGAGCGGCATCGCGGTGGTCAATGATTTCCGGTCGGCGGATGTGGTGGCAGGCGGACAGGGTGCGCCGCTGGTCCCGCTCTATCACCGGGCGCTGGTCGGGGAGTTGCGCGGTAGCGGCCCGGTGGCGGTGCTGAATCTCGGCGGGGTGGGCAATCTCACCTGGTTTGGCAGCGGTGAGGACGACATACTGGCGTTTGATACGGGGCCGGCCAATGCCTTGATCGACGATTGGGTGCGGGCGCATGGAGTTGGGGATCGTGACGAAGGCGGGGCGCTGGCCGCGTCGGGTGCGGTGCATCAGGGTGTGCTGTCGGCGATGTGCGATCTGCCTTGGTTTGACCTCGCCCCGCCCAAATCGCTCGACCGGCATGATTTCTCGATCGAGCCCGTTCGTGGGCTATCGCTGTCGGACGGGGCCGCGACGCTGACCGCCTTTACAGCCGAAACGGTGCGGATCGGGCTTGGCCATGCCCCAGAGGCGACGACGCGTCTGCTGGTCACCGGCGGCGGGCGGCACAATGTGACACTGATGCGGATGCTGGCGGACCGGCTGAATATGCCGGTTGAACCTGTGGAGGCGGTCGGCTGGAACGGCGACGGGCTGGAGGCCGAGGCCTTTGCCTATCTGGCCGTCCGCGCAGCCGAGGGACTGCCGACGAGCTTGCCGGGAACAACCGGCGTGCGCGTACCCACCAGCGGCGGGCGGCTGTCCCGGCCCTAACGCCCGTTGGCCAGCCGCATGTCGAGATAGCGGTCCATCGAGCCTTGGAGCTGATCCATTTCATGCTCGAAAAAGTGATTCGCGGTTTCGATCACGTCATAGTCGATAACGATGTGGCGCTGGGTCCGCAGTTTATCGACCAGCTTTTGGACGCCGCCGATGGTGACGACTTCATCCGCTGCACCCTGAATGATGATGCCGGAGGATGGGCAGGGCGCGAGGAAGCCGAAGTCATACATGTTGGCCGGCGGCGCGACCGAGATGAAGCCCTTGATCTCCGGACGGCGCATCAACAGCTGCATGCCGATCCACGCCCCGAAGCTGAAGCCGCCAACCCAGACATAGGGTGCCTCCGGGTTGATCTGCTGCATCCAGTCGAGCGCCGACGCTGCGTCGGACAATTCGCCAATGCCATTGTCGAACACACCCTGACTGCGCCCGACGCCCCGGAAGTTGAAACGCAGCGTGGAAAAGCCGCGCTTGACGAACATCTGGTACATGCCCTGCACAATGCGGTTGTTCATCGTGCCGCCACCCTGCGGATGCGGGTGCAGGATCAGCGCCAGCGGCGCGCGCGGGCGGGAGGCGGGCTGATAGCGGCCTTCGAGACGCCCCTCGGGGCCAGCAAAAATGACTTCGGGCATGGCGAATACGGCTCTCGTGTCGGGGGTGCGCTTGGAAGCGCGGGTCTATATATGGGCGGGATGATGACTTGCAACCAGAACGAGGCCGGGTGAGCCGATCTGTCGCCTATCTCGACTATAATGCGACCGCGCCGATGGACCCGGCTGCGGTCGATGCAGTGGTTGCGGCGGCGCGGGACTGGGCCAATCCGTCGAGCATCCACACAGCGGGACGCCGGGCGCGTGGTCTGCTGGAGGCGGCGCGGGATAGCATCGCTCGCTCGCTCGGGTGCCGGGCCGATTCGATTATATTCACCGGGGGTGGGACCGAGGCATTGGGGCTGGCACTCGGCGGGTTCACCAGTGCATCCCGGCTGATCTCAGCGATCGAACATGATGCTGTGCACCGGCAGGCGGCAGGTGCGTTGGTGATCCCGGTCGACGGCGATGGGCTGGTCGATCTGGCGGCGCTGTCGGCGCTCCTGGCGAAGGTGGCGGCCCCGGCGCTGGTCGCGGTGATGCATGTGAACAACGAGACCGGCGTGATCCAGCCGATAGCTGACATCGCACGGCTCGTGTGGGCCGCAGGCGGGAAGCTGCTCGTCGATGCGGTGCAGTCGGCAGGGAAGCTACCGCTGCCGGATGGGGATTTCCTTGCGGTATCGGCGCATAAATTCGGCGGGCCACCGGGGGTCGGGGCGCTCATCGTGCGCTGTGCCGACGGGATATCGGCGGTGCAGCGGGGCGGTGGACAGGAACGGGGATTGCGCGGCGGCACCGAAAACCTGCCGGGCATCGCCGGATTCGCCGCAGCGCTGGGGGCGCGGGCGGACCACGCGTGGCTGGACCGGGCCACGGCGATGCGCGACGGGCTGGAGGCGCGACTGGGTGCTGAGATATTGGGGCGTGCTGCACCCAGGATTGGTACAACATCGTCGATCCACATGCCCGGTGTCGCCGCTTCCACCCAATTGATGGCGCTCGATCTGGCGGGTTTCGCGGTATCGAGCGGTGCGGCCTGTTCGTCGGGCAAGGTCAAGGACAGCCATGTCCTGAACGCGATGGGCCTGTCGTCTGCGGTTGCGGGTGCAACGATCCGGGTCAGTCTTGGCTGGAACACGACCGAGGCTGAAGTGCAGGGCTTTGGAGATGCCTGGCTGGCGCTCGCCGCGCGGCTCGGGCGACGGGCCGCCTGATGGCCGCGCCGATCTATCTCGACTATCAGGCGACAACGCCGCTGGCCCCGGAAGCACGGGCGGCGATGCTGCCCTATCTCGACGGCAAATTCGGCAATCCGCATTCGGATCACCGCTTTGGCTGGGAGGCCGATGCAGGCGTTGAAGCGGCGCGGGGCCAGATTGCGGCGCTGCTGGGCGTGGCCCCCGCTACATTGCTGTTCACCAGCGGCGCGACCGAGGCGGCGAACCTCGGCATCAAGGGGGTGTTGTCCGCACCCGACCAGACGCGGCGGCGAATCGTGACGCTGGCGACTGAGCATAGCTGCGTGCTGGAAAGCGCGCGCTGGCTGGAGTCGGTCGGGGCTGAGTTGACGATACTCGGCGTGGACGGCGAAGGGCTGGTGCGGCTCGACGAACTGGCGGCAGCGCTCGGTCACGATGTCGCGCTCGTCGCGGTCGCGGCGGTCAACAATGAGATCGGGGTGGTCCAACCATTGGCTGAGATTGCCGCGTTGGCGCGGGGCGTCGGCGCGCTGATGTTCGTGGACGGGGCACAGGCGTTCGGCAAGCTGGCGCTCAACCCGGCGGACTTCGACCTGCTCAGCCTGTCGGCGCACAAGATTTACGGGCCGAAGGGGGTTGGGGCGCTCTATGTGAAACCGGGGACTACGCTCGCGCCGCAGCAACATGGCGGCGGTCAGGAAGGGGGCGGCTTGCGGTCGGGGACATTGTCGCCCGCGCTCTGTGCCGGATTTGGCGCAGCGGCGAAGGTTGCGCAGGGCGTGATGGCGGATGATGCCGCGCATGCCGCAACCCTGTGGGACCGGATGCTGGGGCAACTCGAGGTCCCGTTCCAGATCAACGGGTCGCAGACGCAGCGTTGGCGCGGCAATCTGAATGTCAGTTTCCCCGGTATCGACGGCGCGCGGCTGCTGTCCGACGTGTTACGGGAGGTCGCGCTGTCGTCAGGGGCCGCTTGCGCCTCGGCAAAGGGCAAGGCGAGCCATGTGCTGGCGGCGCTCGGTCTGCCGGAGCCGCTGGCCCGCGCAACGCTGCGTATCGGCTGGGGCCGCTATTCGACGATCGACGAAATCGACAGGGCGGCGGCAGCGATCAACCGCGCCCTCTGCGCACAGGGGCAACGCGCTGCATGACCAAAGTGAGATTCATATCCGCCGATGGCCGCACCACGGTCGATGCCGAGGGCGCGCCCGGCACGCGGCTGCTCGAACTGGCGCAGGCGAAGGGCCAGCCCTTGGAGGGCACCTGCGAAGGCGCGATGGCCTGTTCGACCTGCCATGTCATTGTGGCAGCCGATGATTTTGCCAAACTCCCCCCGGCGAGCGGCGACGAGGAGGATATGCTCGACTTCGCCTATGGCGTGACGCGGACCAGCCGGCTGGCCTGCCAGATCATGCTGGGGGAGAGCCTCGACAGTATCGAGGTGCGGATGCCGGGGGGCAGTGCGAATATGCAGGGGCGGTGATATTGTCGGAGCCAGATCTAGATCTAGGCTGCGCGCGACATGCGACTATTGGCACCCGCACTTTACTCATACATACTGTCTATGATGAACCATCTCAAATTGGGGAACGAAAATGGCCAACCCGCGCGCTTTTATTAGCTTCGATGTCGACCATAACAGCGGCGATAAGATTCTTTTCGCAGGCCAAGCTTCGCACTCTAAGACGCCATTTTCGCACGAAGATTGGTCGGCGAAACAGCCGATGGCTCAGTCAGAATGGGAAGCGCTTGTACGCGCAAAGATCAACAAAACACATCTGATGATCGTTTTGGTGGGACAACATATGTCCAGTGCAACCGGCGTTGCAAAAGAGATCGCTATGGCAAAGGCCCTAAATGTCCCGTTCTTCGGCGTGTACGTCGGGGGAGCAAATGCCAACAGCGTATTGCCAGCTGGATTGGCAAGAAATCGAACGATTCAGTGGACTTGGGATGGGATCGCAAGTGCTGTGACGCAGATGATGGGCGAAGGTAAGAATGCGGCTTGAAGGGTCAGCGCTTTTGCAGGCCGTCTTGGTTAACTAGGCGAAATAGATGGTCAACAGACGTAACCTGGCTGCGGAACAGCAATCCGATACAGGGCGGATTTTGGATCCAGCGGATCGAGCGGAACGCCTAGAAATTTATAAGCTTCTCGTGGAGATGGCTGATCGCGTTAGCCAGAGACGCCAAGCTGCAAACTCATTTTATCTATCCATCAATACCGTGCTGGTCGGTGGTTCCGCATATCTTGCGTCGAGCACTCGGGAATCGATACCAAATGTCTTGGTTTCCGTGGCAGGAATACTGTCGTGTGTTTACTGGAATCGATCAATATTGAGTTACAAGACGCTAAATACTGCGAAGTTCGATGTAATTAACGATTTAGAATCTAGCTTCGCTACTCAAGCATTTACCAGCGAATGGAAAAAACTCTCCGAAGGCGGCGATGGCAAGAAGCATAAATCATTTTACGAAACAGAGAAACTTGTCCCGAAAATATTTATGGGTATGTACGGTATACAAATTCTATTAGTCGCCCCATGGAAAGGAATATTTGGGGATTTGATTTCATTAATTTGCTTTTGGAGTGCATGAATTGAAGGTCGGGGTCACTGGGCATCAGGAGCGGGATGGCATTGATTGGGCTTGGGTAGCGGTGCAGATAAACCGATACCTTGTCGGCAAGCCGGCATTATATGGCTACTCAAGCCTAGCGGCGGGAACGGATCAGGTTTTCGCCGAGATCGTTCTAGAGAGAGGCGGCAAATTAATCGCTGTAATACCCATGGACGAATACTCTGCTCACCTTCATGGCGACGCGCGAAGAAATTTCGAACGGCTAAGCGCTAAGGCCGAGTTGCTAGAACTCAAATCCGCAAAGCCAGACAACGGAGCGTTCTTGGACGCTGGAAAGTGGATCGCTCGTGAGGTCGATCGCATCGTTGCTGTATGGGATGGTGAACCTGCTGCGGGCATGGGGGGGACGGGTGATGTCGTTGCTTATGCTCTATCTTTGGGAAAACCTGTCCACCAGATCGACCCAATCAAGCGATTAACCGCAAACCTTTGACTGCTTTGAACGATCCTTGCCCGAACGCGCATTGAAGCATGGTTCGGCGAGTGCGAGCATAGCATGTCATGCGGTGAATGCCGGCGCTAACGCCGTATCTCACCCCAAATCCTCAAACTCCTGAACCGGCCGTATCTCAAGCTCGCTTGGACCGGGCATCGGGTTGGGGCAGCGTTTGGCCCAGGCGATGGCTTCGTCCATGTCCTTGACGTCCCAGAGCCAGAAGCCGGCGACGAGTTCGTTCGGCTGGGCGAAGGGGCCGTCGATGACGGTGCGCGACGCGCCGTCGAAGGCGATGCGCTTGCCCTCGGAGGAGGGGGTGAGGCCGTCGGCCATGACGAAGACGCCGGCGGCTTCGAGTTCGTCGTTGAAGCGGCCCATCGCGTCCATCATCGCAGCGGTTTCGGGGGTGTGGACGAAGCCGCGCTCGCTGTCGGCGGTGGCTTTGACGAGGACGAGGACGCGCATGGTTGGGGTTTCCTTCTGGCGGCGGGGGGCCACCCTCACCCCGCTCGATCTTTATGGATCGAGTTGCCAGTGCAGGGTTGAATTGCCGGGGGCAATTCAACCCTGCACTCCCTCAAGGGAGAGGGGCAAGTGCGGCTTCGACGGCCTTGCGGAAGAGGGTGGGGAGGCCGGTCTGGGGTAAATCTTCGATCGGATGCCATGTTCCTTCGCCCGCGGGGCGCTTTGCGACCTGCGCCGTGGCAAGGTCGAGCACCAACTCAAAATGCGTGAAACCGTGACGAACTGCGGCGGGGGTGATTTGCCATGCTGTTTCCACTGGCGCGCCGGTGAGGTCGGGTTCTCCGATTTTCCACGGGCCAGTCGGCAGGGCGAGCATGCCGCCGAGGAGGCCTTTGGCGGGGCGGGTGATGAGGAGGACATGGCCGTCATGTTCGAGCCAGAAGACGGTGCCGCGTTTTAGGGGGCGGGCTGGCTTGGGGGCTTTGACGGGGTAGGCTTCGGGATTGCCTTGGGCGTGGGCGGTGCAGTGGGAGGCTAGGGTACAGTTGGGGCATCTGGGCGCTCGCGGGGTGCAGATGGCGCTGCCGAGGTCCATCATGCTTTGCGCGAAGTCGCCGGGGCGGTCGTGTGGGGTGAGCGTGTCGACATGGGCACGGATCGCAGGTTTGGCTTGCGGGAGCGGAGTGGCAATCGCGAACAGGCGGGTGACGACGCGTTCGATATTGCCGTCAACCACGGCGGCGCGTTCGTTGAAGGCGATGCTGGCTATGGCGGCGGCGGTGTAGGGGCCGATGCCGGGGAGACTGCGCAGCGACGCCTCGAGGGCGGGGAAGCTGCCGAGTTTGGCGACGGTGCGGGCGCAGGCCAGCAGATTTCTGGCCCTGGCGTAATAACCAAGGCCTGCCCATGCGGCCATGACTTCGGCGTCGTCGGCGGCGGCCAGTGACTGGACCGTGGGCCAGCGGGTGGTGAAGCGGTCAAAATAGGGAATGACTGCGGTGACCGTGGTCTGTTGCAGCATGATCTCCGACAGCCAGACGCGGTAGGGATCGGGGGTGTCGCGCGAACCCGGCGGCACGCGCCACGGCAGGGCGCGGGCATTCCGGTCATACCAATTCAGCAGCGCGGCGGCGGTATACTCGACGGACATGCGCCTCCATGCCATGAATGCGGCGATGCGGGAATCAGATGGTCGGAAACGCGGCGCGCGGGCGGTCAGCGACATGGTGCCTGCGGCGGCGCGGGCGGCGTTCCGCAAGTTCGGCTTTGTCGAATCGTCGATCATCTCACGCTGGTCCGACATTGTCGGCGAGGCCTATGCCAAGCACAGCGCCCCGGATTCGCTGAAATTTCCGATGGGCAAGCGGTCGGGCGGCACACTGACTGTCGTCTGTGCCGGGCCGTTCGCCGTGACTCTGCAACATGTCGAGCCGCAGATCATCGAGCGGGTGAACCGGTTCTTTGGCTATGCTGCGGTCGAACGGATTGCGCTTCGGCAGGGGGAGTTGCCGAAACGGGCCAAGGTGCAAACGGCTGTGCCGGATGTGGCGCTGACGGCGGAGACGGTCTCGTCGTTGAAAGCCATCGGTGATCCGTCGCTGCGGGCGGCGCTCGAAGGATTGGCGCGGCAGATTCCCGTTACCCGGGGTGTACCAGTTATTGAATAGCCGACGACGTGTCGGCATAAGCCGACGTGAGGCGTGGCCGCGTTTGGGCCGTGCGGAAGTGGGGAATGATGATGGGCTTTGGTGGTTCGCGTTCGCTTGCGCTCTTTGCGGCGCTGTCGCTTTCGGTATTGGTATCCTGTGATAGCAAACCGGCGACGGACGCGTCCGGGCCAAAAACCGAGCTCGCAGGGATTCCGGCGCCGGCGGGAACAGAATGGACGACGACCTTTGCCGCCACGCCGGAAGGCGGCTTCCGGATGGGGAATCCGGAGGCGAAGTATAAGCTGGTGGAATTTGCCTCGCTCTGGTGCCCCCACTGCGGCGAGTTCAACGAACAGGCGATGGCGATCCTGAAACGGGATTATATCTCCAAAGGGTTGATGAGTTTTGAGCGGCGGGACTTCATCCTCAATCCGGTCGACATGGCGGTGACGCTGGCCGCCCGCTGTGCGCCACCGGCGACCTATTTCCGGCTGGTTGATGGCCTTTATGAACAGCAGGCGGTTTGGGAGCAGGCGGTGATCAGTCGCGGTGAACCGGAGCTGGCGCGGATTGGCGCGCTGCCGCAGGCCGATGCGTTCATGGCCTATATCGACGCGGCTGGTCTTGGCAGTTTCTTTGCCTCGCGTGGGCTGCCGCGCGCCAAACTGGCGCAGTGTGTGGCCGACAAGGGCCAGATGGATATACTGTCGAAAATCGCCAAGGATGCGGTGGACAATCACGGCCTGGTCGGTGTGCCGGGGTTCCTGCTGAACGGTGATACCCAGAAGGATGTGTCTTCTTGGGCGGCGTTGGAGCCGAAGCTGAAGGCGGCGGTGCAGTAATGCCGGTGGCGGTACTTGGCGGACGCTGGGCGGTGGCAGTTGCTGCCGCACTGCTGCTGCCTGCCGCTGCGCCGCAGCCGAAACCTGTGGCAATCGCGGCGACCAACTGGGTGCAGGTGATGCGCGCCACCCCGCAGGGCGGCCTGCTGATTGGCAATTCGGCGGCCAAGGTGAAATTGCTGGAGTTCGGCTCCTTCACTTGCCCGACCTGCGCGCGGTTTGAGGCGGTTGGGGTACCCGCGTTGCTCCGGGACTATGTGGCGGGCGGCAAGGTGTCGTTTGAATTTCGCGGTTTTCCGATCCACGGCCCGGTCGATGTCGGGATGACCCTCCTTAGTATGTGCCAAACGCCGGCGGTGCGGATGCGGTTTTCCAAGGCACTGTTCGCGGCGCAGGATGCGTTGATCGATGGGTTCCAGGCGATCCCGGAGACCGAGATTGCCCGGCTGAACGCCCTGCCGCCGGGCACGGCGCTGGTGCAATATGCCGATGCCGGCGGACTGGATGACTTTGCCGCGAAATTCGGCGTCACGAAGGCGCGTTTCGCCCAATGCATCGCCGATCCGGCCAACAACGCGAAGTTTGAGGCGAGCGCCCGGGAAGCGCAGGAACGGTACAAGCTGACCGGGACGCCGTGGTTCGTGCTGAACGGCAAGCCGCTTGAGAATACCTCCAACTGGATTGCGCTCGAGCCCAAGCTTCGGGAAGCGCTCCAATAGCGTGAAATTCCGGCGCCTCCGTCTTGCCGGCTTCAAGTCGTTCGTCGATCCGACCGAACTGCGGATTGAGGATGGGCTGACCGGAGTGGTCGGGCCGAATGGCTGCGGAAAATCGAACCTGCTGGAGGCGATTCGCTGGGTGATGGGCGAATCCTCCCCCAAGTCACTGCGTGGCGGCGGCATGGAAGATGTGATCTTCGCCGGGACCGAGACCAGACCCAGTCGGGATTTTGCCGATGTGACGCTGTCGCTTGACAATCCGGACCGGACCGCTCCGGCCCAGTTCAACGATGGTGACCAGATCGAGGTCGTCCGTCGCATCGAACGCGGCCTTGGCAGCGCCTACCGGATCAACGGTCGCGACATGCGGCAGAAGGATGTGCAGCTGCTGTTCGCCGACGCGGCCACCGGCGCGCATTCGCCGGCGCTGGTCAGTCAGGGCCGGATTGGCGCGATCATTTCGGCAAAGCCCCAGGAACGGCGGGTGATGCTCGAGGAGGCGGCCGGCATCGCCGGGCTGCATGTCCGCCGCAAGGATGCCGAACAGAAATTGCGGGCAGCCGAAGTCAATCTGACCCGGCTGGATGATGTCTTGCAGGGTATGGAAGCGCAGGCGGCGGCGCTCAGGCGGCAGGCCAAACAGGCCGAACGCTACCGGCTGCTCAGCGACCGCATCCGCATCATCGAAGCGCAGACCTTATATGCCCGCTGGCAGGAAGCCACAGCGGCGGGGGAGTCGGCAACCGGGGCGGCGGTTGAGGTCGAAGCCCGTCTGGTCGAGCTAACGCGGGGCGTTGCGCTGCTGTCCGCGCGGCAGGCCGATGCCGCCGCCGAACTGCCGGGCTTGCGCTTGGCGGAGGCGGAGGCAGCCGCGCGGTTGCAGGCGTTGGTGCAGGTCCGGCAGGGGCTGGCGGCAGAGCTGGTCCAGGTCGAACGACGTCAGGCCGAACTGGAACGGGCGGCGGCTGATCTGGCCCGCGACCGGGGACGGGAGGCAAGCCTTGCTGCCGATGCTGCCGAAGCACTGACCCGGTTGGGCCTTGAGGCTGACTCCCTGTCTCAGCGGATTGCTGCATCTGAGGAAAGTCTGTCCGGTGCCGGAATGCGGGTTGCCGACGCGGAACGGGCAGCCACCGCCAATGAACGGGCTCTGGACGCCGCCCTTGCCGCCCAGGCCGAAGCGCAGGCGGCGAAACGGGCGGCTGAAACGGCGGTTGTGGGCGCGTTGGCGCGGCAGCAACGCACCGGGGCGGAGGCCGTGCGACTTCGGCAGGAACTGGTGGCAGTCGAAACCGGCGACGACGACGGTACGGCCCGGTCCCAGGTCGAGGCGGAGCTGGCATCGGCAGAAGCCGATCTTGCCGATGCGGCCAAGCAGATTGCGGCGGCTGAATTGGCGCGCGAGGCAGCGGATATCCGGCGGCAGGCAGGTTCGGGGCAATTGGCTGAAGCCCAAGGCAGTTTGCGGGCCCTGACGGCAGAACGCGACGCCTTGGTGCGGCGGCTTGCGCAATCGCCCAGTGGCGGCGCGCCGGTCGTCGATCTGTTGCGGGTCGCGGCAGGCTATGAAAAGGCGCTGGCGGCGGCACTCGGCGATGACCTGTCGGCCGGGGTGGGGCCGGATGGTGGCGTCCGGCGCTGGATGGGCTCCGATGCGTCCGCTGGGGATCCGAAGCTGCCAAATGCACTGGTGCCGCTTGCAGCGCGGGTCGAGGCCCCGGCCGAACTGGCGCGGCGGTTGCGGCAGGTCGGCGTCGTCGACAGCGACCCGTCGCCTGCACTGGTAGCGGCACTCGGGGTTGGGCAACGCATCGTCAGTCGTGATGGGCGGTTGTGGCGCTGGGACGGGTTTGTCGCACTTGGCGGTGGGACCGGCGCGGCGGCGGAGCGGCTCGAGGCGCGCAACCGGCTGACCGCCATTGAAATCGACCTCCCGGCTGCGGCGACGCAGGTTGCCGATGTCCAGATGGAATTGGATGCCGCACGCCAAGCGCACGAGGCGGCAAGTCAGGCCGATCGGTCGGCACGGGAAGCGCGCGGACAGGCCGAACGCCGCCGTGCTGCGGCCCAGACCAGCCTTGCCGAGTTGGCCGTCGCTGCCCAGCGCCGGGAGGCGCGCATCGACGCATTGCAGCAGGCCGTGGCGCGGGCGGAGGAGGAGGCAGCGGCGGCCAACGATGACGTAGCGGTGGCCGAAGCCGCTATCACGGCGCTTGCCGATGTCGATGCGCTGGCCCTGGCGGCCGGCGAGGCGCGGCGGACGGCAGAAGGCAGCCGGGCCATGCTTGCGACCGCACGGGCGGAGCAGGCGGGGCTGACCCGGACGCTGGACGCCGATCAATCGCGGCGATCCTCTGTGGCGGCTGAACAGACGTCCTGGCAGCGGCGGCAGGCGGGCAGCGCTGCGCAAGTTCAGGAGTTGGCGGAGCGGGCGAAAGCCATCGCCGCCGAACAAGCGGACCTGTCGGTCAGACCCGCCGATATTGGCGCAAAACAGGCGGGATTGGCCGGAGAGGTTCGTCAAGCCGAGAGCCTGCGGTCAGCGGCTGCCGAAACACTTGCAGCGGCGGAGGCGGAGCTGCGGGGGATTGATGCCGAGCTGCGGGTGGCGAACGAGGCTAGTGCCACGGCGCGGGAGGATCGGGCCCGGACGGCGGCGCAGCTGGAGCATCATGAAGCCCGACGGATCGAGCTGAACGCCCTGTCCGGGGAGCGGTTTCAATGCCCGCCGGTCCTGCTGCCCGAACGCCTCGGCTTTGACGAAACGGCGCTCGGACTGGCAGCGGACCTAGCCACCGAGTTTGAGCGGTTGACGCTCGACCGGGAGCGGATCGGTCCGGTCAATCTGCGCGCCGAGGTCGAACTGGCCGATATTGAGCTGGCGGCGGCCAGCAGCGCGGCGGAGCGGACCGAACTCGAAACCGCGATTGCCCGGCTGCGCGGCAGCATAGGCAGTCTGAACCGGGAAGGGCGGCAGCGGTTGCTGACTGCTTTTGAGGCGGTCGACGGGCATTTCCGGCAGCTGTTTGGCTCGCTGTTCGGTGGCGGGCAGGCGCATCTGGAATTGATCGATTCGGACGATCCGCTGGAGGCCGGACTGGAGATTATGGCGCAACCGCCCGGCAAGCGACTGCAATCCCTGACCCTGCTGTCGGGAGGTGAACAGGCCCTGACTGCCATCGCCCTGATTTTTGCGCTGTTCCTGACCAACCCGGCCCCGATCTGTGTCCTTGATGAGGTTGATGCGCCGCTCGATGATGCCAATGTCGAACGCTTCTGCGATTTGCTCGACCGGATGTCGGAGCTGACCGATACCCGGTTCCTGATCGTCACCCACAATGCCGTCACGATGGCACGGATGCACCGGTTGTTCGGGGTTACCATGGCGGAAAAAGGGGTTAGCCAGCTGGTGTCGGTCGATCTCGCCCGTGCCAGCGCGATGGTCGCCTGAAGGATTTGGGACAAACCGAATTGCCGGGAGCCTGCGCAGCCTTTGCAGGGGTTGACCCTTTGGGGTCCGACCGCCACAAACGCCGCGTTACTCAAGGGCGGGAATGATGGCCGGAGCGGAAGCAGTGACTGAGCTGAGCTTTGAGGCGGCCTTGGCGCGTCTGGAGACCATCGTCCGCCAACTTGAAAGCGGCGATGCCCCGCTGGAGACGTCCATTGAACTCTATGAGGAAGGCGAGCGGCTGAAGCGGCAGTGCGAAGCCCGGTTGGCGGCGGCATCGGCCCGGATCGAGAAAATCCAGCTGGGTGCGGACGGCAAGGTCATCGGCACAGTCCCGTTCGACAGCTGATGCACGCGTCGATCAGCCTGAAGCCCGCCCTTGATGCCATTGGGCAGGCCATTGATCACCGGTTCGACCGGCTGCTGACCCTGCCCGAGGACGCGCGGCGGCCGCTGTATGAGGCGATGCGCTATGCAGCGATTGGTGGCGGGAAGCGGATGCGCCCGTTGCTGGTAGTGGCCGCCTGCGACATGTTCAATGTCGACAAGGAACGGTCGCTGCGTGTGGCGACCGCCATCGAGTGTATCCACTGTTACAGCCTGATCCATGATGACCTGCCGTCGATGGACGACGACGATATGCGGCGTGGGAAGCCGACGCTGCACAAGGCCTTTGACGAGGCAACGGCAATCCTGGCGGGTGATGCCCTGCAGGCGCTGGCCTTTGAAGTGCTGGCCGATGATGCCACCCACGAAGACCCGTTTGTCCGGGTTGAACTGGTGACCGAACTCGCCAAGGCTGCGGGGCCAGCCGGGATGACGGGCGGGCAGATGATGGACCTGGCGGCCGAGCAGGAAATTTTCGATCTGCCGACCACGACCCGACTGCAACAGCTGAAAACCGGGGCGCTGATTGCCTTCTGTCTGGAGGCCGGCGCGATTATGGGTCGGGCCGGCGAGCCGCAACGCAAACGGCTGCGCGGCTATGCCAAGGATTTGGGGCTGGCCTTCCAGATTGCCGATGATCTGCTCGACGTGGATGGTGACAGCAACCGGACCGGCAAGGCGGTGCGCAAGGACGCAGCGGCGGGCAAGGCGACCTTTGTCTCCCTGCTCGGGCGGGACCGGGCCAAACAGCAGGCCGAAATGCTGACGGATCAGGCCATCGGCCATTTGAATGGCTTTGGGCGCGAAGCAGACATGCTGCGCGCGATTGCCCGCTTTGCAATTGAGAGGGACCGTTGATGCGCATCGGTATTTACCCCGGGACGTTTGACCCGATCACGCTCGGCCATGTCGATATCATCCGGCGCGGGGCAAAGCTCGTTGACAAGCTGGTGATCGGTGTCGCCACCAATCCGTCCAAGTCGCCGATGTTCACGCTGGCGGAGCGCGTCGCGCAGATGAAGCGCGAATGTGCGGATCTGGGGCAGGGCATTGATGTTGTGCCCTATGATGCGCTGCTGATGACCTTTGCCGAAGCACAGGGCGCGCAGGTGATTATCCGGGGCCTGCGCGCGGTCAGCGATTTTGAATATGAATATCAGATGGCCGGGATGAACCAGCAGCTGAATTCCAGCATCGAAACGGTGTTCCTGATGGCCGATGTGGCCTTGCAACCGATTGCATCACGGCTGGTGAAGGAAATCGCGGTCTATGGCGGGGATATCCGGCCGTTTGTGCCGCCGCAGATTGCTGTCGAGGTCGCAGCGCGGGTTGCACGATGACGCTCAGCGACGGTTCATGCTAAGGTTGGCAAATGCGTAGTGATTTCCTGGGGAGCATGCGAATGCGGCGGTTGATTGCGGTGATTGCGGGACTGTTTCTGGCAGGCGGCGTTGCGGCCCAGCCAGCCCCGGCACCTGCACCGGTGGCGCCGCCAACGGTGGAGGCGGCCAATATCTGGGTGCTCGATCTGTCAACCGGCGGACGGGTACGAATCCTGCTGCGCCCCGATGTTGCGCCGAACCATGTTGAACGGGTCAAACTGTTGACCAAGGAAGGTTTTTACAACGGCACGGTGTTCCACCGGGTGATCGACGGCTTCATGGCCCAGGGCGGCGATCCGACGGCAACCGGCGGTGGCGGCTCCAAATATCCGGACCTGAAAGCCGAATTCAACGATCTGCCGCATGTGCGCGGTGCGCTCGCCGCTGCCCGACCTGAGGACAAGGACGGGGCCAACAGCCAATTCTACATCTGCTTCCTGCCCGCGCTGAAGCTCGACCGGCTGTACACGGTGTTTGGGCGGGTGATTGACGGCATGGAATATGTCGATGCGATCGAGCGCGGTGAACCACCGGCCACTCCGTCGAAAATCCTGCGGGCCAGCATGGCATCGGACAATCTGCCGCCACTGTTGATGGTCGCACCGGCGGCCCTGCTCGACCCGGTCAAGTAGTCGGCGGACCCGTCCGCTGCGCGTTGACGATTTCGATTTCGTCCTGCCGCCGGACCGGATCGCGCTCCGGCCTGCGGTGCCACGCGAGTCGGCGAAGCTGCTGCTGGCAGATGGACATCTGACGCGGGATCACCGGGTTTCTGACCTGCCCAGCCTTTTGAAGCGCGGCGATATTCTGGTCTTCAACGACACCCGGGTCATTCCGGCCCAATTGTTCGGAACGCGGGGGGCGGCGAAGGTCGGCGTTACGCTGCACAAGCGGGAAGATGTGTGGCGATGGTGGGCCTTTGTCCGCAACGCCAAGCGCCTGAAAATCGGTGACAGCGTCGACTTTGGTGCCGGATTGACGGGTCGTGTCGAAGCGCGCGATGATGATGGGGCCGTCCTCTGGCATTTTGCAGCGGACCAGCCGTTGGAAGCTGCCCTGGCGGCGGCAGGGGTGATGCCGCTCCCCCCCTATATTGCCGGCAAGCGCGCCGCCGATGCACAGGATTTGGCCGACTATCAAACCATGTTCGCCGATGCCCCCGGCGCAGTGGCTGCACCGACTGCCGGATTGCATTTTACGCCGGGTTTGATTGCCGATCTGGCTGCCGCCGGTGTCGGGATGGAAACGCTGACGCTGCACGTCGGAGCAGGGACCTTCCTGCCGGTAAAGGTTGACGATACCGCCGACCACCGGATGCATGCCGAATGGGGCCGGATTGATGCAGCCGTTGCCGAGAGATTGAACACGACGCGGCAGTCCGGAGGCCGGATCATCGCTGTCGGCACCACCTCCCTGCGCCTGTTGGAAAGTGCAACGGGTGAGGATGGTGTCATCCGCGCGTTCCAGGGGGATACCCGGATTTTCATCACACCGGGCTGCAACATCCGTTCGGTCGATGGCCTGATGACCAATTTCCACCTGCCCCGATCAACGCTGTTCATGCTGGTCAGCGCGCTGATGGGATTGGAGCGGATGCAGCTTATTTACGCTCATGCAATCAAAAATGATTACCGGTTTTACAGCTATGGCGATGCGAGCTTGTTGCTCCCGGATTGACGAGGAAGACGCCGCCGGAAATTGATTCCACACCTTGGGAGAGGAACAAACCGAAGGATCGGCCGTGAAATTGATCAGTTGGACATTGCTGTGCTGCGCCTCGATGGCAGGCGCCGCCCCCGTATCGCATGTGACGATATGGAGCGGCGGCCCGATCCTGACGATGGCCGGAGCCGCTGTGGAAACCGCAGAAGCAGTTGCGGTACGAAATGGCCGTATTCTGGCTGTTGGAACACGGGAACAGGTGACGAAGGCGGCCGGGTCGGCTGCCCGAACCATCGATCTCAAAGGGCGCACGCTGTTGCCGGGATTTATCGATGCCCACGGACATGTCACCAATGTGGGTCAGGTTGCGTCAATGGCGCAACTTTCTGCTCCACCGGTTGGGCAGGTCAATTCGATTGCCGAACTGCAGGCAGCATTGCGCGCCTTTCCTGCACGTCCGGGGTCACCCGCGCTCCTTGGAAATGGATATGACGACAGCCGATTGGCGGAACGCCGCCATCCGACCCGACAGGACCTTGATGCGGTTTCGAGTACCAAACCGATCCTCATCATCCACGCCAGCGGGCATTTTGCGGCGATGAACAGTGCGATGCTCGCCATGGTTGGGCTGACCGCCGACACATCCAATCCGCCCGGTGGAGTGATCCGGCGTGAAGAGGATGGCAAAACTCCGAACGGAGTGTTGGAGGAAAACGCACTTTTTTATGCCCTGAAGCTCCTGATCCCCGATAACGCCGATGCTGGTGTCGCAGCCGTGATCGCGGGTCAGTCAATCTATGCAGCCAACGGGATCACGACTGCTCAGGATGGCCGGGTCATGCCGGAGGCTTGGCCAGCGCTGGCCGAGGCGGCGCGGCGGAATGTTTTGATCATGGATACGGTTGCGCTGCTTTCGTTCGACCGCGACTGGTCGCCTGAGGTCCGGACGAAAATCGGGAAGCCCTATGTGGGTCGGTTGCGGATAGGTGGTGTGAAGCTGACAATCGACGGATCGCCGCAGGGTCGCACGGCCTGGTTGCAGGATCCCGTTCCTGTTCCCCCAGAAGGCCGGGATGCCAGCTATCGCGGTTTTCCTGCAATTGATCTGACGGTCTTCAAGGCCAAAATGGCGGAGGCGTCAGCGAACAATTGGCAGGTATTCGCCCATGTTAACGGCGATCAAGCGCTACAGACGCTGATTGATGGGGTCGCGGCAAGCGGATCGACAGGAAAACGAACAATTGCAATTCACGCACAGGTTCTCCGCCCCGAGCAACTTGCCAAAATGAAGCAACTCGACATCCAGCCGAGTTTCTTTGCCAATCATACCTATTATTGGGGGGACTGGCACCGGGAAGTCGCGCTTGGACCGAAGCGGGCGGATTTCATATCGCCACAGGCCAGCGCCTGGGCAACGGGCCTTCGACCAACCGCACACAATGATTCCCCGGTCGTCCCGCCTGACATGCTGCGTCTGGTGTGGTCTTCGGTCAACCGCCGCACCCAGACGGGCGACATACTTGGACCACAAGAACGGATCGGCGTGTATCAAGCGCTGGCGCAAGTGACGATCAACGCGGCTTGGCAGCTGCGGGAGGACGCCACCAAAGGCAGCATTGAGGCTGGCAAACTGGCGGATTTTGCCATTCTCGACCGTAATCCTGTGACCATAGACCCGGTTCGACTCGCAGAGGTGAAAGTCGTTGCCACGGTCAAGGAGGGGAAGCTGATCTTCGGTTCAGTCGACTGACGATCCGCCGCCTACAGTCCCAGCACCAGCTTGGCGATGATCCCGCGTTGAATCTCGTTGGAGCCGCCATAGATCGAGGCGGCGCGACCGTTCAGATAGCGGGCGGAGGCGACCAGCGCGCCAGATGGGCCAACGGCGGGATGATTGCTACCGGGACGCCGCGCTTCGGGTTGGTGGACGGCGGCGTAATCGCCGGATAGTTCGAGCTGGAACTCCTGGATGCGCTGCTGACATTCGGTGCCGAGAATTTTGAGCATGGAGGAGGCCGGGCCGGGCTTTCCGCCACTTGCCATGGCGAACATCACTCCCTGTTCGACGGCGTCGATGGTCGCGATGTCGATGCCAAGGCTGGTGATTTTGCGGCGTATTGCAGGATCATTGTCCTGTCCGGTGTCTCGGGCAAAATCGCGTGCATCGGCGAGTGCAGCGATCAGGCCAGCGGCATAGGCAACGGCCCGTTCAAATTCGAGGAGATATTTGGCAACGCCCCAGCCCTGATCTTCATCGCCGAGGCGGTTGCTGACCGGGACGCGGGTGTTGTCGAAAAACACCTGATTGAAATCATGGTCACCCGACAAGGTCAGGATCGGTTTTACCGTGATGCCCGGAGTCGCCATGTCGAGCAGCAGGAAGGTGATGCCGGTCTGCGGGCGGCCATCGCGGTTGGTCCGCACGAGGCAGAACATCCGGTTGGCGTGGTGCGCGTGGGTGGTCCAGATCTTGCTGCCATTCAGCACATAATCGTCCCCGTCACGGTCGGCGCGGAGGGCCAGTGAGGCGAGGTCGGACCCGGACTGCGGCTCCGAATAGCCCTGGCACCAATAATCCTCTCCCGCCAACAGGCGCGGCAGATAATGGGCCTGCTGCGCCGGGGTGCCGAAGCGCATGATGCAGGGTGCAACCATCCGCAGCCCCATCGGGGACAGGTTTGGCGCGCCAGCGCGGGCGCATTCACTGGCAAAAATATGGCGTTTGACGTCGCCCCAGCCGGTGCCACCGAATTCCTTTGGCCAATGCGGGGCAACCCAGCCCTTCTCGTTCAGCTTGCGCTGCCAGGCGAGATTATACGGCTTGTCGATGAATACGCTTACGGCTTTGCGGGTTACGTCGCGCAGTTCCGGGGTCAGATTCTCCGCCAGCCAGGTACGGACTTCGCTGCGGAATTCTGCGTCTTCGGACATCGGCTACCACCCGGTTTCATACTGACGGTGCAGCATGGCCGGAGCAGCGATGATGCGCAGCCTATCACCTAACCTAGCCTCCGTAGGCCTTGCGGGGGTTCCGGTGCGTGGTAACTCTGCTGCCAGCAAAGGCGGGCCAAACCATTGGACCCGTGAACCGGGGGGCGGGGCATGGCAAACGCAGAGGCCAAGCAGGAATATGACCTAGTCATCGTCGGGGCGGGGTTTTCCGGCATGTACATGCTGCACCGCGCCCGGAGCCTCGGGCTGACCGCACGGGTTTATGAGGCAGGCAGCGGCGTTGGCGGCACCTGGTTCTGGAACCGCTATCCCGGGGCGAGAGTTGATATCCGCAGTCTGGAATATTCCTTCTCCTTCTCGGAAGACCTGGAAAATGAGTGGCGGTGGAGCGAGCGCTATGCCCCGCAGGCGGAACTCTTGACCTATGCCGAACATATTGCCGACCGGTTTGACCTGCGGCGGGATATCCAGCTGAACACCCGCGTCACCGCCGCGCAGTTTGATGAGGCGCGCAATCGCTGGGGGGTGACGACCGACACCGGCGAGCGGATTTCCACGAAATTTGTCATCCTCGCAACCGGTTGCCTGTCAGTACCGACCGAGGTGGATTTCGCCGGGATCGATAGTTTTCCGGGGCCGGTTTACCGCACGTCGCGCTGGCCGCATGACGGCGTCGACTTCAGCGGGATGCGGGTCGGCGTGATCGGCACCGGATCATCGGCGATCCAGTCGATCCCGGTAATCGCGGCCGAGGCTGCGCATGTCACAGTCTTTCAGCGGACACCCAATTACAGCGTTCCGGCCCACAATGGTCCGCTGGGGACCGACGAAGTGGCCGACTGGACGGCAAAACGGCGCGAATATCGCGCTGCGATGAAGCTGACGCCGGGTGGATTCTTCAATGACCCGCGCGAAATCATGACGATGGATGTGTCGCCGGAGGAGCAGGTCGCCGAGTTTGAACGGCGGTGGCAAATCGGCGGGTTCAATGTCCTGGGAGCCTTTGCCGATACCGGGATTGACCCGGCGGCCAATGCGGTCGCCGCCGATTTTGCTGCCGCCAAAATCCGCAGCATCGTTAAAGACCCTGCCGTCGCCGATCTGCTGACGCCGAAGGACTATCCCTATGGCACCAAGCGGCTGTGTGTGGACACGGATTATTACGCCACCTTCAACCGCAGCAATGTCAGCCTGATCGATATCAAGTCGGCACCGATTGAGCGGATTACCCCGAACGGCATCCGGACCGCCGCTGGTGACTATACGGTCGATGCCATCGTGCTCGCCACCGGCTTTGATGCGATGACCGGTGCGGTTGACCGTATCGACATCCGGGGCCGGGGCGGCATGACGATGAAGCAGCGCTGGGCGGAGGGGCCGCAAACCTATCTCGGGCTGATGGTCGCAGGGTTTCCCAACCTGTTCATGATCACCGGCCCCGGCAGCCCGTCGGTGCTCACCAACATGATCAGTTCGATCGAACAGCATGTCGATTGGATCAGCGATTGCCTGAACCATATCGTCAGCCACCAGCAGGCGACGATTGAACCGACCGCCGCTGCCGAAAGCCAGTGGGTGGCGCATGTCAACGAAGTGGCGAGCATGACCCTGATGCCGCAGGCCAACAGCTGGTACATGGGCGCGAATGTGCCCGGCAAACCGCGCCAGTTCATGCCCTACGCTGGCGGCCTCGGCGCCTACCGCGAATATTGCGACATGATCGTGCAGCAGGGGTATGAGGGGTTCGAGCTGCGCGCCGCTGTCGCGAAGTAGACTATCTATTTTGATAGATCGATGTTGCCTTTGGGCAACGCTTTGCGCGAGCCGCACGAAAAGCTGCAACAATGGGCGGGCATTGCTGGACAAATCGTCAGCCGAATGGTGAAAAGACGGTAATGGTGGGCGTCGTCCACCCGCCGTCTACGCGATCCGGAAAAATCGGGCGCACGGCGAAGAATTAATTAGGGTGAGGACATCATATGAGCTCCAAGGTCACTTCACTGCGCCTGACACTCGTCACCAGCGCTTCGGTTCTGGCATTTTATGCAGCCCCGGCTCTGGCGCAGGAAGCCCAGACCGCAGCTGTTGAAGAAGAAGCTGTTGAGGAAATCATCGTCACGGCCTCCAAGCGCAGTTCGACGCTGCAGGATACCCCGATCTCGGTCGCGGTCGCCAGCAAGCAGGCGATTGAACAGTCGCATGTCCGTGACCTTATCGACCTCCAGTCGCTGGTGCCGTCGCTGAAGGTTGGTCAGCTGCAAAGCTCCGCCAACACCAACTTCATCATCCGTGGCTTCGGTAACGGCGCGAACAATGCCGGTATCGAGCCATCGGTTGGTGTGTTCATCGACGGTGTGTACCGCTCGCGGTCGGCCGCCCAGATCGGCGATCTTCCCAACATCGAGCGCGTCGAAGTACTGCGCGGTCCGCAGTCGACCCTGTTCGGCAAGAACGCATCTGCTGGTATCATCAGCATCGTCACCGCTGAACCAAAGTTCGATGTCGGCGGGACTGCTGAGGCCTCTTATGGCAATTTCAACGCGATCATCGTCAAGGCCGATGTGACCGGCCCGCTGTCGGAGACCGTCGCCGCCAGCCTCAGCGGCAGCTATAACAATCAGGATGGTTATGCGCGTGACGTGATCCGCGGTGCCGAAAGCAACAATCGCAACCGCTACGGCGTTCGCGGCCAGCTGCTGTTCAAGCCGACCGATGATCTGAAAATCCGCCTGATCGCCGACTATGACAAGATCGACGAAATCTGCTGCACCGTCGTCAACGTGTTTGACGGCCCGACCGGCGGCGCGGTGCGTGCGCTCGGCGGGCGGGTGCTGTCCAACGACCGGTTCACCCACAATTTTGCAACGAACTTCGATTCGTTCAGCAAGATCGAAAACTATGGTGGTTCCGCCCAGGTTGACTGGAAATTCGGTGGCAACCTGTCACTGGTCAGCATCAGTGCCTATCGCCACGTCAGCAACGAGGGCGATGCCGATTCGGACTTCACCAGCGCCGATCTGATCGGTCGCAACAGCGGCAAGACCAGCATCAACACCTACACGCAGGAAGCGCGGATCACCTCCGACTATGACGGCTTCTTCAACTTCCTGCTCGGTGGCTTCTATTTCAATGAAGACATCACCATCGATTCCGCGCTGACCTTCGGTCGGGACTTCCGCGGTTATGCCAATCTGCTGAGCGGCGGGGCCTATGGTGGACTGGAGCCGACGCTGCGTGCTTTGCTCGGTTTGCCGGCATCGACACCTGCGACGATGTTCGGGGCCCAGGGTCAGGGCCGGTTTGAGCATTATGATTACAAGAACACCGCGTTCTCGATCTTCGGACAGGGTGATTTTGCGATCAGCGATGATCTGACCTTCACTGCCGGGTTCAACTACACGGAAGACCGCAAGACAGCGGCCACCAACAACACCAGCACCGACGTGTTCTCCAGCCTCGATCTGGTTTTGGCAGGTGTGCGTGCCGGCGTGCCAGCAACGGTTGCGGCCACCGCTGCCAACCCGTTTCTCGGGCTTCGCGGGCTGCAGTTCCTGCCACAGTTCCTGAACCTGCCAAACGCTGTGGAAAGCGGCAAGACCAAGGACGATGATCTGTCCTACACCCTGCGGCTGGCCTACAAGTTTAACCCGAACATCAGCACCTATGCGACCTATGCAACAGGGTTCAAGGCGACGTCGTTCAACCTGTCGACCGACAGCCGTCCGACCGCTGCGAACTTCATTCCCGGCTCGCCTGCCCAGGTTCCGGCTCCGGCGGCTTCACCGATCCGCACCGCGCTCGGCGCCAACTTGCCGGTTAACCTGACCACCGGCACCCGCTTCGCCGCACCGGAAAATGCGGAGGTTTTCGAGCTTGGCCTGAAGGGCAATTTTGATGGGTTCGCAATCAACGTCGCCGCCTTCAAGCAGATCCTCAAGAACTTCCAGAGCAACATTTTCCAGGGCACCGGCTTCGTTCTGGGCAATGCCGAGAAGCAGTCGACAACGGGTATCGAAATCGATGCCAGCGTGACGCCGGTTCGGGGTCTGACCTTCACGGCGTCGGGTACCTACCTGAATCCGAAGTTCAACCTGTTCACTGGTGGTTCGGCCTTCAATCCGGCGACCAACAACGTGGTGCCGACCAACCGCACGGGGCAGCGCCCGACCGGTATTTCGACCTACTCGGTCGCGGTCGGTGGAACCTACACCCATGTTGTCAATGACGACCTGAAGGCGATCTTCCACTCTGATTTTACCTTTGACAGCGCCTACACGATTGCTGCCGGCCTGCCATTCAAGGCCAGCCCGGAGAATCTGAACGCCTCGATCACGCTGCAGTTCCGCAACTCGATCGATCTGACCCTGTGGGGCCGCAATCTGACCGAGCCGAAGTTCAACCCGGTGATCTTCCCGTCGGTCGCACAGTCAGGCAGCCTGTCGGGCTACCCGAGCGGACCAAAGACCTACGGCGGCAGCATCCGCTACCGCTTCTGATCTTCGCTGATCGGACCCAGATTGACCCCCGTGCCGAAAGGCGCGGGGGTTTTTCTTTGGGGTGGAGCTGTTTGAACAACTCGCGTCACTGTACAAATTCCCGCTCAGGATGAGCGGGGTTCGGTACGCGTGACCCGGGACAAGACCGGGAAGTCACCGGTATGCGGCGGCGACATGTCAGTCTATTGACGTTGAATTGACCTGCCGGGAGTTGCCGATGCGTTTGTTGTGGATTGCCGCCAGCCTGTGCCTGTTGGCGGCGGCAAAACCTGTTGCCCCGGTTGCACCGCCAAGCCCACCGGCTCCCGGTGCAGGTGCGCGTAGCTATGCCCCCGCCGCGCTGCTGTTCGCCGGATTTGACACCGGCGGAGACGCGCAGCTCGACCGGCAAGAGTTGGCGGCTGGCGTCGCGCGGATGTGGCAGGCCGCGGATCCGCAGCGGGACGGCAGCATCGGGCTGATCGCGCTTGGCGACTGGGCGCAGGTCTGGCTCGGGGACCAAAGCGCGCCGCCAGGTCGGTTCGATTTCGACCGGAATGGCGACGACCGGATTTCGGTAGCGGAATTCGGCGCCGAATTTGAACGTCAGTTCACCCGCTTCGACACCGACCGGAACGGCATGGTCTCCCGCGCCGAAATGCTCCAGGCCGCACCCATCCCGAATTTCCGCCAGGACAGCCGCCAGACCGAACAACGCCGCGGACCGGGGCGGTAGGCAGCCGCGACTCGGCACCGACTGCGAGTCGTTGCCAAAGCGAGAATGATCCGGCGGCACCCGCAGTTCACTGGTGGACTGTTGCGCCGAAGCCACGATCTGTCGGGATTCAAATCCGGCTCCAAGCGGCTTTTGCTGCACTGCACCCAATCTGTCGCCGGACTGTCACAATTCCGCTTCACAAGCCGCTGCAAGTCGATCAGAGGCCAGTATAGGGCATCAGTTCGGTACATTTTCCGCACAAGGGGATACTTACATGCGCGCACTTCGTTTTGGCACCGCGACGGCGGCCATCGCCATTGGTTTGATTTCGGCAACCGGCGCCATGGCGCAATCGACGGGTTCGCAGTCGATTGAAGAAATTGTCGTCACCGGCACCCGCGCCAAGTCGCAGGGCATTATCGTTGCAGAGCAAACCCCGAAGTCGCGGTCGACCATCGATCAGGAATATATCAGCGCCAAGAATTCGGGTCAGTCGATCCTGGAGACGCTGAACCTCACCCCCGGCTACAACTTCGTCAACAACGATCCCTACGGCAACTCGGGCGGTAACCTGCGTCTGCGCGGCTTTGACGGCAACCGCATCGCGCTGCTGCAGGACGGCATCCCGCTCAACGACTCCGGCAACTACGCCATCTTTTCCAACCAGCAGCTGGATTCGGAACTGATCGAGCGGGCGGTGGTGAACATCGGGACGACCGATGTTGACAGCCCAACCGCATCGGCGACCGGCGGCACCATCAATTACATCACCCGCAAGCCGACCGAGGACATGAGCCTGCTCGCCCAGGCGTCGCTCGGTGAAAACCGCTACCGGCGCGGGATAGCGGTCTTGAATACCGGGGCATTTGGCCCGTGGGGCACCACGGCATTTTTTGCCGCGTCCTACACGAAATATGACAAGTTCAAGGGACCGGGCACCCTGCAGAAGACCCAGCTGAACGGTCGGATTTATCAGTCAATCGGTGACAATGGCGACTTCATCTCGCTGCTAGGTCACTACAACCGCAACCGGAATAATTTCTACCAGGCACTGAGCCTTGCACAATTTACCGCAAATCCGAGCACCGACCGCTCCGATTTCTGTCCGCGCCCGACCCCGGGTGGCGGGACAGTGCAGGATGAAAATGTCGCGCCGTTTAATGGCTGCGGTAATTATTTCAACCTGTTCATCAACCCGTCGAACACCGGCAATATCCGTGGCCAGAGCAAATTCACTCTTGCTGAGGGCGTGACGCTGACGGTTGATCCGTCGTTCCAATATGTACTCGCCAACGGCGGCGGCAATGAGCTGGTGCAGGAAAAGGACCCGCGCCTCCAGGGTACACGCTTCAATCCGGCGACTGCGCTTGCCCTGCAGCCGGGTGTTGACCTCAACGGCGATGGCGATGTGCTTGACCGCGTCCGGATTTATCGCCCGAATAACACCAACACCCGCCGCTACGGCCTGAACGCTTCGCTGATCTGGAATATCAACGAGGATAGTCTGCTGCGCTTTGCCTATACTTTCGACCGGGCCCGCCACCGTCAGACTGGGGAATTCACCTTCCTTGATGCTCAGGGCAACACCACCAACGTGTTTGGCGGCCGCAACGGGACCGCGATCAAGACGCTCGACGGCGATGTGTTCCAGACCCGCGACCGGCTGTCGATCGCGCTGCTCAACCAGTTCGCTGGCGAGTATCGCGGGGAGTTTTTCGACAACTTCCTGACGATCAGCCTTGGTCTGCGTGCCCCCTATTTCAAGCGCGAGCTCAACCAGTTCTGCAATACAACCACTGCGGGCTTCGCCTTCTGCACCAAGCAGATTCAGAGCTCGATCACGGCTGCTAATAATGCCCGCGCGCCGTTCACTGGCACCGTGAAATATGACAAGCTGCTGCCAAATGTCGGTGTCAGCATTCAGCCTGGCGAAGGCCATATGCTGTTTGGCGGATTCTCTAAGAACCTGTCGTCACCGCGCACCGACGATCTTTATGACGTTCAGATCGTCAATGCGCGGCCGGAGACGACCGAGCTGTTTGAAGTTGGCTACCGCTATCAGCGTGGCCGGGTCCTGGCGTCGATCGGTGGCTATACCTCGACGTTCAAAGATCGTCTGGTCCGGGCGTTCGATCAGGACCTTGGCATCAACATCACCCGCAACGTTGGTGAGGTGAAGTCCAAGGGCTTTGACGGCCAAGTCGGCGTTCAGATCACGCCGACGGTTAATCTTTATGGCAGCTACTCGTTCAACGACACCGAATTGCAGGACAATCTCGTTCTTGGTCGCGACGCCGCGCTGGTAGCGCGGTTGCTGCCGACCAAGGGCAAGGAACTGGTCGAAACCCCCAAGCATCAATGGGGCCTTCGCGCCGAATATAAGGGGGAGGCCTTCTCGACCGGCATCGAGATCAAGCATGTCGGTGACCGCTTCTCGACAGATGTGAATGATCAGGTATCCCCGAAATATGAGGTCGTGAACCTCAATGCCCGTTACAGGCTCGATGATTGGGGCTTCAAGGGCGCCTATTTCCAGGTGAACGCCACCAACCTGTTTGGCGAAAAATATCTGGGCAACATCAACAGCCAGACCAACGCGGTGGCGATCGTCGCGTCGAACGGCCAGACCATTGCGGCCAGCAACCCGACCTACTCTGTCGGCGCGCCGCAGACCTTCCAGGGAACGTTCCGATTCGTTTTCTAAAGCTGAGGTTTCAAGGCCAACGTGAAGGGGCGGTCCGCAGGTCGGGCCGCCCTTTTCCGTTGCGCTGCATTCGCCTATTGAAGTCTGACCCGGTCCGACCGACATGGGGCTTTGCACAATTTTTCCGGAGCGCACCGCATCATGATCGACACCGCCATGGGCCTCGTCCCGATCGTCATCGAGCAATCGAACCGCGGTGAACGGTCGTTCGACATTTATTCGCGGCTGCTGCGCGAACGGATCATCTTTGTGACCGGGCAGGTCGAGGATCATATGGCGTCGCTCATCGTGGCACAGCTGCTGTTCCTGGAGGCAGAGAACCCCAAGAAGGATGTGTTCCTGTATATCAACTCGCCCGGCGGCGTCGTGACGGCTGGCATGGCGATTTATGACACGATGCAATATATCCGCCCGCGCGTCGGCACGCTGTGCGTTGGGCAAGCCTGTTCGATGGGCAGTTTCCTGCTGGCCGCCGGTGAGCCCGGCATGCGGGTGGCGCTGACCAACGCGCGGATCATGGTCCACCAGCCATCTGGCGGCGCACAGGGGCAGGCAACCGACATCGAAATCCAGGCGCGGGAGATATTGCGAACCCGCGCAACGATGAACGATCTTTATGCCAAGCATACCGGTCAACCGCTGGAGGTGATCGAGCAGGCGATGGAGCGGGACAAGTTCCTGTCTGCCGAGGAAGCCAAGGCTTTCGGCCTGATTGACGAGGTCATGGACAAGCGTCCGACCCCGATCGAGGGTGAAATCGCCAGAGCCGCCTGACCCCGCCAGCCTGTCTGAGCGGCGTTAATGGTCAGGCAGCAACATGTCGTATATATGACGCATTGAACGTGCCGCAGCCGTCCCGGGTCGCAGGATGGTTGCTCCACGGCGTGAACCCGCTAGGATGCGGACGAGACGAACCGGATGTGTGTGCCGGGGAAGGATAGAGATGACGAAGCTGAGCGGCCCTGATTCGAAGAATACGCTATATTGTTCCTTCTGCGGCAAGAGTCAGCATGAGGTTCGCAAACTGATCGCCGGGCCAACGGTGTTCATCTGCGATGAATGCGTTGAGCTGTGCAATGACATCATCCGCGAGGAAACCAAGACCGCGCTGGTGAAGAAGTCTGGCGACGTGCCGACACCGCGCGAAATCTGCAAGGTTCTGGATGATTATGTGATCGGCCAGTATCACGCCAAGCGGGTGCTGTCAGTTGCGGTCCACAATCATTACAAGCGGCTTAACCACGGGGCCAAGGGGGCCGAGGTTGAACTGGCCAAGTCGAACATCCTGCTGGTCGGGCCGACCGGTTGCGGCAAGACACTGCTGGCCCAGACGCTGGCGCGCATCCTTGATGTGCCGTTCACGATGGCCGACGCCACGACGCTGACTGAGGCCGGATATGTCGGCGAAGATGTCGAGAACATCATCCTGAAGCTGCTTCAGGCGAGCGATTATAATGTCGAGCGGGCGCAGCGCGGCATCGTCTACATCGACGAAATCGACAAGATCAGCCGCAAGGCCGACAACCCCTCCATCACCCGCGACGTCTCGGGCGAGGGCGTGCAGCAGGCGTTGCTGAAGATCATGGAGGGGACTACCGCTTCTGTGCCGCCGCAGGGCGGACGCAAGCATCCGCAGCAGGAATTCCTGCAAGTCGACACCACCAACATCCTGTTCATCTGCGGCGGGGCGTTTGGCGGGCTGGAGAAGATCATCGCCGACAGGTTGCAGGGCAAGTCCATCGGCTTTGGTGCGTTTGTGGCCGCGCCTGAGGAGCGGCGGACCGGGGAAGTGCTGCGGCACTGCGAGCCCGAGGATCTGCTGAAATTCGGCCTGATCCCGGAATTTGTCGGCCGCTTGCCGGTGATCGCGACACTGGAAGACCTGGACGAGTCAGCGCTGATCAAGATTCTGGTTGAACCGAAAAACGCGCTGATCAAGCAATATGCCAAGCTGTTCGCGCTGGAGAATGTCAAACTGACCTTCGCCGACGATGCCCAGTCGGCCATTGCCAAGCGTGCGATCGAGCGCAAAACCGGCGCGCGCGGGCTGCGTTCGATCATGGAATCGATCCTGCTCGACACCATGTACGACCTGCCGAGCATGGAGGGTGTCGACGAAGTGGTGATCGACAAGGACGTGGTCGGCGGCAAGAAGGACCCGATCCGCGTGTTCAGCGAGCAGCAGGAAGCGGTCGGCACGGCGGCTTGATGACTTGCGCAATTGCCAGGTAAGACGTATCTTACTTGGATGAACGCATTTACACGCATGTCGAGCAAGGGGCAGGTTGTGATCCCCAGCGACCTTCGCGCCGCGGTGTCATGGGGCCCAGGCATCGAGCTGGAGGCGATCCGGCGGTCGGACGGTATTTTGCTCCGTGCGCGGAAACAGGTCCATCCGGACGAACTGGATGCGGCTTTGCTGAAGCTGCGGCAAACTGTGACCTATACCGGACCTCACGTCCCTGAATCGGACTGGGTACCAGCCATTGACGCCATGATCCGGCAGGATTGGGACAGACCCGCTTGATGCACGCAGTCGATACCAATGTCGTCGTGCGGTTTCTCGTCAATGACGATCCCCACCAATCGAAGATCGCCACCGACCTGTTCCGCCAGTCCGTTTTCATTCCGCCTACGGTGCTGCTGGAATGTTTCTGGGTGCTCCGGTCACGGTATTTGTTTGACCGTCAGCAATTGGCAGCCGCCCTGACGGCGCTGGTGACATGGCCGACTGTCGTCATTGACAATCATACCGAGGTTGTGTGGGCCATCGCGAGATTTGCCGAGGGGGCCGACTTTGAAGATGCTTTGCACATCGCTAACGTCGGCGGCGCCGATGCCTTTGTCACCTTTGATGGCAATTTGACCAAGCGGTTGTCGGAAACAGCTCCGGTTCCGTTGAACCTGCTGAGCTAACTACCGCCACCCCTTCGTGCGCCAGCAACCAGCGCTTGCGGTCGATCCCTCCGGCATAGCCCGTCAACGTGCCGTTTGCGCCAATGACGCGGTGGCAGGGGACGACGATACCGATGGGGTTGGACCCATTGGCGAGGCCAACCGCGCGGCTGGCACCCGGCTTGCCGAGCATCGCCGCCAGTTCACCGTAGCTGCGGGTTTCCCCTGCCGGGATGCGGCGGAGCGCGGCCCAGACGCTGCGCTGAAAGGCCGTCCCGGCAGTTGCAACCTGCACACCGTCCAAGGCGGCGGCATTGCCGGCAAAATAGGCGGACAGCGCGCTCCGGAGCGTTGCCGGAGCATTGCTGTCCGTCAGAGTGTAAGTCCCATAGTGCCGCTGTAGCAGCGAGCGCATCCGCTGTTCATAGTCGGCGAAATCGAGGGCACGGAGCGTGCCGTTGCCGTCACAAACCAGCAGCAGGATGCCGATGTCGGTTTCCATCCGGTCGAGAGTCAGATGCATTGTCAGTCCTTGTTCGTAAATGAGGCGGCAGAATCGCTGGCCCAGAGGTGGAGTGCGGCATAGGCGCGCCACGGCCGCCAGCCATTCGCGCGCGTGTCGAGGTCGTCTGCCGACGGGCGAACGCCACCGATGGCGAGAGCGCGGAGCAGGCCGACATCGCCCGTTGGCATGGCATCGCTTTCGCGCAACGCCCGCATGGCAATATAGTTCGCGGTCCAGGGGCCAATGCCAGGAAGCGCGCAGAGTGTCATGATGGTGGTGGCGAGCTCCTGACGTGCGTCGAACAACTGCGGGTCCGCCGCAGCCGCGCGAGCCAAGGCCACCACGGCGTCTCCGCGCGCCTGCGGCATCCCAAGCGATGCGATATCAGCATCGGCGAGTTGCGTTGGTGTCGGGAAAACGATCCGATCGCACCCGGTTTGCGTTCCCCAGCGCGCGGCAAGGCGTCCGATCAATTTGGTTGCTGCGGCTACGCTGATCTGCTGGCCCAGTATGGCGCGGACGCCGAGTTCGAAACCGTCCCAGGCGCCCGGAACCCGGAGGCCGGGGCGGGCTGCGACCAAGGGGGCGAGCGCGGGATCGGCAGATAGGTGCGCACCAATGACGGCCGGGTCGGCAGCAAGATCGAACAGGCGGCGGATGCGGGCAATGATGGCGGGAAGGGCCGTTGGCCGCGGGAAGTCGATGGTGGCTCGTATGGCCCCGCGTTCGGGTTCATGACCAATCTCAATCGTGCCGATTGCACCGTCGAGGGCGATGGTCCGCCCGTAGCGGTCGGTCTCAACCCATTCGACACCGGGAATGGCGCGGCCCTTGAAAAAGCCGAGCAAGCCGTCCCAGTCGAACGGCGACCGGTAGGGTAGCAACAGGCTGAATGCGGCGCCGTCGCTGAGGTCGGCCCCCTGCAGGCGGCGGAGTTCGCGTGGTGGGCGGCGATACAGCGCCTGGAACGTCTCGTTGAAGCGGCGGACGCTGCCGAAGCCGCTGGCCAGTGCAACCTGTGTCATCGGCAGCCGGGTTTCGTGCAAAAGCTGCTTGGCGAGCAGGACGCGGCGGGTTTGGGCAACCGCCACGGGTGACGCGCCGAGATGCTGGCGAAACAAGCGGCGCAGCTGTCGTTCGCCCATGCCGAGCCGCCCGGCGAGCGATTCAACATCGTTTTCCTCCATCGCACCGGTGTCGATCAGCGCGAGCGCACGGCTGACTGTTGCCGACGTGCCGCGCCATGCGCCGATGTCTGGCGCGCTTTCCGGGCGGCAGCGAAGGCAGGGGCGAAACCCGGCTTCCTGCGCAGCGGCGGCACCGGGAAAGAAACGGCAGTTCTCAAGCTTCGGCGGGCGTGCCGGACAGACCGGGCGGCAATAGATGCCGGTCGAGGTCACGCCAGTGAAGAAACACCCGTCGAAGCGCGCGTCGCGGGCGAGCATGGCGCGGTGGCAGGTAGCGGGGTCAAGGTCCATGTTGGGCAACATAGCGGCCCACGTGAGAAAGTCTGGCGGTTTTCGGACATGGATGGACAGCGCCACTGGTTGGTTTCGGAATCGATCAATTGGGTTTGGAAACCGCAGCGCGCTAATCGGCGTCGTGCGGCACTGACCGGACCAATGACGTCCAGGATTGGGGCAGGGGGCGAATATGACCGTGATACAGGACCGGCGGCACTACGGCCTGGACTGGCTCCGGATCGGGGCGTTCGGGCTGTTGATTTTCTACCATATTGGGATGTTTTTCGTGCCGTGGGGCTGGCATGTCAAAACGGCGGATCCGCTGGATTGGGTGGTGATACCGATGCTGGCGAGCAATAGCTGGCGGTTGTCCTTGCTGTTCGTGGTGTCCGGTTTTGCCAGTCGGGTATTGCTGGAGAAACTCCCCGGTGCTGGCAATTTTGCCCGGGATCGCAGCGCCAGACTGATGATCCCGGTGGTTGCCGCGATGATCCTGGTGATCCCGGTGCAGCCGTGGATCGAGCTCGTCACCCAACATGGCTATCAGCAGGATTTCGGCTGGTTCTGGATGTATGATTATTTCCGGGTCGGGACGCTCGACGGCATCATGCTGCCGACGTGGCAGCATTTGTGGTTTGTGGTTTATCTCTGGATCTACACCCTGGGGCTCGCCTTGCTGTCGGTGGCAGGTATCGACCGGTGGCAGCCGATTTTTGACCGGATATTTGGTGGTGTGGGGTTGTTGGCGGTCCCGCTAGTCTGGGTCCTGGTGGTTGCGCTTGGTCCGGCGCAGGGTGGGGAGATCACTCATACGCTGATCGGTGATCCGGTCGGCCACCTCACCTATGTGCCGGCCTTCCTGTTCGGGGTTGGCCTTGCCCGTTCTGACCGGGCGCTGGCGACGGCCCAGCGGCTCTGGAAACCAGCCCTGACGCTCGCTGTTGTGGCCTATGCCGCTGTGGTTGGCCTGACCTGGTCTGGTTCTCCCATCCTGTGCGAAACCAGCGCCCTGGCACGGGATGCCAGCCATGCGGCGATGGGGTGGGCGATGATCGTGGCGCTGATTGGCCTTGCCAGTCGCTATCTGAACCACGATCATTCGCTCCGCCCGGTGCTGACCGAGGCGGTGTTTCCCTTCTATATCATCCACCAGACCATCATCGTGGCGGTCGGGTGGTGGTTGCTGCAGTTTGCACTGCCGCCAGGGATTGAATTCATCATCCTGGTGATCGCCACGATTAGCGGATGCTGTGCCTTCTACCGGCTCGGCCGCACCGTCCGCTGGCTACGCCCGCTGATCGGGCTGCGGAGCGTGGCGAATGGACGGGATTAGCCGCGCAGTCGATCCGCCGGGCTGGCGTCACCCTGTTTGAACCGGCCAGTGATCTTTCCGTAAATTTCGGCTTGCTGCACCTGGGTGGCATGGATTGGCAGCCGTCTCAATGTGATTGGCGAGACATGATTGTGCAGCACCCACCCGTCACTTGCGCCCCAGTGCGGGATCGTGGCTAAATTGGTCGACAACGGGCAGGACGGAGATGCGGCTGGTGAACAGGTATCTGACACTGATTGCAGGTTTGCTGGTGATCGCGTTTGGAACCGGGGCGGTCGCCCAGTCACCAACGACCGAGCCGACCGATGCAAAGGTTGATGAATTCGTCCGGAACGGCATGGCACAGTTGGACATTCCCGGTGTCGCCATTGCCCGGATCGAAGGCGGGGTGGTTCGGCATGTGCGGGGTTTTGGCCGGGTTGATGGCTCGGGAGCGGCCGTCACGGCGCAAACGCCGTTTCAGCTCGGGTCGGTCAGCAAGTCCTTTGCGGCGCTCGTTGTTCTGCAACTGGCGGACGAGGGGAGGCTGTCGCTTGATGCGCCGGTCGCAACGTATATTCCTTATTTCCAAACCAGTGACAAAGCGGAGTCTGATCGGATCACGGTTCGGCATCTGTTGGACCACCGCAGCGGTTTTGCCATGCTGGATGGCAATCGGTATCAGGATACGACTTACCGGGGCGCCGATGCGCTGGACATGGTCGTTCGGAGGCTCAGGACAGCCGACCTTCACGCCGAGCCGGGCCGTCAGTTCGAATATTCCAATGCCAATTATGCGCTGGCTGCTGCGCTGATCGAAGCAGTGGAGAAACGTCCGTTCGAGGACGTGCTGCGGGCCCGGATTTTCACGCCTTTGGGCATGAAGAACAGCTATGTTCAGGTGCATCCATCAACGGCTGCACGCCGCGCCATCGGACATACCCAGTGGTTCGGCAAGACGGTCGAGCGGGACTTTGTCGCCGGACGGATGATGACGGGCCCGGGCGGCGTGACCGCGAGTGCGGAGGATCTGGCGACCTATCTGATTGCGGTGTTCGAGAAGGACCCGCGAATATTGTCCCGAACGCTGGCCGCAGCCATCGATGGAAACCGGGCACAGGGCTATGAATTCGGTTGGTCGTTCGATGTCGAGAATGGCGAGCGAACCATATCCCACAGCGGTCTCAATCCCGGATTTCATGCCATGGTCAAATATCTGCCTGGACGTCGGCAAGGGGTGGTGGTGCTGTCCAACATGTCTGGCAGTTTTGAGGGCAATTTTGCCGTCGGAACTGGGAACTACCTGCTGGGCCTGCCGGACGTGGACATTTCCCTGCCGAATGAATCGTTGATGCGGTTTGTGGGCGCGACGGTGGCAGCCCTGTTTTTTGCGGTTGGCGGGGTGCTTGCGATCAACCGGCTCTGGAAAAAATCGGTTAGGAGTTCCGGGCCAGCCTCTCGGTACCGACCGCTGTGGTCTGTTGCGACAAGTTTGATTTTGCTGGCGCTTGCTTACGGTCTCGCCGTCGTCGTTCCGGAGCAGAGCGGCGTCAATCTGGCGGCAATCCGGACATTCTACCCCGACATCGGGCTGATGATTACCATAGCCGCCGTCAGTGCCGCTCTGTGGGCGGTAGCGCTGCAACTGCTGCGCTCCCGCCGGGAGCCAGCCTCAGTCGAATAGCTCGTGGAGGAATGACTTCTTCCGCTTGTGATAGGGATAGCCATATTTGTCGTGGCGGTCGTCCCGGTCACTGTACCCCCTCGGCGGCATCTGTGGCGCCGATTGCGGTTGATATGTCGGTTGGGGCGCTGCGGCGGGTGCAGGCGTGTCTGCGGCGCTGCGTTCAAGGATTTTGTCGAGTTCGCCCCGGTCCAGCCAGATGCCGCGACACTGCGGGCAATAGTCAATCTCGACCCCTTGCCGTTCACTCATAACCAGCGCGATTTTGCAGACCGGGCAGGGCATTCCGACAGCGGCATTGGACATGGGGCATCCTCTTCGTTGATGCGATCCGACATCACCACCGATTTCGGCAGCCAGAGGGGCCCGGTTCGCGAGAATGATCTGGTTGCGGGCGGACCGGATTTCAAGTGTACTGTGGCGGAGCCTGAGTGTCCCGAATCTGCCGGGCCTGGCGATCTCCATTGAATTCCGACTGCCAACCGCTAGGCTGCCTGTGCTGGGTTCGTGGGAGTCGAACTGCCAATGTCCATGTTGCGTCGCGTCTGGCTGGGGGTCGAGCACATCACGGAGGCCGACATGCTGAGCGAACGGAGACGAACCCTGCTGGTCCTGAATGGGGCTGGGCTGCTGATTGTGTCGGCGCTCGTTGGCTGGGTCTATTTCTTCTTCCTGCTCGGCGCGATTGATCTCTGGCCGGTCGTCACCGACGTGCCGGTTGATATCGGTGGGGATCGCCGCGCGTGGAACATGGCGCATTTGGAGGGCATCACCAACGGGTTGATCCTGATCGGGATGGCGGCAAGCGCGCCCCTGCTGCGGCTGGGCGCAAAGGGTCAGACTTGGTTGTTCTGGTCCGCGCTGGTGGCAGCGTGGATGTTCACCCTGCCAGCGATTGCCAACGCCATTTTCGGGACGCGCGGACTTGAATTTGGCGGCGGGCCATTTCCGGGCAATGTGATGATCAACAACATCATCTACCTGTCCGGCTGGCCACCAATTGTCGCCGTGCACATCGGCTTCGGCTTGTTCGCCTGGGGCGCCTGGCAACATTATCGGCATTTGAAGGGGGTGCCATGACGACTGCCCATTCCGCCGCACCCACACCGGCCATCATCGTGCGGTCGATACCGTTCGCCTTTGACGAGGCGATCAATCCGGTCTGGCATCCAGGCAGGCCGGAGTGGAGCCACATGGTCAACGGGGCGTCGCTGGCGATGCCCTATCTTGAGCCCTTTCTCATCAAGACCGTCCGGGAGGCGCTGAAACATACCGGCAGCACGGCGCTGAAGGAGGATGTCTATGGCTTCATGGCCCAGGAAGGGCAGCATTATCAAAGCCATCGACGGTATAATGAATTGCTGAAGCAGCACTATCCTGATCTGGCCGAGGTCGAGGCGGAGATGGAATCGGATTATCGGCGTTTCCAGTCACGAAGCCTGCGCTGGCGCCTCGCCTATACGGCGGGGTTTGAGACGATGACGATGGGCATCACCGAATGGCTGATCAAGCAGCGGGGCGATTTGTTCCGCGATTCTGACCCGGCCATCGCGTCGCTGGTCCTCTGGCACATGGTCGAGGAAACCGAGCATAAAACTGTCGCCTTCGACCTCTACCATGCGCTGTTCAGTAGCTATTGGCCGCGGTTCTGGGGCGTGGCCTTTGGCACATGGCACGTCGCAGTTTCTTCCCGCGAAGCCTATGTCCGGATGCTGAAGCGTGACGGGCTGTGGCAGCAGTGGCGGAGCAGGCTGCGGCTGTTGTGGATGATCGCCCGGTTCGTCCGCCACGCGTCCCCGGCGATCCTCCAATCGCTGCTCCCGGGCTACCACCCCAGCAAGGTCAAGGACCCGGCGTGGGTGGCGCAGTGGATCGAGGCCTATGCCAAACTACCCGCCGATTGCATTCCCTTGCTGGATACTAGCGACCCGGAAATTCCTGCGCGTTTTGCGGCTTAGTACCAATTGATCGGGCGCGACCCGCGATAATCCAAGCTTTCGCATGGACGGCTTAGTTGATGACGCGGTATGCCGTTCCCATATGGGTCGCTGTCTCGCTAGGTTGTTGCCCGACACACGGCGAAAATGGGACCGTATCAGGAGCGTTTGATGATCGAGAATTTTCCAGTCCTGCCGCTGCGCGACATTGTGGTGTTCCCGCAGATGATCGTGCCGCTGTTTGTTGGCCGCGAGAAATCGGTCAAGGCGCTGGAAGCCGTCATGCACGGCGACAAACGGATTTTCCTGCTGTCGCAACTGGACCCGGCCGATGAGGATCCGGCCCGGGCAGGGCTTTATGACGTCGGCACGCTGGCGACGGTTCTACAACTGCTGAAGCTTCCCGATGGGACGGTCAAGGTGCTGGTTGAGGGACAGCAGCGCGGCCGGGTGCTGACCTTTGATGACCGGGGCGAGCATTTGTCCGCTGGCGTTGAGATGATCGAAGACGCCCCGATTGGCGAGGTCAATCTAGAGGCACTGCAACGCTCCGCCGCCAAGCAGTTTGAATCCTATGTGCGGATGAACAAGAAGGTTGCACCCGAAGTCGTGGTGCAGATCGGACAAATCGAGGACCCGGCCCGGCTGGCCGACACCATTGCCTCGAACCTCAATCTGAAAATTGCGGATAAGCAGGCGTTGCTGGCGGAAATGAACCCCGCGAAGCGGCTGGAGATGGTGTTTGCCTTCATGGAGGGCGAACTCGGAGTGTTACAGGTCGAGAAGAAAATACGCAGCCGGGTCAAACGGCAGATGGAGAAGACCCAGCGCGAATATTATTTGAACGAGCAACTGAAAGCGATCCAGCGCGAACTCGGCAACGAGGGCGACGAGGAGAAGAACGAGGTTGGCGAACTTGAGGAGAAGATCGCCAAGACCAAGCTGTCGAAGGAAGCGCGCGAAAAGGCGATTGCCGAGGTCAAGAAGCTGAAAACCATGTCGCCGATGTCGGCCGAGGCGACGGTGGTGCGCAATTATCTCGACACACTGCTCGGGCTGCCATGGGGCAAGAAGTCCAAGGTCAAGAAGGACATTGTCGCGGCGCAGGCCGTGCTTGATGGCGACCATTTCGGGCTGGAGAAGGTCAAGGACCGGATCATCGAATATCTGGCGGTGCAGGCCCGGACCAACAAGCTGAAAGGCCCTATTCTGTGCCTGGTCGGACCGCCGGGTGTCGGCAAGACCTCGCTCGGCCGGTCGATTGCCAAGGCGACGGGCCGGGAATTTGTGCGTCAGTCGCTGGGCGGCGTGCGGGACGAAGCCGAAATCCGCGGCCACCGGCGGACCTACATTGGGTCGCTACCGGGCAAGATCGTGCAGAATCTCAAGAAAGCCGGGACGTCCAACCCGCTGTTCCTGCTCGATGAGATTGACAAGCTCGGCCAGGATTTCCGGGGCGATCCGTCATCGGCGTTGCTGGAAGTGCTCGATCCGGAACAGAATCTGCGGTTCAACGACCATTATCTCGAGGTCGATTACGACCTGTCGGATGTGATGTTCGTGACGACGGCCAACAGTCTCAACATGCCGCAGCCGTTGCGTGACCGGATGGAGATCATCCACCTGTCCGGCTACACCGAGGATGAGAAGCTGGAGATTGCCAAGCGGCACCTTCTGCCCAAGGTGCTGGAGGCCCATGGTCTGAAAAGTCGCGAATTTGTCGTCACCGACGAGGGCATGCGCGACGTTATCCGCTATTACACAAGGGAGGCCGGGGTCCGGACCCTGGAACGCGAACTGTCCAAGCTGGCGCGCAAATCACTGCGCAAAATCCTGGAGGGCAAGCTGCCGCATGTCGTGATCACACCGGCAACGCTGGGTGACTATGCCGGGGTGCAGAAATACCGGTACGGTATCGGCGAAGCCGAGGATCAGGTCGGCGCGGTGACCGGTCTGGCCTGGACCGAAGTCGGCGGTGAATTGCTGACCATCGAGGCGGTGACGGTACCCGGCAAGGGACTGATCAAGACCACCGGCAAGCTGGGCGATGTGATGCAGGAATCGATCTCGGCGGCGCTGAGCTTCGTCAAGGCGCGCTCCACCCACTACGGGATCAAGCCGTCGCTGTTCGATAAAAAGGACATCCACGTCCATGTGCCGGAGGGCGCGACGCCGAAGGATGGCCCGTCGGCAGGCGTCGGCATGGTGACGGCGATTGTCTCCACCCTGACCGGCATTGCAGTCCGCAAGGATGTGGCGATGACCGGCGAGGTGACGCTGCGCGGTCGGGTGCTGCCCATCGGCGGGCTGAAGGAGAAGCTGCTCGCGGCGCTGCGCGGCGGCATCACCACGGTGTTCATCCCGGCGGAGAATGAGAAGGACCTCGTCGAAATTCCGGCCAACGTTACGGGCACGCTGACCATCATCCCGGTGACCCATGTCGATGAGGTGCTGGCGGTCGCGCTGGTATCCCCGCTCGCCCCGATTGACTGGGTCGAGCCGGAAACGCTGGCGACCGAGCCGGTGGTGTTGCCAACCGACGGGGCGCTGCGCCACTGAGGCGCAGGCAACCGGCACTGGACAGCCGTGCGGCGATTGCCTAAGTCGCCCGTCTGCCGGACGTGGGCGCGTAGCTCAGTGGTAGAGCACCGTGTTCACACCGCGGGGGTCGCAAGTTCAATCCTTGCCGCGCCCACCACGTCCGGACCTTCATTTGTCCTTCGAGAGCGCCCAGATGACCGACACCCCGCCCGACCGCCTCTCGAACAACCCGGCCAGCCCGCATTATGACGAGGCCGCCCTGCTGCGCGGCGTCGGCATCCGCTTCAACGGCAATGAGAAGACCACGGTGGAGGAATATTGCGTGTCCGAAGGCTGGGTTCGCCTGTCCGCTGGCCACAGCAAGGACCGGTTCGGTAACCCGATGACCATCAAGCTGAAGGGCAAAGTCGAGCCCTGGTTCAAGAGCGAAGCCCCCGCCGCAGAAGGCTGAGGTTTTCGGCTTGCAGCCACCCGCACATCCCCGCTAGGACCACCCGGACCCGATAAGGGGCGCTTAGCTCAGTTGGTAGAGCATCTCGTTTACACCGAGAGGGTCGGCGGTTCGAGCCCGTCAGCGCCCACCAGGGGGATTGGGCCGAGCAGCAGCGCTGGCATAGCACTTCTTTTAGAAATGAGTTGGATGTATCGGGCGTCCATATAGGTGCATTTGGCGCTTCTAGATTTCAAACATGATCCGCGAACACGTGGAGATTAGGCCCGCGAGGATGACGACGAGGCCGATGCGGAGGATTTTGCCCACTCTGTTATTTCCGCGTATCGACGACCACGACGGTAGATCCTTGCCAGCATGCCAACGGACCGCCAATTCAAGTACGTTGTCGAGCGTCTGGGGAAGTTCCGAAATCAAACAAGGAAAGTCTTTGCCCCTCATCGGGAGGAGGCCGCGTTTGCTCTGGAACAGGTGAACGGTGGTTTGACCATCTCGCGCTGGGTCGATCCATATTTGCAACCAATCTCGGCTGCTTGATCCCACCTCGAATACTCGATCTTCTTCGTCCTCATATTCTGCATGCCACACAGCCCCGTGTGTTCTTGCCCAGGCTGCGAGCAGTGCGTCGATGGATTCGTATCCGCCAATCTCGGTATTTGCCTCTTGGTGCTTGTCAGCTACCGACCGAGCCCCGGAGCGCCCAATACCCGCGGCGCGCACTTTGGATCGCCGTTGATACCTCCAAAACATACGGTCGCTACCTCATTTCTGCGATGTCATCACCGTTCGGCGTAGACGAGGTTGGCGCTTTCTGGACGATTGGGGACGTTCTCGCCCCCGCGCCCTCACAGCACGCCGATCACATCCGTCTTGGCAAAGTCATCCCCCACAAACAGTAGCGGGCACCGCCGCTCGACCGCCAGAGCGTAGGCGAAACAGTCGCAGATGTTGAGGGCGGCGGGGTGGAGGCCCTTGCCCCATCTCCGGTAGGTGTCGACAACACCCGGCACCGACGCCGGGGTAACGGCGACGATTTCGATGGGCAGTCCTGCCAGCAGGGCTTCGACTTGGGCAAATATTCCTCGGCCGTTCGCGACAACCAGCAATTCGATTTTCGACACAGCTGACATCAGGATTACGTCGGCCTGATCGAGTGCGTCGATGCAGCGAGCGGCGGCAGGTTCGTCCAATGCCATCGCCATGATCGCCGAGGTATCAACCACGATCACGCGGGCAAACCAGCCTCATCATACAGGAAATCGGCACTTCGCGCTGCGCAGGGGCCGGGAGTGGCCTTTCCCTTGGTGTCGCGCATGAACTTTTCGAGAATTGCGCGGCGGTCAACTGTTCGTACATCTGGCGCGACGGCCACCAGACGCACCGCCGGATGGCCGTGGCGGGTGAGGATGACCTCGGTGCCCGCCTCGGCCTGGCGGACGAGGTCGGTCAGTCTGGCCTTGGCATCGGTGACGGAAATTTGCACGGCCGGCTCCTTGAAGGTCAATTTTAGTCCACTAAATGGTCCATTTCAAGGATCAGGTGGCCCGCCCTCAAATCGCCGGATACCGCAGCCTTCCCAGGAAGCGGGCAGGGCTCGGGAGGCGGGTGGTTAGGGTCAGTAGGCGGGACTTGGTTTTTTCGAAGTGCATGATGCCGTCGATGCGGCGGTCGAGGAAGGCCCACGTATCGGCGGCACCCTCACTCTCGTCGGCGAGCCAGACCATCAGGGTTGCCGAATAGACGCCGCCGAGGATCAGACGTTTGGTGTAGTGGTTATAGTCGGTCGCAGTGTCACCGGCGGCGCGCCAGATGGTGTCGGCGGTGCGCCACAGGGTGCGCGCAGCCAGCGCCGCGTTTTGCGGCAGGGCGAGGATGGCGACGGCGCGGCGAACGGCCTCCCGTTCCGTGGCGGCTTGTTCGAAGCGGGTGCGGACAGCGGTGCGGATGCGGTCACGGATTTTCAGGTCGGCGAGGTCAAGCCCCGCGAGCATCCGGTCGTCAGCGCGGCGGATATAGGCATCGACCATGGCGGCAGGGCCATCGGAAAAAGCGAGGCGGGCACGACCGGGCGGCAGGCCAAGATCGGCACCCGCCAGTTCGATGGCGGTGTCGCTCCAGCCGTCGAAGGGCACATGCGGCAGCACGGCGTCGATCAGCAGCGGGCGAAGTTCGGCGAGTGTCAGTTCGGTGATCGGGAGACTGGTCATGCCGCCACCTTAGCCGACATTGCGGAGCGCGGGAACTGACCGGCGGATATCATCGGTCAGGCCGGGGCCAGCGACGATCTGGAAATCCCGGGCACCGAGGACGCGGCCATCGGTCGAGCGTACCTCGATCCGGTCAATGGCGGCGCCGGTTTCGCGGTCAACCAGACTGAACGGGCGGAGTTCGCCGGGGCGGGCCAACCACCGCGTCCCCCACTGGGTCAGCGCCACGATGATCGGCAGCAAATCGCGGCCACGCTCGGTCAGGCGATATTCGACCTTGCGGCGGTCGTCCGGGTTTGGCTCCCGGGAGAGTATGTCTTCCTCCACCAATTTGGTGAGGCGCGTTGCGAGGATATTGCGGGCGATGCCGAGGCTACGCTGGAATTCATCGAAATGCTTTATGCCGAAAAAGGCGTCGCGGATGATCAGCAAGGTCCATTGTTCGCCCAGCACCTCCATTGCCCGCGCGATCATGCAATAGTCAGGCGCGGTCACACGCTTGGGCATTCGGGCATCCTCCCCAGGCTGCCTGCTGAAGATAGGAAGTTAGTTGCGAAATGCAACCTTTTGCGGAGCCATGGTGATACCGCCGTCGATCTGCGAACAATTGCTGCGGCAACAGCAGATACTTTGCTTGAGGCGGGCAACTAACTCTGCTAGGGGCCTTGCCCTTCGCGGTGAGCGCTTGCGCGCTGGCCGACATCAACCCTGTGACAAGCGCGTGCCATGCTGAGGCGCGTGACGTGAATGGAGCGGCAAGGCCTACATGCAGATCATCGTCCGTGAAAACAATGTCGACCAGGCGCTGCGCGCTCTGAAGAAGAAGCTCCAGCGCGAAGGCGTCTACCGCGAGATGAAGCTACGCCGCCATTACGAAAAGCCATCTGAAAAGCGCGCCCGTGAAAAGGCTGCCGCGATCCGCCGCGCCCGTAAGCTCGAGCGCAAGCGCGCCGAGCGCGACACCGCACGGTAACAGTCATGTCGACTGTCAGCACGTCCGCTGGCGGGTCTTCGGGCCTCGCCAAATGGCTGGTCGTTTCCGCAATCGTGGTTGTGGCCTCGGTTGGCGTCGCCGTCGCAGGAACATCGAAACTCATCATGCAAACCACCGCTAGCGGCCTGCAGTATCAAATGTTGAAGGTCGGCACCGGCGAAAGCCCGATCGCCTCCGACACGGTACTGGTCAATTACGAAGGCCGTCTGGCCGACGGCAAGGTGTTTGATTCCAGCTATCAGCGCAATCAGCCGGCCGCCTTCCGGCTCGACCAGGTGATCCCCGGCTGGACCGAAGGGCTGCAACTGATGAAGAAGGGCGGCAAGGCCCGCTTCGTGGTGCCACCGCAGCTGGCTTACGGCGACCGCGACATGGGCGGCGGAGTCATTCCGGCCAACTCAACCCTGACCTTCGAAGTCGAGCTCCTGGATATCGCCCCGCGTCAGCCGCAGTAGTTTATAGCAGCGCGCGGGCGGTCCAGTAGGTCAGGCCAGCGGCCACATAGGCCATGGTGAATAGATAGCCGAACATGAACAGCGGCCAGCGCCAGCCGTTGGTTTCCCGGCGCGCCACGGCGAGTGTCGCCATGCACTGCGGCGCGAACACATACCAGGCGAGGAAGGCGAGCGCCGTCGGCAGCGACCAGGCGGCGCGTAACCGTTCAACCAGTGACTGCTGAACCGTGGCCTCGTCCCCCTGTAGGGCATAGACCGTCCCGAGCGCCGACACCGCCACTTCGCGCGCTGCCATGCCGGGGATGAGGGCGATGACGATTTCACGGTTGAACCCGATGGGGGCAAAAATCGGTTCGATGGCGGTACCGATGCGGCCGGCAAAGCTGTAGTCGAGCGCGGTTCCGGGATAATCGACCGGGGCCTTGGGGTAACTGGCAAGCACCCAGAGCGCGATGGTGACCATCAGGATGGTCGTGCCGGCCCGTTCCAGAAAGGCATAGGCGCGCTGCCATAGGCCGATGGTAAAGTCCCGTACCGACGGCCATTGATATTTGGGCATTTCCATCAGGAAGGTCTGCCCCGCCCCTTTGGTCACCGTCCGCCGCAGCAGATAGGCCGCCGCCAGCGCACCGCCAACCCCAAAGGCATAGAGCGCAAACAGCACCAGACCCTGCAGGTTCAGAAACCCGGCGACGCTTTGGTCCGGGATGAAGGCCGCGATGATGACGGCATAGACCGGCAGGCGGGCTGAACAGGTCATCAGCGGCGCGATCAACATGGTGGTCAACCGGTCGCGGGGTTCGGCAATAGTGCGGGTCGCCATGATGCCCGGAATCGCGCAAGCAAAGGATGACAGCAGCGGAATGAAGGCCCGGCCATTGAGGCCGACGCGCGCCATCAACCGGTCCATCAAGAAGGCGGCGCGGGTCATATAGCCTGATTGTTCAAGGGCAATGATGAAGGCGAACAGGATCAGGATCTGCGGCAGGAACACAATGACCGAGCCAACACCCGCCAGCACACCGTCCGCCAGCAGGGACCGGACCCAATTGTCGGGCAGCGCACCTGTGACCACCTGCTGCGCCCAAGCGATCGCGGCCTCTATCCATCCCATCGGGGCTTCGGCCCAGGAAAAGACCGCCTGGAACATCAGGAACAGGATCGCGGCCAACAAGATCGGTCCGACAACAGGATTGAGGACAATAGAATCGATGGACTGGCTCCAGCGCCGCGCGGTTCCGACCCCGGTTGTCACAGCATCGGCGATGGCCCGCGCTTCCCGCTGCAGGATGCGGATATCGGCCGGCGGCATTGGCGAGGGCACGGACGCTTCGGCCAACAGTGGCTGCAATGCGGCGGCGAGCGAATCCAGACCACGGCGGCGCACCGCGACGGTTGGGATGATTGGGAGGCCGAGCCGGGCCGAAAGAGCTGCGACATCGATGGTGAGCCCGTCACGTTCGGCAAGGTCGATCATATTGAGCGCCACCACCATCGGCAGGCCTAGCCGCTTTAGTTCCAGGATGAAGCGGAGGTGATTGCGCAGGTTGGTTGCGTCGACGACCGCCAGGATCGCATCCGGTCGCCGTTCACCGGCCTGAACGCCCATGACCATGTCGCGGGTAACCGCCTCGTCGGGCGAATGGGCGTCGAGGCTGTAGGTGCCGGGGAGATCGACGATGTCGACTTGACCCCCGTCCGGCAGCTTCAGCGAGCCGAGCTTTCGCTCCACCGTGACGCCGGGATAATTGCCAACTTTCTGCCGGGCACCGGTCAGCGCGTTGAACAGCGAGGTTTTTCCGGCGTTGGGATTGCCGACCAAGGCGACGATTGCCGTCATGCGGCGGCGTTCGATAGCGGAAGGGAATCAACCGTAATCAGCGCTGCTTCAGCCGGACGCAGCGCGATGGTCATATTGCCGACCCGGATCGCGACCGGGCCGCCAAATGGTGCACGGTGCAGCAATTCCACATCGACGCCTTCGTCGAAGCCCATTTCATGCAGCCGTTGCCAGGTGGTCGCATCGCACCCATCCCGGTTGATGTCTGCGATGGTGGCCGGTTGCCCGGGCGTCAACTGGTCAATGCGGATCAAAGCTACCTCAAGAACAGATATTGCGAACGATTATCAGATGTCAGCGAGGCGCGATAGGGTCGATCCAATCATTCGTGCCCAAGATCGTCGATGCTCAGCAGGCTGGCGTTGCCGCCAGCGCTGGTGGTGTCGATGCTGACGGTACGTTCGACCGCAAAGCGGGGCAGATAGTGCGGCCCACCGGCTTTTGGCCCGGTGCCGGACAGTCCCTCGCCGCCAAAGGGTTGAGAGCCGACAACTGCCCCGATCATCGACCTATTGATGTAGAGATTGCCGACGCGTGCTGCGCCGATGACCCGCTCCGCCACGCTGGCAATGCGACTGTGCAGACCGAGTGTCAGGCCGTAGCCGCTGGCATTGATTCGGTCGACCGTTGCCTCCAGCTCTCCCGATTTGAAGGTGGTGACGTGGAGCAGCGGGCCGAACCATTCCTGTTGCAGGTCTTCAACCGCGTCGAGCCGGATGATGGTTGGCGGAACGAAATGCCCTGTCACCGGTGCCGGAATGGTGTGGACCCACCGATCCTGCACTGACTGCTGGTACCCGGTCAGCCGGTCATAGGCTGCCTGGTCAATCACCGGGCCAACGTCGGTCCGGATATCTCCCGGATCACCCACGACAAGTGTATCCATCGCGCCCCGCAGCATCTCCAGCGTGCGATCGGCGATATCGTCCTGCAGCACCAGCAGGCGCAGGGCAGAGCAACGCTGTCCCGCCGAGCGGAATGCCGACGTCACCACATCGGCGACCACCTGTTCGGGCAGCGCGGTTGAATCGACGATCATCGCATTCAGCCCACCGGTTTCGGCGATCAGTGGAACGATGGGGCGGTGGTCGTCCTCCAACAGGGTGCGGGCAATGGCCCGGGCGGTTGCCGTGGAGCCGGTGAAGGCGACACCGGCGACCCGGGGGTCTGCGACCAGTGCGCGGCCAACCTCCGGGCCGCCGGTGACGAGGTGGAGCACCTCGACCGGGATCCCTGCGGCATGGGCGAGGTCGACCGCTCGTTTGGCGATGCGTGGGGTTTGCGGGGCCGGTTTGGCAACGACGGTATTCCCAGCGGCGAGCGCGGCGGTCACCTGACCCAGGAAGATGGCCAGCGGAAAATTCCACGGAGCGATGCAGGCGAATACTCCGCGGCCCGCCAGACGCAGTTCGTTGCGCTCTCCGGTCGGGCCGGGCAACGGGATCGGGGCAAAATGTGTCCGGGCTTCGATGGCATAATAGCGGCAGAAATCGACCGCCTCCCGGACTTCGGCCAGGGCGTCACCGATGGTCTTGCGCGCTTCATGCACACACAGCGCCATCAGCTCGGTTTGGTGCTCCTCCAAAAGGTCGGCAAGACGTTCGAGCGCGGTGGCACGGGTTTCAACTGGTGTGGCGAACCATAGTGGGAAGGCGGCGGAGGCTTTTTCCACCGTCATCCCGACGACAGTCAGGATCGCTTCGGGCGTATTCGCAAATTGAGAATGGTCCTGACTTTCGTCAGGATGACGCCTGCTATGGGGAGCTGAGGCAATATCTCCTGCAAGGGGCCCGATCACCTCTGCGTCCTGAAGGTCGAGGCCGGATGAGTTGATCCGACCCGGGAAAATATCGGCGGGGAAGGGGATGCTTGGGTGCGGCAGGCCTTTGACCCGGGCGATTTTGTCGGCGGGATCCGCCAACAGGTCATCTTCGCCGACATTGGGATCGGCGAGTTGGTGCACGAAGCTGCTGTTGGCACCATTTTCCAGCAGACGGCGGACGAGATAGGCGAGCAGATCGCGGTGACCGCCGACGGGCGCGTAGATGCGGCAATGGTAACCCTGCTCCTGCACCAGCCGCTCGTAGAGGCCGTTGCCCATGCCGTGCAGGCGCTGGAACTCGAAATTGCGGCTGTCACCCGCCCATTGCAGGATGGTGGCGACGGTGAGGGCGTTGTGGCTGGCAAAGGCCGGAAACAGGTTTGGCGCCGACAGCATGTCCGCCGAGCAGGCCAGATAGGACACATCGGTCGCAGCCTTGCGGGTGAACAGCGGGTATCCGGACAGGCCATCGACCTGGGTGCGCTTGATTTCGCTGTCCCAATAGGCACCTTTGACCAGTCGAACGGTTAAACGACCGAGGGTTTCGGCTGACAGATCCTGTGCCCAGCCAATAACGGCGCGGGCGCGCTTGCCGTAGGCTTGCGCCGCCATGCCGAAGCCCTGCCACCCCTGCAATTGCGGGTCGCGGGCGACGGCCTCGATAATGTCGAGCGACATGATCAGCCGCTCCGATTCCTCCGCATCGATGGTCAGGCCGATCCCGTGACCCGCCGCCTGCCGTGCCAGTTGTCGCGTCATTTCGATCAGTTCGGGGACGCAGGTTGCGGCATGAGCGGTTTCGTAGCGCGGGTGCAGCGCCGATAATTTGAGCGAGATCGAATGGCCGGTCTGCGGGGATTTGCCGACATCGGCGATGGCCTTGGCATAGGCCTCGAAATAGCGGGCCGCATCGGCGCGGGTGCGGGCAGCCTCCCCCAGCATGTCAAAGCTGGCGGTAAAGCCTTTGTAGTCGCTTTCCGCGGCGCGTTCGGTCGCTTCGTCAATGGTGCGGCCCATCACGAACACCTGCCCCATCAGACGCATGGCGGTGCCGACAGCGGTGCGGACAAAGGGCTCTCCCGCCCGCGCAACCAAGCGCTTCAGGGCACCGGCCTTTTCGCCTTCGCCAACCAGTGCGCGGGTCAAGGTTAGACCCCATGTTGCGGAATTGACCAAAAGGGAATCGGACTGTCCAGCATGGGCCGACCAGTCTGCGGTTCCAAGCTTGTCCCGGATCAGCAAATCGGCGGTTTCGGCGTCCGGCACCCGCAAAAACGCCTCGGCCAGGCTGAGCAAGGCAATGCCTTCCTGGGTGTTCAGCCGGTATTGCTGGAGGAAACGATTGACCCAACCCTCGCCTTGCGCCGCGCGCAGGTCGGCGAGAAGCAGACGAGCCTGGGCAATCACCGCCTTCCGGGTCCGGGGATGCAGCTGCGCACTGTCCAGAAGTCCCACCAGAACATCCGGCTCGGGCACCCGGTGCAGGTCCCGCATGGCGGCGCGGTGGCTAGCAAGAGTCATGGGGGGTGTGCCTTCATCAGTTGACCGGCGGTGGAGCACGGCTAATGTCCGCCAGCATAAAAATCCATAGGAGACCCGGGTGGCCCGCACACAATTGCTGTCGCAGGACGATTATCGCGCCAAGGTTGGCACTGAAGTCGGGGTGTCCGACTGGATCGTCGTCGATCAGGCGAAGATCAACGCCTTCGCCGAATGCACCGGCGATCATCAGTTCATTCACGTCAATCCGGACATGGCCAAGCAGACGCCGTTCGGCACCACAATCGCACACGGCTACCTGACGCTCTCCCTGCTGTCGGTCATGGCCTATGGCGCGATGCCGGGGATTGAGGGCACCAAGATGGGGGTCAATTACGGCCTCAACAAAGTGCGGTTCATGGCACCGGTGAAATCCGGCAAGCAGATTCGCGGACGGTTCAAGCTGATCGATGTCAGCGAACGCAATCCGGGGACCCTGCAGTCGACTGTCGAAGTTTCGGTGGAGATCGACGGCGAAAGCAAACCGGCCCTGATCGCCGAATGGGTAACGCTCGCCTATGTGTGATTTTTCCCTCTCCCCTTGAGGGAGAGGGCGACTCGGCGGCAGCCGGGCGGGAAGAGGGCCGTACCCTCGCCCACATACCCCCTCACCCCGCTCACGCTGCCGCGTGAGTCGCCCTCTCCCGCAAGGGGAGAGGGGGAAAAGGAATTGATCATGCGTGAAGCCGTTATTGTTTCGACCGCCCGGACCCCGATTGGCAAGGCCTATCGCGGGGCGTTCAATGCCACGCCGTCACCAACGCTCGCCGGACATGCGATTGCCGCCGCCGTCAAGCGCGCCGGCCTTTCGGGTGGTGAAGTGGACGATGTAGTCCTCGGTGCGGCGCTGCAGCAGGGCGTGCAGGGCGGCAATATCGCCCGGACGGCCGGCCTCAGGGCCGGGTTGCCGGTGACGGTGGCCGGACAATCGCTCGACCGGCAGTGCGCCTCGGGCCTGATGGCGATTGCGACTGCGGCGAAGCAGATCATTGTCGACGGGATGCAGATCACCGTCGGCGGCGGCGTCGATTCGATCTCGATGGTGATGAACGAACGGATGAATGGCGGGGCAGATCCGAGCCTCGTGGCGATGCACCCGGCTGTCTATATGCCGATGATCGATACCGCCGAAGTTGTCGCCAAACGCTACAATATGGACCGTGATATTTGCGACGAATATTCCTTCCAGTCGCAGCAGCGCACTGCTGCCGCCCAACTGGCCGGCAAGTTCGACGACGAGATTGTGCCGCTCCCCTCCACCATGGTCATGAAAAACAAGGAGACGGGCGAGGTTACGAAGCACGAGGTCAATCTGACCAAGGACGAAGGCAACCGGCCCGAGACGACGCTGGACGGCCTGAAGGGCCTGACGCCGGTGCGGGGTCCGGGCCATAATGTCACCGCAGGCAATGCCAGCCAATTGTCGGACGGCGCATCGGCCAGCGTGTTGATGGAGGCAGGCGAAGCGTCGAAACGTGGTCTCACCCCGCTTGGCCGCTATGTCGGCATGGCGGTTGCCGGACTGGAACCGGATGAGATGGGTATCGGCCCGGTCTTTGCCATTCCCAAATTGTTGAAGGCCAACGGCCTGAAAATGGACGACATCGGCCTGTGGGAATTGAACGAGGCCTTTGCGGTGCAGGTGGTTTACTGCCGCGACAAGCTCGGCATTCCGAACGACCTGCTGAACGTCAACGGTGGCGCGATTTCGATTGGCCATCCGTTCGGCATGTCGGGTGCCCGTCTGACCGGTCATGCGCTGATCGAGGGCAAGCGCCGCGGCGCGAAATATGTCGTCATCACCATGTGCGTCGGCGGCGGCCAGGGTGCGGCCGGCCTGTTCGAGGTTTATTGATCGGGAGCCGCCTCCCTCGCTACAGCGGGGGAGGCGCACGGAGGATTGGCGTTTGAAAAAATATCTTGTTGCCCTGGCGATGGTTGCGTCGTCCGGAACCGTCGCAGCCTTTACGCCGTCATCCGATGCGATCCGGTCCCATATGCAGTTCCTCGCCAGCGATTTGCTGGAAGGACGGGAAGCGGGAACCCGGGGCTATGACATCGCAGCTTCCTATGTCGCCAACCGGATGCTCGATCTGGGGTTGACCCCGGCAGGCGACGGCAATGGCTATGTGCAGGCGGTGCCGATGTTGGCCCACCGCTCCGCCAACGAGGGCAAGATCAGCCTCACCGGCCCCGACGGCGGGGAGACGGTGCTGGTATTTGGGACTGACTATCTGCCCGGAACCAATGCCGGCAGCGCCGAAACCAAAATCAGCGCGCCGATGGTGTTTGCCGGATATGGCATTGTCGAACCTCGGCGCGGACGCGACGATTATGCCGGGCTTGATGTCCGGGGCAAGATCGTGGTGATCCTGTCCGGCGCACCCAAAGGCGTGCAGGGGGAGGAGCGCGCGCATCTGGGCAATGCCCGTAACAAGCGGGTGGCAGCGGCAGAGCGCGGGGCAGCCGGGATCATCAGCCTGCAGACGATGATTGCCGAGAACACCCGGCCCTTTGGTCGCGGTGTTGATACCTGGCAGTCGTGGCGGATGAACTGGCGCGATCCGCAGGCCAAGGCCTTCCAGCCGGGTGGCGCAATGCCGTCCTTCGCCGCGCTCAGCCTTGGTGCGGCGGCGAAACTATTTGCCGGGGCACCGATGAGTTTTGACGCGGTGCTCGCTGCCTCCGAAACGCCTGATGGTCTGATGACGGGCTTCAACCTGCCATCGAAGATCAATATTTCGATTTCGACCGAGACGAAGCCGGTGGAGAGTTCAAACATCGCCGGTTTGATTGTGGGCAGCGACCCGAAACTGCGCGGGGAGGTCATCGTACTGACCGGGCATCTTGATCATGTCGGCATCGGCAAGGCCAAGAACGGCGATGTGATCTACAATGGCGCGATGGACAATGCCGCCGGGATCGCCACCCTGCTGGAGGCAGCGCGCGGGCTGAAGGCCAAGCCGCCGAAGCGGTCGGTGATGATCCTCGCGCTCACGGCCGAGGAAAAAGGGTTGGTCGGCGCGGATTATTTCGCCCGCCATCCAACCATCGAGAAGTCGCGGCTGGTGGCCAACGTCAATCTCGACATGCCGATCCTCAGCTATGACTTCCGCGATATCGTGGCGTTCGGGGCCAACCGGTCGAGCATCGGCCCGGCGGTTGCCAAGGCAGCGAAGAAGCTGAAGTTGGTGCTGACCCCCGACGCCACGCCCGATGAAGGCCTGTTCACCCGCAGTGACCATTACCGCTTTGTCGAACAGGGCATCCCGTCGGTCTTTCTGAAGACCGGGGACCTGAACGGTGGCGCTGCGGCGACGGCGGCGTTCCGGAAGGACCGCTATCACCAGGCCGATGACGATTTGCAGCAGGTGATCGACTGGACCGCCGCAGCAAAATTTGCGGCGATCAACTATGAGATTGCCCGCGAACTGGGGAATATGCCAGCGCGGCCGGCATGGAATCAGGGCGACTTCTTCGGCACCCTGTTCGGCACGCCTTGAGCTTTACCGCCGGCATTGCGGTTGCGCTGCTGGCCGTTATCGCGCTGTTCCATGCCTTGTGGGGTCTGGGCTTCAGTGTTCCTGCGCCGGACCGGGTGTCGCTGGCCCATATGGTGATCGGTCAGGCCAAGGTGCCGCCGCCCGTCGCGTGTTTCGTTGTGGCGTTGGGTGTGTCCGGCATCGCACTGGCGGCGGCAATGGCAGGCGGCCTGCTCGTTGGGTCGGCGGGTCTGGTTTCGGTGGCCCGTATCGTCTGCTGGCTGGCCGTGGTGGTTTTCGCAGCGCGCGCCGTTGGGGGCTATCTACCGCAGTTCGAGCAGGTGTTTTCGCTGGAGCCATTCCACACGCTGAACCGGTTGGTCTATTCCCCGCTGTGCGCGCTGCTTGCGGCATTGCTCGCGGTGACCGCCCGCTCCTGATAGGAGCAAGCCATGATCGGTAACGCCCAGAGCTATGACGTCATTGTCCTTGGTGCCGGGGGTGCCGGACTGATGTGCGCCGCAGTGGCCGGGCAGCGGGGCAGGCGGATGCTGGTGATCGACCATGCCGACGAACCCGGAAAGAAGATCCTGATTTCCGGTGGTGGCCGGTGCAATTTCACCAACCTCCAAACCGCGCCCGACCGCTATATTTCCGCGAACCCGCATTTCGCCAAGTCCGCGCTCGGCCGCTACCGGGCCGCCGACTTCATTGCGCTGGTCGATCAGCACGGCATTGCCTGGCATGAAAAGACCCTGGGGCAATTGTTCTGCGATGGTTCAGCAAGACAGATTGTCGAGATGCTGATGTATGAATGTACGGCAGCACGCGTCGAAGTCGCGTTGGGGCAGGCGATCAGCGCGGTCGATCATGCCGACGGGCACTACCGGGTGACGTTCGGCTCCCGTCAGGTACGCGGCGCGTCATTGGTGATTGCAACGGGTGGACCGTCGATCCCGAAAATGGGAGCGACCGGCTTTGCCTATGATCTGGCGCGGCGGTTCGGGCTGAAGGTGGTCGAACCGCGCCCGGCGCTGGTGCCGCTGACCCTGGGCGGGGAGGCGGTGCTGTTCCGCGAATTGTCCGGCGTGTCGGCAGAGGTGATTGTCGGTATCGGCAAGACCGCCTTCCGGGAGGCGGCGCTGTTCACCCACCGCGGTCTGTCCGGTCCGGCGATTTTGCAGATTTCCTCCTACTGGCGGCACGGGGACAGTTTGGCAGTGAATTTCCTGCCCGATCAACCGGCTGGCTGGTTGCCCGATGCCAAACGCAGCCGCCCCCGCGCCGGACTGCGGGCCGTGATCGGCGCGCATCTGCCCGACCGACTCGCCGAAACGCTGGCAGCGCGATTGGGGTTGCCGGGCGAGATTGGCGCCCATTCCGACAAAGCGCTCGCCACCGCCGAACGGCAGTTGGCGGGATGGACCTTCACCCCGAACGGCAGCGAGGGGTTCGCCAAGGCGGAGGTGACAATTGGCGGCATCGATACGGCTGGCCTTTCATCACAAACCATGGCCGCAAAGGCCGTGCCGGGGCTGTACGCCATTGGGGAGGCTGTCGATGTCACCGGTTGGCTCGGCGGCTATAATTTCCAATGGGCTTGGGCGAGTGGCTGGGCTGCGGGGCAGGTGGTATAAGCAATTGAGGGGGCAGCGCTTTCACCCTCACCCGCTCAGCCGATGGCTGAGTCGGCCTCTCCCCTCAAGGAAGAGGAGAGGGTATCATCCCCACAACTCCGGCGTTGGCGGTGACATTTCGCTGCCGGTGAAGGTGATGCTGTGCGCCCGGTCACTCGCCAGCAGCAAAGGTCCATCCAGGTCGACATATTGGCTTTGCATGCCGATGTAGAAGGCCGGGGCGACGCCGAGGCTGGTGCTGAGCATGCAGCCGGTCATCAGGTCAAGCCCGCGCTGTTTGGCGGCATGCGCGAGCGCCAGCGCCTCGGTCAGGCCGCCGGTTTTGTCCAGCTTGATGTTGATCAGCGCGTAGCGACCAATGGCAGCCCACAGCGTCGAGCGGTCGTGGATGGTCTCGTCGGCGCACAGCGGGACGGGGGACCGGACGTGGTCGAGCAGATGATCCTGCCCTGCCGGGACGGGTTGCTCGATCAGTTCGACGCGCATCGCCCGCATCCGTGCGGCTTTGCGCTCGATGTCCTCACCACCCCAGGCTTCGTTGGCGTCGATGATCAGCCGGGCGTTCGGGGCACCCCGGCGGACGGCGGCAACCCGGTCCTCATCACCTTCGCCCGACAGCTTCAGTTTGAGCAGTTCATAGTGCGACGCCGCCCGCGCGGCTGCCTCCATGGCTCCCGGGTCACCGAGGCTGATGGTGTAGGCGGTCAGCAAGGGTTTGGGCCGGGGCAGGCCGATCAGCTTCCACACCGGTTTGCCTGCCCGTTTGGCCTCGAGGTCCCAGAGTGCACAATCCAGCGCCTTGCGGGCACCGCCGGACGGCATTGCCGCCAGCAGGTCCGCCCGGGATGCGCCGTCTTCGACGAGGGGCGCGAACTCGCGGACTTGATCGGCGAGGCCTTCTGCGGTTTCACCCAAATAGTAAATCGCCGTGGCCTCACCGCGCCCGGTGGCTGCGCCGTCGGTGACCGTCGCGGTGATGACATCAACATGTGATTTGGAGCCACGGGAGATGACAAAGGTTCCGGCAGTGGCAAAGCGTTCGATGGCGACGGTGACGGTTCGTTTGGACATCGGCAACCTCTAGCGCCTAATGTCGGCGAACGGGAGACAGGTGCGCGGATGAGTTTCAGGGACAAGGTCCATATGCTCAGGGTCGATACCCATGCGGTATGGCTGGCGGCCCGCGATTTGCGGACCCCGTGGTATGCCAAGCTGCTGGGCGGGATGATCGCCGCTTATGCCTTGTCCCCGATTGATCTGATCCCGGATTTTGTGCCGGTGCTCGGCCTCATCGATGATGTGGTGCTGATCCCCGCCGGAGTCTGGCTGATGCTGCGGCTGATTCCCGACCATGTGATGACCGAACACCGATCCACTGCCGAGCGCGCGAGCGAACGGCCGGTGAGTCGCGCCGCCGCTGCGGTCATCATACTGTTCTGGCTTGCGGTCGGCGCAAGTGTGGTCTGGTCGCTGCGGGCTTATCAATATTGGTAAGTCGGGCGACACCAACTGTCCGATTCCGGACGCGGCGTGTCCGAACACGGGCAGTTATGCGCCGAGCGTTGGAATTTCATGCAATGAATACAATATGATCGGTATGGCATGAACCATGCTTGGTTCCCGAATATGGAAACCAGTTATTGGAGGCCCGACCCGGAATCGAACCGGGGTGCGAGGATTTGCAGTCCTCTACGTAACCACTCCGCCATCGGGCCTCGAAGCGCGGGCGCGTTCCCTAGCAATGCAGCTTGGCGGTTGCAATGCGTGTCGCTAAATGCCCGGGCAGTTGCATCCAAGGTGTATTATTCATATACATCACTATGAAGCGAGGACGACAGGCGTGAGCAAGCCCGGTTTCGAGACGATGCGTACCGCGATGATCGACAGCCAATTGCGCACGTCGGGCGTGTCCGATGCGCGGTTGCTGGCGGCTTTTGCGGCTGTACCACGCGAGATGTTCGTCGATCAGGCGTTGGCGAATGTCGCCTATGTTGATGCGCCGGTTTCGGTGGGTCATGGCCGGTCGATGATGGAGCCGCTGACGCTCGGCAGGTTGCTGGAAGCTGCATTGCCGGGTGCCGACGAGTCGGTGCTGATCGTCGGTGGTGCCACGGGATATTCCGCCGCGATCATCGCCACGCTGGCGGCGCGGGTGACGATGGTTGAGGAGGACGCGGCGCTGGCGGACAAGGCCCGGGGGACGCTGGCGACGCTCGGCGTAGACAATGTGGTGATTGTGGAGGCCCCGCACACTGGCGGCGCACCGGACGGCGCACCATATGACCTGCTGCTTCTGGACGGTGCCGTTGCGGTCATACCCGACTCCCTGTTGGCGCAGGTGCGGGATGGCGGGCGGATTGCCGGCGTGCAGATGGTGAATGGTGTGGGGTCAGCGATGACCGGGGTGAAGACGTCTGGCGGGTTCGGATATGAAACATTCGCCGAAGTGGTGGCAACGCCGCTGCCGGGTTTTGGGCGTGAGACGACATTTGTATTTTGATGACAAAGGCTGACAAGATGATTGTGAAGCGTAACTGGCTGGCCCGCGCGGGCATTTCTGCAATGCTGCTGGCCTATCCGGCGATGGGATCGGCGGAATCGCTGCAGGATGCGCTGATTTCGGCCTATCAGACCAATCCCGATATGCAGGCCCAGCGCGCCGTCCTGCGCCAGATTGATGAGGAAGTGCCGCAAGCGAAAAGCAGCTTCTATCCGTCGATCAGCGCCACCTTGTCGACCTCCCGGTCCGGGCTGGATTTCAACGACAACGGCCGGTTCAAGACGGCTGACCTGACCGCGACCCAGGCGCTGTTTCGCAGCGGTCGGACGCGGCTGGCGATCAACGCGGCAGATGCGCGGGTTCTCGCAGCGCGCGCCCGGTTGCGGCAGATCGAAAACACCATTCTCGCGCAGGTGGTCGCTGCGTATGCCGATGTGCTGCGCTTCCAAGCGGTGGTTGAGCTTAACACCAATCAGGTGAAGGTGTTCGAAACCCAATTGAAGGCCAGCAAGGACCGGTTTGAGGTTGGTGATCTGACCCGGACCGACGTTGCCCAATCGGAGGCCAGCCGTGCCAACGCGCTGAGCAATCTCGTGGCTGCCCAAGGCTTTTTGAGCAATGCCAGCCAAGTCTATCGGCGACTCGTCGGCAATTCGCCGACCAATCTGGAGCCGTTGCCCGCCCTTCCGGCACTGCCGGGGACCGTCGGTCAGGCCAATGATCTTGCAGCGCAAAATGCGCCAGCGTTGATCGCCGCGCGGTTTGACGAACAGGCGGCCCGCTATGACGTCAAGGCCATCGAGGCCGAACGGCTGCCGACCGTTGGGGTCCGGGCTGGTCTCAACTACCAGGAATCGGTCTTCCCGAGTGTGACCGGAGCGGGCGGTGCCAGCGTGACCCGAGGCGGTAATTTCTTCACGCAGAGCATCGGGGTCCAGGCGACCATCCCCCTGTATCAAGCCGGGGTGAATGGCTCCCGGATCCGGCAGGCGCAGGAGCGCCGTAGCCAGTTGATGGAGAATATCACCAATACCGAGCGGCAGGTGACCGAATCGTCGACCAACACGCTGGTCGCCGTCCAAACCGCCCGGTCGCTGATCGAATCGCTGCAGGTGGCAGTCGAAGCCAATGCGCTGGCATTGGAGGGGACGCGGCAGGAGAATCAGGTTGGCAGCCGGACGATCATCGAAGTGCTGAACGCTGAACAGGCCCTGCTTAACACCCGCGTCAATTTGGTGACCGCCAAGCGCGACGAATATGTCGCGGCCTATAATCTGCTGGCGGCGACCGGTCAGGCCGAAGTCGCGGTGCTCAGCCTGCCAGTTGAGCGTTACGACTCGACGGCAAACCTGAAGCGGGTGCGGAACAAATGGTTCGATTTTGATACCAATCCGAACCCGAAGGCGCTGCCCAAGCCGGACAAGGCGAGTGCCAGCGGATCGATGGCCACGACCAAGCCGTGACATTGGTGGCGGTTTAGGCAAGTATCGCGGTCATGGCCCGGACACAGGACAGCGACAGCGAACCGTCGATGGAGGAAATTCTTGCCTCCATCCGACGGATCATCACCGAGGATACACCGCCGCTGCCGGCGGTTGAGCCTATACCGATCGCTGAGCCATTGGCCCCGGCGGGCGATGTACTGGAATTGACCGAGCCGTTGCCGGTCAATGCCGAACCAACCGCGCCTGATTCGCGCCAACTGGTATCCGAAGGCGCGGCGAGTGCTTCGGCCCAGTCGCTGTCTGCGCTCGAAGCGCTGGTGGTGCGGGACTATGCCGGGTCCGAACGGACGCTTGAGGGCCTGGTGCGGGACATGTTGAAGCCGATGCTGCGCGATTGGCTCGATGCCAATTTGCCGGAAATTGTCGAACGGCTGGTCAGCCGAGAAGTCCGCCGGATCACCGCCCGGGATTAGGGTCAGGCCATGTTGAAATCCCTTTTTCTTGCCGCCGTGCTGCTTGCTGCGCCGGTTGTCGCTCGCCAGATGACGCCGGAGGACCTGGTGTCGCTCAACCGATTGGGCGAACCGGCGGTCAGTCGCGACGGGCGGACGGCCGCCTATATTCTCCGCGAAACCGATCTGGCGGCGAACCGGGGGCGGTTTGATCTGTTCCTGCTTGATCTGACCAAGACGGGCGCGCAGCCGGTTCGGGTTCACGCAACGCCGACAGCGACCGAACATGCGCCGGCCTTCTCCCCGGATGGCCGCACGCTGTATTTCCTGTCGGATCGGGGCGGATCGAATCAGATTTGGTCGGCACCGGTGGCAGGGGGAGCCGCCCGTCAAATTACCAACCTGCCGATGGATATCGACGGCTTCCTGTTGTCCCCAAGCGGCGACCGGGCCGCCGTCTGGGCAGAAGGAGAGCCGAGCTGCCCGACCGTCAATTGCCCCGCGAAACCGGCACCCGGTGGATCGGCGCGGACCTATGACCAGTTGTTCGTCCGGCACTGGGACACATGGGCGGGGAAGACCCGATCCCGCCTCTATACCCTGCCGTTGACGGGGACACCGGCCACTGACGCTGTGTTGGTGTCCGGTGGATTGGTCGGGGACGTGCCCTCAAAGCCGAGCGGAGACGGGGCCGAGATTTCCTGGGCACCCGATGGCCGGACGCTGTATTTTGCCCTGCGGGAGGCGGGCCGGACCGAGGCCTGGTCGACCAACCTCGACATTTTCGCGACCGCGGCAGATGGATCATCGCCGCCGGTCAATCTCACTGCCGGAAATCTGGCGACGGATACCAATCCCGCCGTGTCCCCTGACGGTCGCCTGCTTGCCTGGACCGCGATGAAGCGCCCCACTTATGAAGCGGACCGGGAAGTTGTGATGCTGCGCGACCTGAAGACTGGCAAGGTGCGGACGCTGACGGGTGGCTGGGACCGGTCGGTGCAGTCGATCGCCTGGTCGCCAAATTCTGGGTCGATCCTGGTCAAGGCCCAGAGCATTGGCCAGGTGCCGGCGTACCGGGTGGATATTGCGACCGGCCGGATCAATCAGCTGACTGGTGACGGGGCGGTGACCAACATACTGCCGGTTGGCAATGGTGCGCTGGTTACGATGGAATCGCTGACCGCGCCGTCCGATCTGTTCCGGATCGACGAATATGGCGCGGTGTCGCGACTGACGTCGGTGAATGCGGACAAACTTGCCGGGATCGAACTGGGAAAGCCTGAACAATTCAGCTTTGCCGGTGCAAATGGCGACAAGGTCCATGGCTGGGTGGTGAAGCCGGCCGGGCTGGCGGCGGACGCCAAAGCCCCGGTTGCGCTGCTGATCCACGGCGGGCCGCAGGGCAGTTTCAACAACAGCTGGTCCTACCGCTGGAACCCGCAAAGCTGGGCCGGGCACGGATTTGCCGTCGTCACCGTCGATTTCCATGGATCGACGGGCTACGGACAGGCCTTCACCGACTCGATCAATCAGGACTGGGGTGGCAAGCCGCTGGAGGACCTGAAACTGGGTCTGGTCACCGCGACGACGAAATATGGCTGGCTTGACGGCGACCGGGCCTGTGCGCTGGGCGGGAGCTACGGCGGGTTCATGACCAACTGGATCGCCGGACAGTGGCCGGACCGGTTCAAATGCCTGGTGACCCATGCCGGGATTTTTGACGCGCGCGGCATGGCCTATTCGACCGAAGAATTATGGTTTGACGAATGGGAGCATGGCGGCACCTATCACGACAGGCCAGAGGAGTATGAGCGGTGGAACCCGGTCCGCTTCGTCGACAAATGGCAGACGCCGATGCTCGTCATCCACGGCGAGAAGGATTTCCGTATCCCTTATGCGCAGGGGCTGAGCGCCTTTACCGCCCTGCAGCGCCGGGGTGTCGCCAGCCGCTTGGTGATGTTCCCGGATGAAAACCACTGGGTGCTGAAGCCGGCCAACAGCCTGCAATGGCACCGCGAAGTTTTCGGATGGATGGACAGGTGGTTGAAGCCCGTGCTGCCCCGTCCTTGAGGGCGGGGAAGTCGGGCTTGCACTTCGTTATGTGATAATGTATCACGATGTCCATGCCCGACTCATGGATGGACCGTTCTGCGATCAGCCTTTCCGGACTTTGCCTTGTGCATTGTCTGGTCGGAAGCCTGTTGCTGGTTGCGATGTCGGGCGTTGGCGGGTTCTGGAGCCACAATGTCCATGCCATCGGCTTGCTGATCGCGGTGCCGCTCGCCGGGGTCGCGCTCTACCGCGGCGTCCGCGCGCACGGCCGCTGGGTGGTTGGCGTGCTGGGCCTTGCCGGGGTGGCGCTGATGGCGGCGGCGCTGCTGCAGGGGCATGGCGATCCGTCGGAAGTCGTCATGACGGTGTGCGGCGTGACATTGCTGGCGTCGGCCCACCTGCTGAATTTGCGCTGGAAGGCTTGAGGCCAGCCGCCCGCAGGCGCATATGGCCTGACATGGCCTCTGCCCATCCTCACGTACACGACACGCCAGATGGCGCCGGACTCGTCGCGGCGGCCAGCGCGGTGCTGCAGGCATCGGGTGAACAATGGACCGTGATGCGCGCAGCGGTGTTCAGCGCGCTCGCGGCCTTCGACAAGCCCGCCAGCGCCTATGATATCGCGGAGGCGACCAGCCGCAGCCTTGGTCGCCGGGTCGCTGCCAACACCGTCTACCGCATATTGGACCTGTTCGTTGCCGCGCATGTTGCAACCCGGGTGGAGAGCCGCAATGCCTATCTGGCGAACGCGCACCCCGGCTGCCTGCATGATTGCATCTTCCTCGTGTGTGATGATTGCGGAGCCACCACCCATATCGATGACGATCAGGTATCGGCCAGCGTCCGGGCGAAAGCCGAGGTCAGCGGCTTTATTGCGGTCCGTCCGGTTATCGAGGTGCGCGGGCGCTGCGTTGATTGCGCCTGACAAGTCAGCGCGGGGCGGGTAAGCTGCCGCGAATTTGAAACCAGCGGACATCGCCGACGTGACAAGCCATTCCAGGACACCGCTGCTCGATACGGTGGATACCCCCGCCGAGCTGCGGACGTTGAAGCCACAACAGCTCCGCCAATTTGCCGATGAACTGCGGCTGGAACTGATTGATGCCGTCAGCGTGACCGGCGGGCATCTGGGCGCTGGTCTCGGCGTCGTCGAACTGACCACCGCCATTCATTATGTCTTCAATACACCCGACGACCGGCTGATCTGGGACGTCGGGCACCAGGCCTATCCCCACAAGATTTTGACCGGGCGGCGCGACAGGATCCGGACGCTGCGGCAGGCAGGTGGCTTGTCCGGCTTCACCAAACGGTCGGAAAGCGAATATGATCCTTTCGGTGCGGCGCATTCCTCGACATCGATCTCGGCGGCACTTGGGTTTGCCATTGCCAATAAATTGACGGGAGCACCTGGCAAGGCAATCGCGGTGATCGGCGACGGGGCGATGTCTGCCGGCATGGCCTATGAGGCGATGAACAACGCCGAGGTTGCGGGCAACCGGCTGATCGTCATCCTCAATGACAATGACATGTCGATTGCGCCGCCGGTGGGCGGTCTGTCGGCCTATCTGGCGCGGATCGTGTCCAGCCGGGAGTTTCTGGGCTTGCGCGATCTGGCGCGGCGATTGGCGCGCAAATTGCCACGGGCGCTGCACATTGCGGCGCGCAAGACCGACGAATATGCCCGCGGAATGGCGACGGGCGGGACACTGTTCGAGGAGCTTGGGCTTTATTATGTTGGCCCTATCGACGGCCATAATCTCGACCATCTGATCCCGGTTCTGGAAAATGTCCGCGATACCGGCGAAGGTCCGATTCTCGTCCATGTCGTCACCAAAAAGGGCAAGGGCTATGCCCCGGCCGAGGCGGCGGATGACAAATATCACGGGGTGCAGAAATTCGATGTGGTGACCGGTACGCAGGTTAAGGCTCCGCCGGGACCGCCATCCTACCAGAATGTATTCGGCGAAACGCTGGCGAAGCTTGCCGTGACCGATGCGCGCATCGTTGCAATCACGGCGGCTATGCCGTCGGGGACCGGCGTCGATAAATTTGCCAAGGCGCATCCGGACCGCGCCTTCGACGTTGGTATCGCCGAACAGCATGCGGTGACCTTTGCGGCGGGGCTGGCAGCGCAGGGAATGCGGCCGTTCTGCGCGATTTACTCGACCTTCCTTCAGCGCGCCTATGACCAGGTCGTTCATGACGTGGCGATCCAGAATCTGCCGGTTCGGTTTGCGATTGACCGGGCCGGGCTGGTCGGGGCCGATGGGGCCACGCACGCCGGGAGCTTCGACGTCACCTATCTCGCTTCCTTACCCAATTTCGTCGTCATGGCCGCTGCCGACGAGGCCGAACTGGTCCATATGACCTACACGATGACGCTGCACGACAGCGGCCCCATCGCGGTGCGCTATCCGCGCGGCGAGGGGACTGGGGTCGCCATCCCCGAGGTGCCGTTGCAACTCGAGATCGGCAAGGGCCGCATTGTTCGGGAGGGCACGAAGGTTGCGATCCTGTCGCTCGGTACCCGCCTCGCGGAGGCGCTGAAAGCCGCCGACCAGCTCGACGCGCGAGGCCTGCCGACGACCGTTGCCGACCTGCGTTTCGCCAAGCCCCTCGACCGAGACCTGATCCGCAAACTGGCGGCGACGCACGAGGTGCTGGTGACCATCGAAGAAGCCGCAATCGGCGGTTTTGGCGCGCATGTCCTGACGCTCGCCAGCGACGAAGGGCTGACTGACGCCGGGCTGAAGGTCAGAACCCTCCGCCTCCCCGATGTATTCCAGGACCACGACAAACCCGACCGGCAATATGCCGAGGCAGGGCTTGATGCGGCAGCGATTGTGGAGACGGTGCTGTCTGCGCTGCGACACAACAGCGTTGGGGTGGTGGGCGCGCGGGCTTGAAGGTATCTTTCGAATGATATACAGAACGCGCTGTATATCATAGGAGGTGTCGGTGGCGCAGATTGCCCGTTGGGGAAATAGCCTTGCAGTGCGGCTACCCGTGAAATTGGTTCGTGAGATGAATCTCAGCGAGGGCGATACTATCAACCTGCGCCGAATTGATGATCAAACGCTGGGAATGAGCGAAGACGAGCGACGGCGCCGGGCGCTTGAAGCGATGCGTTCGATCGCTTGGGAGCTGCCTGCCGACTACAAATTTGATCGTGAAGGGGCCAATGCGCGGTGAGTCTCGCTTTTCCGGACTCGAACGTTTTGGTCTACGCATTTACCGCTGATGCCAAACGTGGGGTTGCTCAGGCCGTGCTTCATCGCGGTGGCCTGATCAGTGTTCAGTCGCTCAACGAGTTCGCAAACGTCGCACGGCGGAAGCTAAAAAGATCGTGGGATGAAGTTGGCGTGGCATTGTCGGTTGTACGGTCACATTTCCCCCGGATCGCCCCGCTTGATTTGGCTACGCATCTGACGGGTTTGGACATCGGCCACCGTTATCAGTTGTCAGTATACGACTCCATGATCATCGCGTCGGCCCTCCGAGGTGGATGCGACACGCTTTGGTCCGAAGACATGCACGACGGCATGGTGATCGAAGGCCGCCTCCGCATTGTGAACCCCTTTGCCTAAAACCCGCGCTGATCAACTTCTCGTCGAACATGGGCTGGCCGAATCGCGGACGCGGGCGCAGGCATTGATCATGGCTGGGTTGGTGTTTGCCGGGGACCGGAAGGTTGAGAAGTCCGGGCAGATGCTGGCGCCGGATGCGGTGCTGACCGTCAAGGGGCGGGATCATCCCTGGGTGTCGCGCGGCGGGCTGAAGCTGGCGCATGGGCTCGACCACTTCGGATTTGCCACCGGGGCTGTGGTGGCGATGGATGTGGGCTCATCGACCGGCGGGTTTACCGATGTGCTGCTGACGCGCGGGGCGGCGAGGGTCTACGCAGTCGATTCCGGCACCAATCAACTGGCGTGGAAACTGCGGCAGGACCCACGGGTCGTCGTCCATGAACAGACCAGTGCGCGTATCCTGACGGCGGAGCATATCCCCGAACCCATCGACGCCATCGTGTGCGACGCTAGCTTCATCGGCTTGGCAAAGGTTTTGGAGATGCCGCTGAGGTTCGCAGCCCGGGAGGCTTGGTTGATTGCGCTGATCAAGCCGCAGTTTGAGGCCGGACGCGGTGAAGTCGGGAAGGGGGGCGTGGTGCGGGACCCCGCCATCCATGACCGGGTGGTGGCCGAGGTCGAGGCGTGGCTGGCCGCGCAGCCGGGCTGGACGGTCAGCGGCGTCACCCAAAGTCCGATTACCGGGCCAGAGGGCAATGTCGAATTTCTGATTGGCGCGACCCGGAATCTGCCGAGCGCCTTGCGCCCGCCCCCTGCGATGATATAGGAGCCGCCGACTTGGAATAACCGGCGCGGGCGTGGCGGAATTGGTAGACGCGCTGGATTTAGGTTCCAGTGTCGAAAGACGTGGGGGTTCGAGTCCCTTCGCCCGCACCATTCCCCGGCGTAGCCGATTGAGAGACGACAGAAAGCGACAACATGCGCATTGCGGAAACGTTGAACGAGGGCCTGAAGCGCGAATATCGCGTCACCATTCCGGCGAAGGATTTCAACGCCCGGATTGATCGGCACCTGGCAACCGCCGCCCAGCAGATCCGCATGCCAGGGTTCCGCCCCGGCAAGGTTCCGGCGAACCTGGTGCGGAAAATGCACGGTCCCGCAGTGACCGGTCAGGCGCTGGAGGAAGCCGCCAACGAAGGCGTGCAGGCGCTGGTTGCCAAGGAAAAGCTTCGTCCCGCAATGCAGCCGAAAGTCGAGATTGACGATTATCAGGACGGCATGGATCTGTCGCTGAAGGTCGCAGTCGAAGTTCTGCCAGCGATCACGCTGCCTGCTCTGGAGGGTATCGAACTGGAGAAGCTGACGGTTGCCGCCGATGACGATGCGATGACGGCGGCGCTGCAGCGGTTTGCCGATCAGCAGAAAAGCTTTGAACCTGCCAAGAAGGGCCATGCTGCTGCCACTGGCGATGTGGTGGTCATCGACTATCTCGGCACCGTTGACGGCGAGGCGTTCGACGGCGGCAAGGGTGAGGCGATGCAGGTCGAACTCGGCTCGGGCCGCCTGATCCCCGGCTTTGAGGACCAGTTGCTTGGCGTGAAGGCCAATGAACAGCGCGTGCTGAACGTGACCTTCCCGGCGGATTACAATGTCGCCTACCTCAAGGGGCGTCCGGCGCAGTTTGATGTGACTGTCACCGAAGTCCGCACCGCCAAGCTGGTCGGGCTGGATGACGATCTGGCGAAGAATCTCGGATTGGAATCGCTCCAGCAGCTGAAGGACATTTTGAAGGATCAGATTGAAGCCGAACTGAGCAACCTGACCCGCACCCATATGAAGCGGAAGTTGCTCGACCATCTGGCGGCGTCGAACACCTTCGATGTCCCCGCCTCGATGGTCGATGCCGAATTCGAGCAGATTTGGCAGCAGTTGCAGCAGGAAACCAGCAACGAGCCCGATGTGGCTGCGGCGCAGGCGGAGATCGAGAAGGATCGCGGCGAATATCGGCGGATTGCCGAACGCCGCGTGCGGCTTGGCCTGTTGCTGTCGGAAATCGGCCAGACCAACGAGATTCAGGTCAGTCAGGCCGAAATGAACCGGCTGATTGCGCAGGAAGTGTCACGCTATCCTGACAAGCAGCGCCCGCAGGCGATGCAGTTTTTCCAGCAGGATGCGATGGCCGCAGCTCAACTCCGCGCCCCGCTGTATGAGGACAAGGTTGTCGATTTCCTGATCGGCAAAGCAGCGCTGACCGAGCGGTCGGTGTCCCGCGCTGAACTGGAAGCGGCCATCGAGAGCGAGGACGAGACGCCTGGTCATGTCCACGGCCCCGGCTGCGGTCATGATCATGCGCCCGCGAAGGCCAAGAAGGCAGCAAAACCTGCGAAGTCGGCGAAGGCCGAGGCTGAGCCTGCCGCAGAACCGGCGAAGGTCGCAAAGCCTAAAGCCGCAAAGCCTGCAGCTGCAAAGGCTGATGCCGCGCCTGCCGCTGCGAAGCCAAAAAAGGCTGCGGCCAAAAAGGCTTAGTGGCTTCGGGTTTGCGTTCAGAATAGGGCGGATGTGACAGGACCTGCGGCAGCTTGTCGCAGGGTGGGTTGCTGTGTTAGGCTGGGGCGTCTTCGCGGAGGATGTGCATTTGCCTGCGCCCTATCTGATGTTGTTGCTGACTGCGGTGGTGACCGCGCTTTGCTGTGCGGCGCTGCTGTCGGAGTGGCGTCGGAACCGCGCGGCGGATTCGCTGCTCTGGTGGGCGGTTGCAGCCGGGCTTTGCGCGGCTGGCTATGCGCTGTTCGCCTTTGGTGGCGACACCCCTGACGGCTGGCTCCGGATGATCGCCAATTATGCGATGCTGGGCGCAGCAGGCCTTGGCTATTGCGCAGCGCGGCGCACCAACGGCGCGTCCCCGAATCTGTTTGCGCTGGTTCTCGGCCCGACGATCTGGCTGGCAGCTAGCGCCAAGCTGGGGCCGGATTTTGCCAGCCGTGTGGTTGTTATTTCGTTGTTGCACGGAGCCTATTCAGCGGTGACGGCGTTTGAACTCATACGTCGGATTGAGGGACGACCGGCCGAATTCCGTGGCGTCGCCGGACTCGCGCTGGTGATCGCGACGATCCATGTGATGCGCGCGATATTCGGGCCGAACATCGTCGGCCTCCAGGCCGTCGATCCGGCCATAAGCGGTGAATGGGTGATTCCGATGGCTATGGCGGGCCTTGGTCATTTCACCATCCTGACGGTCCTGGTGATCAAGGGGTTCCGCAAGGGCGGTCAATTGCCTGATCTGGTGCCGCCACCGGCACGAGGCCGCGCCCGGCAAATTCCGTAACAGGAATTTCACGCCCCCCACGCCTTGACTCTGCAGGGCCGCATCCACATATCCCCACCACCGCTAGCACTCGCCATTGGTGAGTGCCAGTGATTGTTCAACATATGATAGTCAGGGTGACGCATGAGCTTTCGTCCATTGCATGACCGCGTTCTCGTCCGCCGTATCGAGGCCAACGAGAAGACTGCGGGTGGCATCATCATTCCCGATACCGCCAAGGAAAAGCCCCAGGAGGGCGAGGTGGTTTCCGTCGGTGCAGGCGCACGCGGCGACGATGGCAAGATCACGCCGCTCGACGTCAAGGCCGGCGACAAGATCCTGTTCGGCAAATGGTCGGGCACCGAGGTCAAGCTGGACGGCGAAGACCTGCTGATCATGAAGGAAAGCGACATTCTCGGGATCGTCGGCTGAGCCAGACCTGCAGAGCGCTTTTTGACCAAACCATTCTAATCAAAGGAATTTCAATATGGCAGCCAAGGACGTAAAGTTCGGCCGCGACGCGCGCGAACGCATTCTTCAGGGCGTCGACATCCTCGCTGATGCCGTCAAGGTCACGCTGGGGCCAAAGGGCCGCAACGTGGTCATCGAAAAGAGCTTCGGTGCACCCCGCATCACCAAGGACGGTGTGACGGTCGCCAAGGAAATCGAACTGAAGGACAAGTACCAGAATATCGGTGCGCAGATGGTCCGCGAAGTCGCTTCCAAGACCAACGATATCGCCGGTGACGGCACCACGACTGCCACGGTTCTGGCCCAGGCCATCGTTCGCGAAGGCCTGAAGTCGGTCGCAGCAGGCATGAACCCGATGGACCTGAAGCGCGGCATCGATCTGGCCGTTGTTGCCGTCGTTGCCGATCTCAAGAAGCGGTCGAAGCCGGTCGCTGGCTCGGGTGAAATTGCGCAGGTCGGTACCATCTCGGCCAATGGTGAGACCGAAATCGGCACCATGATCGCCGAAGCGATGGAAAAGGTCGGCAAGGAAGGCGTGATCACCGTCGAGGAAGCCAAGGGTATGGCCTCCGAACTGGATGTCGTCGAAGGCATGCAGTTCGACCGCGGCTATCTGTCGCCCTACTTCATCACCAACCCGGAGAAGATGCAGGTTGAACTCGACAACCCGCATATCCTTATCCACGAAAAGAAGCTGTCGAACCTCCAGGCGTTGCTGCCGGTTCTCGAAGCGGTCGTGCAGTCGGGCCGCCCGCTGCTGATCATCGCGGAAGACGTCGAGGGCGAGGCTCTGGCCACGCTCGTCGTCAACAAGCTGCGCGGTGGCCTGAAGGTCGCCGCCGTCAAGGCTCCGGGCTTTGGTGATCGTCGCAAGGCGATGCTGGAGGATATCGCGATCCTGACGCAGGGCCAGATGATCTCCGAAGACCTTGGCATCAAGCTGGAGAATGTCACGCTCGCCATGCTCGGCAAAGCCAAGCGCGTCACCATCGACAAGGACAACACCACCATCGTCGACGGTGCCGGTGATGCCGAATCGATCAAGGGCCGCGTTGAGCAGATCCGCTCGCAGATCGAGAACACCACCTCGGACTATGACAAGGAAAAACTTCAGGAGCGTCTGGCCAAGCTTGCAGGCGGCGTTGCCGTCCTCAAGGTCGGTGGATCGACTGAGGTTGAGGTCAAGGAGCGCAAGGACCGGGTTGATGATGCCCTGCACGCCACCCGCGCTGCGGTGGAAGAAGGCATCGTCCCGGGCGGTGGTACGGCTCTGCTGTACGCCACCAAGGCGCTTGAGGGCATGAAGGGTGCCAATGATGACCAGACGCGCGGCGTCGACATCATCCGCAAGGCCCTGACCTCGCCACTGCGCCAGATCGCGCAGAACGCTGGTCATGACGGCGCGGTTGTTTCGGGCAAGCTGCTCGATGGCAACAACGAGAATATGGGCTTCAACGCCCAGACCGAAGTCTATGAGGACCTGGTCAAGTCCGGCGTGATCGACCCGACCAAGGTTGTTCGCACCGCACTGCAGGACGCAGCCTCGGTCGCGTCCCTGCTGATCACCACCGAAGCGGTTGTCGCTGAACTGCCGGAAGACAAATCCGGCGGCGGAATGGGCGGCGGCATGGGCGGCGGCGGAATGGGCGGCATGGGCGGCATGGACTTCTAGTCCGAACGTTCACCGAATGAATGAAGGGCCGGGGGGAAACCTCCGGCCCTTTGCTTTGGGGTGGCAGAGGTGTATCCATCGACAGATGGCCACCGTTGCATCCAATCCGGCATATCGTACGGTTACTGCCGAAGAATTCGTTGAAATGGATTTCGGCGATGCGAAAGCAGAACTGGTCGATGGCTTTATCTACATGATGGCTGGCGGAACGGTCAGCCATGCCGCGATACAGGCCAATCTTGTAGGCTCGTTGTTAGTGAGATTACGCGGTTCAGGATGTCGCCCGTTCGGGTCCGATATGGCGGTGAAGACCGGCGAACTCAACGTTCGCTACCCGGATGTGTCGGTCTATTGCAACGACCCGGCCAAGCCCGAGAATGCGGGGCGTAAACTCCTAGGCGATCCTAGGGTTGTCGTTGAGGTGCTGTCGCCATCGACATCGTCCCATGATCAGGTCGTCAAGCTTGCCGAATATCAGGCGTTGCCGGGGATCGACACGATCCTGTTTGTTGATCCGGACCGGCGGCGGGTCCGTGTCGTGCAGCGTACAGGCCCCGAAGGCTGGTCGGACAACTGGCTCGCGACCGGCGCTGATGTGGGCCTTCCGTCGCTGAACATAACGGTGCCAGCAGCGGAGATTTTCGCGGTCGATTAGGCCTCGGCTGCCGACATGGTTTGACAGTCTCGGATGCAAAATTTGAAATAATGTCGCTGCGTCACCAAATTTTGTTGTGTTTTCACAACAAAACTATAAAGATTTCACATGTTCAACCGAATCGGATTGTTGCGGAATGACCGCAACTGCTCGCGCCGCGAACTGGCGGAGGCGGTTGGCGTCAACCCGCAGACGATCGGCTACCTCGAGCGAGGCGACTATAAACCGAGCCTCGAGCTAGGCATGAAAATCGCAGCCTATTTCAAGGTGCCGGTGGAGTTTGTGTTTTCCTTCACCGCCTTCCCTTCGCTCACAGACGCGCTGCGTCGTGCGGGAGATCTGTAAATGGACCATGACAGTCGCCGCTGGACCGGTCGTTACAAACCCGGCGAAGGAAGCAGGCCGCTCCTCATTCGCCGCCGATGGGTGCCCTGGCTTCTCGGAAGCCAAATGTTGTTAGGCCACGTGGACAAAGCTTGACCTGAGACTCGATCATTGATTCAAGGCTGTCTTTTGGAGGCAGCATTGGGCGAGCGGATTGGGGTCAGCGATGATGAATGGGCACTGATCGGGCCTTTGCTTCCGTCGGAGCGTGGTCGGAGTT